>DCFV01000082.1 GCA_002314435.1 Acidobacteriaceae bacterium UBA1795 | reverse complement strand
GGGGACATCGTCGATCGAGCGCGCCTTGATCATCGGCTGCGATGCGCCTTGCGGCAAGCGGTCGGTATTCGAATAGAGCTTGCTGTAGACGCGCACCAGGGCTTCGTCTTGAGGAACGCCTACGAGAAAGCGCGCAATGACAAGGCTCGATCCGGGGCTCGATGTCGAATAGACATACTCCACGCCGGGCAGTTCGCGCAGAAGCTTTTCGATCGGGATGCTGACGCGTTGCTCTACCTCGGAGGGCGAAGCACCAGGCATCGAGGTCGTGACGTCGAGCATGGGCACTACAATTTGCGGCTCTTCTTCACGCGGAATGAGCATCACCGCGCCCAAACCGAGCGCGAGGGATGCCACCACGATGAGCGGCGTGAGCCGGGAATGAATGAATGCGCTTGCTACGCGGCCAGCGATGCCGCGCGACTGACTCATGGCCGGACCTCGATGAGGCTGCCGCCGAGTTCACGGTCACCCGGGGCCAGCACGACACGTTCACCGTTACTGATGCCCGATAGAACCTCGACATTTGCAGCCCGCGCTTTGCCCAGCGTGACATAGCGGAGAGACGCGATTCCTCTTTCGTTGAGCACCCACACACTCTGAAGTGAGCCGTGCGTCACGATCGCGTCCAGCAGAATCATGAGCGCGTTGCGGCTGGAGGTGCCGATCTGCGCGCTACCGTACATGCCTGCGCGCAAACCAGTAGATGCGGGTAGATCGATTTTTACCAGGAAGGTACGGCTTGCTGCATCGACCGCAGGCACAATCTGTGCCACGCGCCCCTGGATTGGAGCAGACGATGCCGCGGCGATGTCCACATTCACTGCTTCGCCTAGCCGCAGCATCTGCAGCAGCGACTCATCCACGCTCACATGGAGTTGCAAAGGGCCTGCACGATCCACATCCACCAACGGCATGCCAGGCGACGCCAGCGCGCCCGGATCGACGTGACGCCCCGTGACAAGCCCAGCGAAGGGTGCGGTGATAGACGTGTAACCGGAGGCTGTTCTGGCTCCGCTTGCTGCTGCGCGCGCCGCTTCCACCTGTGCGCGGGCAGTTTCAACCTGAGCTGCAGCTGTCTGCGCGTGTCGATCCACCTCGTCATATTCCTGTGGGCTTACGCTCTTATTCTCACGCAGCTGCTTATAGCGCTCCAGCGTGGAAGAAGCGAGTGCAGCCTGCGTTTGCGCGGCTGCGAGTTGCTGTTCGCTTCCCACAACGCCGGCGCGGGCACGGTCCAGTTCGGCTCCGGCTGCTGCCTCATCCAGGCGTACAAGCATTTGCCCGGCACGCACTGTGTCGCCTTCGTGCACCAGCACTGCGGTGACACGGCCGACCACCTGCGCCGAAAGTGTGGCTGATTGGCGCGCATGCACAGTGCCCACAGCCGTGGTTCCTTCCGGCACTTGCACCAGCGTAGCCTGTGCAACGGAGAGTCCCGTGACCACCGGCGCGGCAGCATGCGGATTCGGCTGAGGAGAACATCCGGCAAGCAGCCAGAGCACGCCACACGCCAAGGCGGGAAGATAAAGTTGAAGCGCGGGTGTCTTCATTGCAGGTCCTCAAGATGGTCCGCCGTAAGCGTGCCCATGGCAAAGCGCAGGTCAGCCCACGTCAGAGTGTTGCGGAAAGCGGCTTGCCAGTAATTCGCGGTGCTTTGCCGCTCGGCATCTTCGGCATGCAGCAGATCGGTTACCGTGGCCAGTCCTGCGTCGTAGCGGTTGCGCAGAATGCGCAGACTTTCCTCGCTCTGCACCTGGGCCGACTGCGCCACGTCGAGCATGCGGCCAGCGGTCTGCTGCGCATACCAAGCACGCGTGACTTCCAGCCGAATTGCGTTGTCGGCCGCATCTGTCATGGCCTGGGTGCGTTGCACGGCCGTCTTCGCCACGGCGAGCTCTTCACGACGCGCAATCGGCAGGATGTCCATCTTCAACTGAACGCCGGCCATCCAATTGTTGCCGCCCGAGCCCGCAAACGATTCGCGGTCCGCCTCCCATGAACCGAATGTGCTAACGACGGGAGCAAAGGTCGAGTGTGCCGCCTGCACACCGGCGTGTGCCGCTTCCTGCTGCCGCAGAAGGCTGGCACGGTCTGGGCGGATATTCAACGCCTGAGTAACGGCATCGAGCAGGGGTGGGGCCGTGAACCGCTGCACGGAAAATGGCCGCGCGGCACGACGAACTTCAGGAATCGGCGCACCTGCGGCCTGCTCGAGTTCCGCCCATGCAATCGCCAGGGCACCTTCGGCAGCGATCTGCTCCTGCTGCCGCGCAGCCAAGTTCGCTGCCGCGGAGAGCCGGTCGGAGTCGACGGCCATGCCCGCATCCACGCGGCTGCTACTGGCGGCCAGCAAGGCCTCTGCCGTCTCCACCTGATGTTGCGCCACTTCTATCTGCCGGGCCGCCAGCAGAACGGCTTCATACGCCGCGACGACGCGATGCACCGTTTCCTGCCCGGTGCGCGTGGAAGCCGCCGCGGCGCTAGCCTGCTGCAAGTCGGCTTGCCGGATGGCGAATTCCGTCTTCCAGAAGTCGAAGGCCATCCAGCTTCCGCTGAGCCGGGTTGTGAAGTTGTTGATTGGCGTGGGACGATTGAGGTTGTTCAGCGCAAAGTCGCTCTGCGTGAAGCGCTGCTGCCGTAGCTTTGTGCCGAACACGTACACCGGATCGTTGCCACGCGTGATGGTTTCGTCGAACCACAAGCTGGGCAGAAGAGTGGTCCTCGACTGGCGCGCCGTGGTGTGCGCTTCTGCCAGGTCGGCTGCCGCAATTCGCTGATCCGGGCTCTTTTCCAGCGCCAGAACGACAGCGTCTCTCAGGCTCAGCACGCCCGTATCCGGCGTTGTCTGCGCTGGCAGCCATGGCCCCAGGCAGACTACCCCCACTGCGGCAAGAAACGTAGTTCGTCGAAAGTGCATCGTATGATCCAAGCGCCCTTAAGGGAACAGAGACATGGTAGTTGCTGGGTGTTACACCGCATTTGGTAATTTCAGAAGTATTTTTGAGCGTTTCCCTGGGGGCAGCAGGTCATAATAGGAACCACACAGGAATCCGGAGGTGTCGACTGCCTTCCCGGTGTGCCCTGCAAGGCCTACTGCCATTGCAGGAATGCTTCCCCTGATCGACTACTGTTTTGTAACTGTTTGCCGTCTTCGCCTTGGATGGACAACAACGTCAGGCTGGATCATTCGAAACAAGCGAATCGTGCGGCACAGATCCCGGCCGAATCAGCTTTGCGGAACTGTGCCTGCACGGATCGAGACCTATAAGGAGTAGAAAGCATGAATTCAAAGCGGAATTTCTTTTGGGTTGGCGTAGTTGCGCTGGCCGTTACGCTCTCGCTGGGCGGCTGCAAGTCCAGCACACCTCCCTCCACAGACCAGAATGCGCAGAATGGACAGCCGGCGGCTTCGTCCGGCGCGGGGGCACCTAGCACCGGGAACTCGCCCACCCGAGCGGCCGCTCCGGCAACCCCACCACCGCCCGTGGTAATTGAACTGCCGGCAGAGACCAGCTTGCCTGTGCGTCTCGACTCCGACCTCGGTTCCCAGATCTCGCAACCTGGCCAAGCGTTCAGCGCCACGGTCGCAGAAGACGTAATGCAGAACGGCGAAGTGATCATTCCCAAGGGTGCACGCGCCGAGGGAACGGTCATCGACGCGAAGCCGCTAGGCAAGTTCAAGGGTGGCGCACTGCTGTCGATCCGCCTGGACAGCGTGCGTACGCGTTGGGGCACCTATCCGGTGTCCACTACCTCAATCAGCCACGCGGAGAAAGGCAAGGGCAAGCGCTCGGCTGGCTTCATTGGCGGTGGCGCGGGCCTTGGCGCGCTTATCGGCGGGCTGGCCGGCGGTGGCAAGGGCGCGGCGATCGGCGCTCTGGCCGGCGGCGGCGCGGGCACTGCTGGCGCAGCGTTCACCGGCAACAAGCAGATTGTGCTGCCCGCCGAGACGATGCTTACCTTCCGCCTCGAGCACTCAGTACGCATCACCGAAGACAACGCAAACGCGTCTCAGGACCCGAGCCTGCAGCAGCGCTAAGCGTGGCTCCACACAAAGCCCCTGCGATCGGCCTCCAGGCTCGCAGGGGCGATTTCTGTCTGTTCATTGGCAGCCGTATTACGCGCCTCTGCTATCTTGGTCCCGACCCGCAACCGCACCAGCACGCCGGGCGCGAATGTTCCGGAGGAATTTCATATGTTCCGCTACACCGCTGCTGTTTTCCTTCTCACCGACTGTACCGCGCAGGCCGCGCAGCAGCCAACTGCTGCGCCCGCACCAACCACCGCCACCGATGCGCCTAGCCGCGACACAAGCTACATCGATGCGCAGGGCGCGGCGCACGTCACGCGCGTGGTACCGGTGCCGCAGACTATCAGTCCGCAGGCACAGTTGGCTGTTGGCCGCGCGGAACCGGACCAGGGCCCGCAGCAGTCGCTGGAAGAACGTCGTCGACTGACGGACGCCTACACCGCACGGGCCCGTGTGGAGTGGACCAAGCTCTGTCCAAATACGCTTGTTGACGCGACCATCGCCGGCGTTCCAGTGCACATTGTCACCCCGAAAGGTATGCCTGAGGCCAACGGTGACAAGGTTCTGCTTAACCTACACGGCGGTGGGTTCAACTCAGACTCCGGCTCCGATACCGAGTCGATTCCGATTGCCAGCTATGCACGGATCAAGGTGATCGCGGTTCTCTATCGTCTTGCGCCCGAGCATCCGTTTCCGGCAGCCGTCGACGATTCCGTTGCTGTTTACATGGAGCTACTGAAAACTTACAAGCCCGAACACATCGTCATCTATGGCACCTCAGCCGGAGCCATTCTGACCGCGGAGGTGGCAGCGAAGCTCAGGCAACTTGGACTGCCGCTGCCGGCAGCGCTCGGCATTTTCAGTGGCATGGGAGACTTTGCGCGGACTGGCGACTCGATCGCCATGTATGCGCTGCGCGGCCTGGCTGGCCACCTTGACACTCCAGAACCTGGAGCACACGATCCCTTCTACGTTGCGTCAACCGACGCGAAAGATCCAATTCTTTCGCCGATCTACGGCGACCTGCGCGGTCTGCCGCCTACGCTGTTTATCACCAGCGGCCGCGATCTGCTGCTGAGCGGCACGGTCAACCTGCATCGCGCGTATCGGAATGCGGGCGTTGACGCGCAACTGGTGGTCTACGATGCGTTGCCGCACGCCTTTTGGTATGACCCGCAACTTCCAGAGGCAATCGAAGCCAATCACATCATGGCGGATTTCTTCGTCAAGCATCTGCTCAAGTAGGGTCTGCACATTCAACCAGTGCGCCAAGACACCTCGATCAGTAAGAAATCTCTTATTCTGTCCGGGGCGCGTTGGACACCGGTTTGCAGCGGATTTTGTGACCATGTTCGCCTCCACAGCCACACCGCTCACCAGCCGTCTGACCGAAGCAGCTCTGGGTTTTCAGGACGCGTTGGAACTCAACCCAACGCGTCCTGACGCTCTGGTCGGGATGAGTCTTGTGGCCATCGCCAGCCAGCAGCCGCAGGCTGCCGTTCAGTTGGCGCAAGCTGCCGTTACTGCAGCACCCCGCTTCGGCGTAGCCTGGGTGACGCTGGGACAGGCGCTCAAATCTGTCGGCCGCTGTGACGATGCAGAGCACGCTTATCGCGAGGCCGTTGCACTGGACGGCATGAGCATTCTGGCGCGGCTGGGACTCGGCGAACTGCGGCTTGCGGGCGGCGACGCCAAGCAGGCTCTTTGGGAGTATGATTTCGCGCTGCGTCGCGACCCCACCCTGCCCGCCGCCCACATGGGCATGGGCCACACGCTGGCCTTCCTTGGCCGCCATGCGGAAGCTCTGGCAAGCTACGAACAGGCCTTGGTGTTTGCTCCGCGCCTGGCCGAGGCGGAGTTTGCGGCTGCCTGCGTTCTGGCGCGGCTGGGACGCACCCGCGCGGCTGAAGCTCGCTACCGACGCGCCATTGCTTTCCGGCCGGACTTTGCCGCTGCGTGGATGAATCTGGGCTGCCTGTTACGCGAAGACGGCCGCGAGGTATCGGCACAGGCTGCACTGGAGCGAGCCGTTGCGCTGCGCGCTGACATGATTGCCGGCTGGATTAACCTGGCCCTGCTCAAGCGCGAACTGCGTCTGGCCGACCAGGCAGAGGCCTATCTGCGCAAGGCGCTCACTGTTGATCCGGAAAACACCAATACACTAATTGCGTGGAGCCAATTGCGCGCGGACGAGCGCGATCTGGACGGAGCCTGGCAGTGGTTGCGCAAGGCTCTTGCGCGAGAGCCTGCCAACCCTGAAGCCATCAATATGGAGGGGATCCTGCTGCATATCGAGGAGCGCTTCACCGATGCCGTGGACGTCTTTCTCCGCGCCGAGTCGCTTGGTTGCCTTGCAGCGACCAGCAATCGCGGCAACAGCCTGATGGACCTCGGACGGTACGCGGAGTCACTCGACGCGCACCGCGCCGCGGCCGCACGCGATCCGCATAACCCCGGCGCGTCTTACAACCTTGCGCTCACGGAACTGCGTCTGGGCCACTGGCGCGACGGCTGGCCGCGCTATGAGTCGCGACTGCGCTTTCGCGACGTGACACGCACGCCCGTGCACTCCAACAGCCGCGCTGGCAGGGCGGGCCGCTCGAAGGCCGACGCATCCTGCTCCACGCCGAGCAGGGGCTGGGAGACACCATTCAGTTCTGCCGTTATGCGCCGCTAGTAGCAACGCTCGGTGGCCGTCTTGTGTTGCAAGTGCATGAACCGGCCATGCGCCTGGTTGAGTCTCTCGCCGTGGTGCGCAGCGGACAGGCCATTGTGGCACAGCTTGGCGTCAAGCCGCCCGCCTTTGACCTCGAGTGCCCACTGATGAGCTTGCCCGCGGTCTTCGGCACCACGCCGGATACTGTTCCCTGGGTTGGCGCATACCTCGCCGCTGAACCTGCTCTGATCGCAGAAAATCGGGCTCTCTTTCCCACCTCCGGACTGCGCGTCGGAATTGCCTGGGCTGGCAACCCGCGCTACCGCGCCGACTTCCGCCGCTCGATGCGCCTTCCTACACTCGGGCAGCTGTTGCGTACGCCGGGCATCACGTGGATCTCTCTGCAGAAGGGTGACGCTGTGCTGCAACTCGCGGAGCTGCCCCCAGACGTTTGCGTGCACGATGGCTCAAGCCGCGACCGCGACCTGGCCGAAACTGCTGCGCTGGTCGCGACGCTCGACCTGGTGATCACGACCGATACTTCGATTGCACACCTGGCAGGCGCCATGGGCAAGCCCGTGTGGATTCTGCTGGCGCATCTGGCCGACTGGCGCTGGATGCAGTGCATCGAAATGACGCCGTGGTATCCAACCGCCCGCCTCTTCCGTCAGCAGAAATCCGGTGACTGGATCGGCGTGTTCGAACGCGTCAGCGAGCAGTTGCACCTGCTGAAGCATCGGCGGGTGCCGCCAGCTCTCGACGCACCCGCTGCATGATGCCAAGATAAAACGCGAGATTATGGATCGAATTCAGCGTGCCAGCGAGTGGCTCGCCCGCCTGCATCAGGTGCCGCAGATAGGCGCGCGTGTAACGCCGGCAAACCCTACAATCGCATGTAGGGTCCGGCGGATTCTGATCTTCCGCAAACTGGCGATTCTTGATGTTGACGCGCCCTTCGCTAGTGAACAAGAGGCCGTGGCGCGCAGCACGCGTGGGCAGTACGCAGTCCATCATGTCGATGCCCATGCGCGCGTACCGCTCAATCTCGTCCGGGTAGCCGACGCCCATCACGTAGCGCGGCTTGTCCTTTGGCAGCAGCGGCAGTACCTCTGCAATCACTTCTAACGTAGCCCGGCGGGGCTCGCCGACGCTCAGTCCACCAATAGCGTAACCGTCGAAGTTCATCTCCACGAGCCGCTCGGCGCTCTCCTTGCGCAGATCTGTATACATGCCCCCCTGCACGATACCAAACAGGCTCTGCGTGCGACCGCCGAACTCCTCGCGCCATGCCACCTCGTGCTGGTGCACGCGGAAGTAATCGAGCGACCGCTGCGCCCAGGCCATCGTCAGCCGAAGGCTCTCCTCTGCGCGCTCGCGGGTGGCAGGATACTCAGTGCACTCGTCGAAGGCCATAGCGACGTCCGCGCCCAACGCGATCTGCACGTCCATCGAGTGCTCTGGCGTGAAGAAGTGGCTACTGCCGTCCAGATGCGAACGGAAGCGCACGCCTTCGTCCGTGACCTTACGCAGCTGCGCCAGACTGTAAACTTGGAAACCGCCCGAATCCGTAAGCATGGCGCGCGGCCAGCTGATAAAGCGATGCAGCCCGCCCATGCGTCGGATAGCCTCGTGGCCCGGCCGCAAATAAAGGTGATAAGTGTTGCCGAGGATGATTTGCGCGCCCAGGGATTCGACCACATCCTGCGCGACAGCCTTGACCGAGCCGGCCGTGCCCACCGGCATGAATACCGGGGTCTCCACCGTCTGGTGCGGCAAATCGATCTGCGCGCGGCGTCCGCCGGCTCTGGTTTCCTGCATCAGATTGAACTTGAGGCTCACAGATCGATTCTACCGGGCCTTCGGCTCGGTCGTGTGCCAAGCGTCGCCGTCCACCAGCACCACCGCATTCGCATCGCCTTGGCTATGTTGCCTCAGTCGGTCTAGCAGCTGCGCCACGGTTACGTTGTGGCGGGGAACAAAAAGTTGCGGCGCAATTTCATAAAGCGGGACCAGTACGAACGCGCGCTCGGCCAGACGGGGATGGGGAATTTCGAGCGCAGCCTCGTGGAGTACCAAGTCTCCTATCAGCAGAATATCTAGATCGAGCGTCCGCGGTCCGTTGGCGAAGCTGTTTGTCCTGTCACGACCAAATTCTCGCTCAGTCATCAATAGTGCTCCGAGAAGTTCAAATGGAGAGAGCTTCGTCTCAAGCGCAATCACGGCATTCGTAAAACGCGGCTGCTCGGTGTAGCCCACGGGGGCAGTTGAGTAGAGCGCTGATCGCCGCACTACGCGCCCCAGCGTAGCCAGACGGGCAGCGGCCGCAGCCAACGTGACTGCCGGCGGCCCGGCTACGCTGGCAAGGTTCGCCCCCATTCCGATATATGCTGTGCGCATTGCAATTCCAGACTATCGCGCTCTGGCACTCAGACACCCGGCACGGGCAGCGCATGCGCTCTTTCTGTTAGCATCCTTTTCGGAGAACATTGCCGCATGGACGCTCTCAGCACCGCGGGCCTCGGCGCCCGCCGCAACGAAGATATCGCCCTCGATCTACTCAAGTTTCTGGCCGGCACCACCGGTGTGGGCCGTCCCGCTGCCGGTTCCACCGGATTCAGCGGTGCCGCCGCCCCCAAGCCGGAAGAGCATGTGAACCAGTTGCTCGAGCTCTACTCGCGCTGCCTGAAGGCCGTGGAAGGAAAAGGGGCTGCACAATAGCTGGAAAGCCCATAACGCGCGTTGCCGTCGCCGGCGCAGGAGCCTTTGGCCGCAACCATCTTCGTGTCTACCGCGAACTTGAGACGGCCGGTCTGCCTGTGGCGCTTATTGCCGCACTAGAGCCCGATCCCGCGCGCGCTGCGGGAGCCGTTGAGCAGTATGGCATTCCGGTCTTTGCCACGCCGGATGCTTTGCTCGCGGCAGACCTGCATTTGGACGCGGCCAGCGTGGCTGTCCCCACTATGCATCACCACGCGGTGGCTTCGGCTCTGCTCGATGCCGGGCTCGATCTCCTGGTGGAAAAGCCGCTGGCAGCTACGCTCGCTGAAGCCGATGAGCTTGTGGCGCTGTCCGAAAAAAAGAACCGTATCTTGCAGCCGGGACACCTGGAACGCTTCAACCCAGCCGTGCTGGCCGTGCAGCCACAGCTGCGCCGGCCCATGTTCTTTGAGGCACACCGGCTCTCGATCTTTACGCCGCGCGCGCTCGATGTGGATGTCGTGCTGGACCTTATGATTCACGACCTCGACATCGTGCTTACTTTCGCCAACTCGCCGGTGCGCGAAGTGCGCGCTGTGGGCCTGCCGATTCTCTCACCGCGCGTGGACATAGCCAACGTCCGCGTCGAGTTTGAGTCAGGCTGCGTTGCCAACTTCACTGCCTCGCGCGTTTCCACTGAACGCGTGCGCAAGTTGCGCTTCTTTGAGCCGCGCCAGTACGTCTCGATCGACTATGCGCGCCGCGACCTGCTCGTCATCCGCCTCGACGGCAGCGTGCCGCAGGAGATTGCCGCAGCGCTCGAAGGCGGCCGCATCGATCCGGCTGCGCTTGCACAACTGGCCGCTAGCGTGGGCCAGTCGGCCGCCGGGCCGGGCCTCTCCTTCGTCAAGCCGACGGTCGCCCCGGGCGAGCCACTGCGGCTCGAGATAGAATCATTTCTAAATTCAGTCCGCGAGCGCACTGCCCCGCGCGTAACTGCGCGACAGGGACGCAACGCGCTTGCGCTGGCACTCGAGATTCAGGCCTCCATGGCCGCACATGCGGAGCGCGCAGGACTGAAGGACTTCTTCGAGCCCGGAGCTTAATCTCTCATCACGCGATGCCCAGCACTCGGTTCACAAAGCCCACCACATACTTCCACAACAGGTAGTAGGCGGCCAGAACACAGGCGAACACAAACGCGATGAGCGGATACGAAACGTAGCACGCTTCGAACCACGTCACTCCACCAGCGCCCAGTTTCAGCAACCCTGAACACGAAGCGGCCACCGTTCCTGCTGGCAGAAGCAGCAGCGGCAGCACTACACCGTGCGGGCCAACGGCCAGATGCGTGCGCGCATGTGAGCCAAGCCACAGCATGTTCCACAGCGCCCACAGACACGGCACCAGCGCCATGGGAAATACGAGTCCGCGCTCGATAGGAAATGGAACCTGGAGTCCCAGGCGCAGCACGATAAAGCCGATGAGCATCAACGGCAATATCAGAGTGGGCACAAATGCTCCCGCCAGAAATGCTCGCAGATATGGATGTGCATTCATAACGACCTCACCTCCCGCGGGTTGATGCGCCCACGCCTTCACAGGTAATACAGCAGAACCGGGATCGCGGCGGGAAAAACGAAGCCGAAGGCCGCGACTCCGACCGCCAGCGCCCAGTCAAACCACGGTGGCGACGTCCACCGCACTTCCATCCGCAGCTGCATGGCCGGCCACAAATTGCGTGCCGGCTCCACTTCCCCCACTTGCGGCAGAGACTGCCTGAGAAGCGCTCGCATTAGCTCGTCTTCGCGTTCGTTCATGGTTTGATTCCCTGCCTTTCCAAGTCTCTTCGCAGTAGTCGCAGTGCGCGAAACACGCGAACTTTGACGGCCGCAACCGTAATCTCCAAGGCGTCTGCGATTTCTCTGTGCGGCATTTCCTCCACTACCGCCAGCACAGCCGCCACACGCAGCTTGGGCGGTAATCGGGCAAACGCATGCGCTGTCTTGCGGCGAATCTCTTCAGCTACTGCTGGATCGCCTGGTATCGGTGCGGACACATCCGAGGGCAAGCCCGTCTCGTGCCGTTGCGCCCGCATCCAGTCCAGCGCCGCATGCGTCGCAATCGTGCGCGCCCACGCTTCGAATCCCCTTGCCGGGTCAAACCGTGCATGCGCCTGGTGGATGCGCCAGAACGTTTCCACGGTTAGGTCTTCGGCCACGGTCGGATTGCGAACCAATCGCAAGATCCACCCGTAAACCGCACGCTGATGCGAGCGGAAGAGCACTTCGAATGCAGTTCCGAAGGTCGCAGGGTTGCCGCGCCGGAACTCCTCCAGAACGTCACTGGCTGCAATCTCCATCGCCTCTTCCCATCTCTATCTGCATTTACGCGGGTTCGACGCACAAGGTTACATCCGCAGCCGACTCCTTAGCGTGCATCATTAACATAAAGCGATTTTTTAGAACCTATTCGTGCGAAGATCCCTCTTGACAGACCGCGCACCGGGCTTTAGCGTTGCCTCCCGTAGGGCAGGTGGTCATTGGCGCGATCTGAACGCCGTAAAGAAGCACCCTGCCGGAGGGGAACCCCATGAACAACCTTGGATTGCGACTTGCCGCGGCCGCGTTGGCCTGCTTTGCAACTGCCGGCGCCGCGTATGCTCAGGACGCCCAGAAGCCTGCCTATCTCGACACCAGCCTGCCGGCCGAGCAGCGCGCCGCGGACCTGGTGCACCGCATGACGCTCGAAGAGAAGGCCAGCCAGCTCGTTAACCAGGCGCGCGCCATTCCGCGGCTCAACGTACCTGCCTACGACTGGTGGAGCGAGTCGCTGCACGGCGTTGCAGTCAATGGAACGACGGAGTTTCCTGAGCCGATCGGCCTGGGCGCCACGTTTGACCCTGCAACGATTCACCAGATGGCCGTCGCCATCAGCACCGAGGGACGCATCAAACACGTGCAGGCGGTTCGCGCGGGCCACAGCGACATTTTTGAAGGCCTCGACTTCTGGGCTCCCAACATCAACATCTTCCGTGACCCGCGCTGGGGCCGCGGGCAGGAGACCTACGGCGAAGATCCGTTCCTCACGGGCCGCATGGGCGTGGCCTTTGTAACCGGCATGCAGGGCGACGACCCGCACTACTATCGCACCATCTCCACGCCCAAGCACTACGCAGTGCACAGCGGCCCGGAGCCCTCGCGTCACTCGATCGACGTGCCGATCAGCAAGCACGACGAGATTGATACCTACCTGCCCGCATTCCGCGCCGCAGTAACTGAAGGCAAGGCCGGCTCTGTAATGTGCGCCTACAACTCGATCAACGGCCAGCCCGCCTGCGCCAATCACTTCTTGCTGGAGGACCAACTGCGCGGCAAATGGGACTTCAAGGGCTACGTCGTTTCCGACTGCGGCGCGGTCATCGACATTTACGCAGGCCACAACTTTACACCTGCACAACCGGAGGCCTCAGGGCTCTCGCTGCGCCGCGGCATGGACAACGAGTGCGCCGACTTCTTTGCCAAGCGCGCCGACGACGGCGACTACCGACCCTATCTCGATGCCGTTAAGCAGGGCCTGCTGAAGGAAAGTGAAGTTGACACGGCTGTGACGCGCCTGTTCACCGCGCGGATGAAGCTTGGCATGTTTGACCCGCCAGAGATGGTGCCTTACTCCAAGATCGACGAGAAGGAACTGGACAGCGCGGAACACCGCGCCCTGGCACGCAAGCTCGCCAACGAGACCATGGTGCTGCTCAAGAATGATGGCGTGTTGCCACTCAAGACTCCCAGCGTCAAGATCGCGCTTGTCGGTCCGCTTGCCGATCAGACGAAGTTTCTGCTCGGCAACTACAACGGCATTCCTACGCACACCGTCTCAGTGCTCGAAGGCATGAAAGCGGAGTTCCCACAGGCGACGATTCAGTATGTGGAAGGCACGCAGTTCCTGAGCAAGCGTGCTGCGCCCGTGCCCGCGAGCGCGCTGACCAGCGACGGCAAGCCCGGCGCAAAGGCCAGCTACTCCGAGATGAGCGGCATGGATCTGACCAACCCCACGGCCAAGCCGAAGGTTCTGGCCACGCGCGTGGAAAAGACCATCGATGTAGCCGCACTGTCATTGCCGGCGGAAGTTGCGGGCAAGGGACCGGTGGGCATTCGCTGGGAAGCGTATCTCAACGCACCTGAAACGGGCGACTACAACCTTGGTCTCAACGCTGCAGGTTTCTTCCGCATTTCGCTGGACGGCAAGGATGTGACCATGAACTGGGGCGCCGCCACGCCGGAGACCAAGATCGGCCGCGTGCACCTGGTGAAGGGAATCCCAGCGAAGCTTGTCGTGGAATACGGCCAAATTGGAGTGCCCAAGCCCGTCGCTTCGCTGGTGTGGTCCAAGTACGATCCAGCTCCACAGCCTGAGGCGATCGCGGCCGCAAAGAGCGCTGATGTCATCGTCGCTGTCGTAGGCATCACAAGCGAACTGGAAGGCGAGGAGATGACGGTGAGCGAGCCGGGCTTCAAGGGCGGCGACCGCACCAGCATTGATCTACCCAAGCCTGAGGAGGACTTGTTGAAGGCTCTCTCCGCCACCGGCAAGCCGCTGGTCGTTGTGCTTGCCAACGGCAGCGCGCTCTCGGTGAACTGGGCCAAGGAGCACGCCAACGCAATCCTCGAGAGCTGGTATGCGGGCGAAGAAGGCGGCGCAGCGATTGCCGATACGCTTTCGGGCCGCAATAACCCGGCGGGCCGTCTGCCGGTCACGTTCTACACCGGCGTCGATCAACTGCCGCCGTTTGAGAACTACTTCATGCGCGGCCGCACCTATCGCTACTTTGCTGGCGCGCCGCTCTATCCCTTCGGCTACGGGCTGAGCTACACAACCTTTGCCTACAGCGATCTCGTAGCGCCGAAGGATGCCGTGCATGCGGGCGATCCGGCGGCCTTCGAGGTCACCGTAACGAACACGGGTAAAGTGGCGGGCGATGAAGTCGCGCAGCTCTACCTCAGCTTCCCAAACGAAAAGGGCGCTCCACTGCGGGCATTGCGCGCATTCCAGAGATTGCATCTGGAGCCCGGCGCTTCGCAGAAGGTTAGCTTCCAGCTGAAGCCGCGCGATCTGAGCATGGTGAGCGAAGCAGGTGAACCTATCATTGCTGAGGGCGAGTACACCGTGTCAATCGGCGGCGGTCAGCCCAACACCGCAGCACCAGCCGTCAGCGCGAAATTCAACATCGACGGCAGAGAGGTTCTGCCTGAATAGCAATCAACCATCGCAATACGTGAGGGCGCATTCTTCAGTGGATGCGCCCTCGCTCTTTTTGGGCACGCAGGGAACATTCGCACAGAGTGCGGTGTCTACAAGAACACAGTGGTTCCGATGGGGATGAACGAACACACGCGCTCTGCGACGGCCTCAATGGCACGCCGTGGTGTCGGGCCGTAATCTCCCACCTGTTGCGCCGAAAAGCGCGCAGAGCGGTCACGCCCCTTTGCGTACTTCGAGCCTCCTAATTGGCGCGACTGAAATGCTCAGGGTCTGAGCTGAGCGAGCAGGCCCTGAGTTCAGGAGGCGCATATGTTTGAAGACTCCACCTTCGAATCAAACGGCAGAATCCGCACTCGCAGCCGCGGCTGGATGATCGCCACGTTGATCTTCAACGGATCGATCCTCCTCGCCCTGATCCTAATCCCCCTCATCGACCCTGAGACGTTGCCGCGGCAGGCGCTGTCGTTTCTGCTGACCGCGCCGCCTCCGCCACCCGCACCGCGATCCAAACCTGAGCAACCACCGGCAACGCGTCCCTTCCATGGCACACCGGAGATGATCGGCTCCACGCTTGTCGCGCCCCGACAACTTCCGAAGACGTTCACGACATTCGATGGGCCGGAAGCGCCGGCGCCGGTTACCTTGACCGGAATCGAAGGTGCGACGGGGTTGCCCAACGGATTGCGTGACGCATTCGGAAATCGAAAGCCCGCGGCCGTCGTACATCCCGATGTGAAAGCTCCTGTGCGCGTGGCCTCAACCATCGTAGCCGGGTTGCTCATCTGCAAAGTCACGCCCACCTATCCGCCAATCGCCGTGGCTGCACGCCAGGAGGGCACGGTAGTGCTGCAAGCAAAGATCTCAAAGACAGGAAACATTGAGAATCTGCGCGTGGCCAGCGGTCCGCCCATGTTGCAACAGGCTGCGATGGACGCGGTGAAGAACTGGGCGTATCGACCTTACCTGCTGAACGGGCAGCCGGTAGAGGTGGAGACTACGGTCAACGTCGTATTCACGCTCGATCGTTAAGCGACGCCGGCCTGCAGTTTCTCGCGCGTCAAATCATTCCACTGCGCGATGGTGTCCGGCATCGACGGGCTCACGATGCCGGGTGACACGCGCTCCAACACATGCTGCGGCTCTACGCTACCACTCGCATCGCGCAGATTCCCCTTGACCCAGCCCACCGCCGCGAGACCTTCGCCGCCAGTGAATGTCTGTTCCAGATAGAACCAACGCTCGTCCCAGCACACCAATCGTGATGTAATCTCGAACGCGGAGAACAGCGGCAGAGAGCGGCGATAAGTTATCCAGACGGCACCCACCAGCGGCTGCCAGCGTGCTCGAATGATGTGTTCGATGAGACCGACGCGCGCCAGCAAATGGGTGCGTGCGTAGTCCATCACATTCAGGTAGCGGCCGTTGTTCATGTGCAGGTTGAAGTCAATGTCGTTCGGCCATACGCGCATACGGATGCGGTCCTCGTCCAGTACAGCCATGCGCGGCAGAGGTCTCACATGCTGGCGGATGGCGAGAGCCGGAATGCGAACAAAGTTGATGAGGTGCGCCACCTGATCGTCTCCGCCCCCAGTGTAGAAGACTGCGCGGCTGGCGCGAGCCTCGCCTCATCGGCGACAATCCTTTTGCCATGGCAAATCTCACACGCCGCACTTTTCTCGAATTAGCCTCTGCTGCTGCCGTAGTCACTGCTTCCTCGGACCTGACAGCCACTACGCCACGCCGGCGCGTACTTGTCGGTAGCGGCACCAAAGACGGCATCCTGGCCTACGACTGGGATGCGGCCACGGGCACGCTCAGTGCGGCGGGCGTGGCCGCGCACATCGACACGGTGGACTGGCTGACCGCTTCGCCAGACGGAAAGTACGTGTTTGCAGCGTGCGAGGTGGACAGCTTCAACGGGAAGCCTACAGGCGAAGTTGCCGGCTTCCGCGTGAACGGCGACAATCTGGAGCCACTCTCCACCCAGAACTCGGCGGCAAAAGGCACGTGCCACATTGCGCTCGACCCGAGCGGCCGTGTGCTGCTCTCGGCCGACTACGGCGGCGGCAGCGCGGCGAGTTTTCTTGTCACCGACGGCAAGCTCAGCACCGCCGTATGGACCGAACACTACACCGTGCACGGGCCCAACGCCGACCGCCAGGAAGCGGCGCACGCGCATTTCTGCTCGTTCTCGCCGGACAGCCGCTTCGCTTACGTCAACGACCTAGGCGGCGACGCAATCCACATCTACCGCATTGACACTGCAACCGCGCAATTGACCGCCGCGAGCACCTTCCACGCAGCGCCCGGCGCGGGACCGCGCACGCTGCACTTTCATCCCAATGGGCACACCGCGTACAGCGTGAACGAACTGGTCTCGACGGTAGACATACTGTCGTGGAGCAATGCAGACGGCGGCCTGACGCGCGAGACGACGATTCCGCTGCTGCCTGCCGACTACAACGGCCCCACGCGCGCCTGCGACGCGGTGATCACGCACAATGGGCACTTTGTCTATTTCGCCAACCGCGACAATGACTTTCTCTATAGCTTCAAGGCGGATGTGAAGACCGGCGCTCTCACGCCGATGAAGCGCTCCAACTGCGGCGGCGAAATCCCGCGCAACTTCGTGCTCGACCCCACAGAACGCTGGATGCTTGTCGCCAACCAGGACTCAAATTGCATCAGCATATTTGCGCGTGAGCCGGAGACGGGCCTGCTGTCTGAGGCGGGCAAGAGCGTCACTGCTCCGAAGCCGATGCGGATTCTGTTCCTCTGATTTCGATGGCTTGAAGAATGGCGATCTAAGCGCCTTGCAACGCGGGACTGCCTACGGTGAGTGCGGACCGCCCTTCCGATTCTTCGGCCTCGGCCACCGGCACGCGTACCATCTCCCAGGCAGAACGGTCCTTGAGCAACCGCGAAACCAGTGCGGTGTGCATCGCGTGCCCGGCGCGCTCGGCCACTACGTGGCCTTCAATGCGGCGGCCGGTAAGCGCCAAATCACCGATCAGGTCCAACACCTTGTGGCGCACAAACTCGTCGTCGAAGCGCAGCGGACCGTTCTCCGGTCCCTTGGGTCCCATCACGATGGCGTTCTCCGGGCTGGCGCCGCGGATCAGGCCCATGTCGCGCAGGCGCTGCTCGTCTGCCTTGTAGCCAAAGGTGCGGGCTGCTGCGATCTGGCTGCCGTACGTCTCCGTCGCAAGATCGATGCTCGTTTTCTGGCGGCCAATCGGCGCGGGAAAGTCGATGATGTACTGCACGCGGTATCCCCGGCCCGGATAGACGCCGATGAACTTGTTGCCTTCGCGCACTTCGACGGGCTTAACAATGCGCATGGTTTCGCGACGGCGGCGCTGAGTACGAATGCCCGCGCCGAGGAAGGCCTCCACGTAGGGGAGCGCGCTGCCGTCCAGGATGGGCAGTTCCAGGTTGTCGAGCGCGACGATCACGTTGTCGATGCCCATGCCGATGAGCGCCGAGAGCAGGTGCTCAGTGGTGGAGATCAGCACGCCCTGCCGCATCAGACTGGTGGCATAGCTGACCTTGGCCACGTTGCGCCCGATGGCTGGAATCTCGAAGTCGTCGAGGTCAGTACGACGGAAGACGATGCCCGAACCGGCGGGCGCTGGCAACAGACGCATAGTAACCGGCGCTCCGGAGTGCAAGCCCACTCCTGTGAATTCCAGGGGCTCAGCTATCGTCTGTTCCAAGTGTGCGGACGGTGCCAAACTAACGTCTCCAACTGCGGACAAATTTGCAACCGCTAGATTAGACGGCAAATGCGAAATCTGATTGTGGCAATTTTGCAACACTTTTGGGCCAGAATGGCCGCACTTCGCGCTTCTATATGTCCAACTTCCACGGAATCAGCCGCCTGATGAGAGGTCGGAGGTGCCCGCGGGTGCAACAGAAGCAGCAAAAAAACAATTCTGAACAAGGCTTCGGCGTAGAATCGAAAGGACTTTTGATTGCACTGTGAGGACGGTTTACCGATGTCCTTTAACTCCACGCTCCCTGTTCCCATGCGCGCTCTGCTGGCTGGCGCGCGCCGCAAGCAACCTGCGCTCGTCGACCTGACCCGGCGACTGGTGTTGGCCGAGTCGCCCTCGGACCAGAAGGCTGCAGTGGACGCTTGCGTCGCTCTTACGACGGAACATATCCGCTCAATGGGGGGTCGGGTGAAGCTGCATCGCCAGCGGGCTTACGGCAATGTGCTGGAAGCGCGGTTTGGGCCGCGCCACCGAGCTGGCTCCGGCGAGAAGCCTATTCTGTTGCTCGGACACCTGGACACCGTGTGGCCGCTGGGCACAGTGGAGCTGATGCCTTGCCGGGTTGCCGACGGGCGGTTATGGGGACCGGGCACGCTAGACATGAAAACCGGCGTGGCAATGGCGCTGACAGCCCTGGAGATGCTGGCCGAAGCCGAGTTGCTGCAACGCGAGATCGTGCTGTTGCTCAACTCCGACGAGGAAGTGGGCAGTCCGATTTCACGGCCCATCACTGAAGCTCTGGCGGCTGCGTGCTCAGCGGTCTATGTGCTGGAGCCTGCGCAGGGGCTGGCTTATAAGACTGCACGCAAGGGCACGGGGGACTGGCTCATCGAGATCCAGGGCAAGGCTGCACACGCGGGTGTGGATTTTGAGAAGGGCGCCAGTGCGCTGCGTGAGCTGGCGCGCGTGATCGAGACGGTGAGCGGTTGGACGGACCTCAAACGCGGCCTGACCGTCAGCGTAGGCACGGCTGGCGGCGGCACCAAGACCAACGTGATTCCGGCCGAAGCTTGGGCCGAGGTGGATGTGCGCATTGCGCGCAAAGGCGACGCGGCGCGTATCGAGCGCAAGTTTGCTGCGCTGAAGGCCGAGGACAGGCGCTGCGCGTTGACCGTGACGGGCGGCATCAACCGCCC
This sequence comes from Acidobacteriaceae bacterium UBA1795, assembly GCA_002314435.1. Lineage (GTDB taxonomy): Bacteria > Acidobacteriota > Terriglobia > Terriglobales > Acidobacteriaceae > Telmatobacter. Next base: position 6,512 of record DCFV01000082.1, on the reverse strand, counting down.
GCCAATGGAGCGCACGCGCGGCACCGTACGGCTCTACCAACAGGCGCGTGCACTGGCCGTGGGGCTGGGACTGGACTTGGAAGAAGCGGCCACGGGCGGCGCCTCAGACGGCAACTTCACCTCGGCGCTGGGCGTCCCGACGCTGGATGGCATGGGCGCAGTGGGCGAGAGCGCGCACGCAAGCCACGAGTCGGTGCTGTTGGAGCACCTGGCACCGCGTACGGCGCTTCTGGCCGTGCTTCTGGCCAGCTGACACCCTGAGCCCAGTCGCGATGGTCCGCTACGGGTGCTGAACTGCGTTAAGCACGAAGAAATACCCCGCAGTGACGAAGCCTATTGTGGCGACGGTCCAGCGCATCACGCGCTGATTGACCTTGCGGCTGTAGTGGGCACCAAGATAGCCGCCAAAGCCGGCAAGAATGGCCATCACGAGACAAAAGCGCCACTGCACTCGGCCGGCAGTGATAAAGGTGAACGCTGGAATGCCGATGGAAACAGCGGCTGTGATGACTTTGAGCGCGTTCATCTCGTGGATGTCGTGGACTCCGCAGAGGCCGAAGAGGGCCATGACCAGAAAGCCGCCGCCGGCACCGAAGTAGCCCACGTAAACGCTGACCAGGACCATGCCAAAGAGCAGCCACTTGTTGTAGCGCTCGCCGCCAGAGAGCGTCTGTAGCCACTTGCCCAAGGGAAAGCTGAGCACAAACATAACTGCTGCGAACAGAAGCAGCCATGGAAGCAGCACGCGAAACATGCGGTTGCCAGTGTGGAGCAGCAGAAGGCCGCCGAGCCATCCGCCCAAGCCAGATGCCGCGCTGAGCGGCAAGAGGCTCCAGCCGTATTTTGCGAGTTGCTTGCGAAAGGCAACCAGTGACGTGAGCTGACCAGGCCACAGCGCGACGGTATTGGTGGCTTGTGCGGTGACCGCGCCTACGCCCATGGCGGAAGTGCTGGCGATGAGCGCGGGCAGGGAGAGGAACGAACCGCCACCGGCGATGGTGTTCAGCACGCCGGCGAGAAACGAAGCAACAGGGAGCCAGAGAATATGGAGAATATGTGACAAACCGGGAGGCATACCTCAGTCTACGGTTACGGCGCATAAAGACGCATAAGGCCATCGTGCTTTACCGGTTCGGACTGAGAGACTCAGTGCGCGGAGCGCCCTGTTAAACTCGCGAGGAGAAGGCGAATGGAGTTTTACCCAATGAGATTTGGATTTCCGGCGTTGATTCTTGCTGCTGCGGCTGTTGCCGCCGGAGCGCAAACTGCACCCAAATCCGCAGCGACGGCCAAATCCGCCGCTGCGGCAATGCCTGCAACGGCGGCAAAGACTGTTCCGGCAGGCGTGACGCTGCCGCCGGGCGTGCCACGCGTGCGCGGAGTCGTGAAGACGGCCTTTTCGCTGCGCTATGAGGACATCAAGTTGGGTACCGGGGCCGAGGCCGAGCCAAACAAGATTTACCACGTAATGTACACGGGCTACCTGGCTGCAGATGGGCACAAGTTCGACTCCTCGGACGACCGCCGCCAGCCGCTGAAGGACAAGGACGGGAAACCGGTGCTCGGCGACGACGGGAAACCGAAGCTGGGCGATCCGGAGCCGATCGCGTTCCCGCAGGGCTACGGGCGCGTAATTCCGGGCTTCGATGAGGGCTTCGCGGGCATGAAGATCGGCGGCAAGCGGCGGCTGTTCATTCCCTGGCAACTGGCCTATGGCTCCAAGGGTCGGCCCGGCCCTGACGCCGCTCATCCTGGCATTCCTCCCAAGGCGGATCTGATCTTCGATATCGAGTTGGTGGAAGTGACCGACGTGCAGATGCCGCAAGGACATCCAGCGATGGGAGCGATGCCGGGCCGTCCGATGCCGTCGAACCATTCGGCGGTGAGTCCGGGAACCCAGACGCCCTCAGCATCTCCTGCCGCCCCGGCCAAACCGGCTGAGCCCGCGGCTACCACGGCCCCGGCACAGCCTGCGACGCCCCCCACGACACCGCAGCAGTAGCACGGTTCTCGCTAGGCCGCGCTGGAGGGCAGCTCCGGCGTGGCCGCCAGCAGCTGGCTCGTGTATGCCTCGCGCGGCGCGGCGCACAACGTCTCGGCTTCGCCGGTCTCCACCAGGCGGCCGCGCTCCATGACCGCGATCCGGGTGCTGAGGTAGCGCACGAGCGGCATGGAATGCGAGATAAACAGATAGGTCAGCCCATGGTCGCGCTGCAACTGGCGCAGCAGGTTGACGATTTGAGCGCCTACGCTCACATCGAGCGCGCTGACCGGCTCATCCAATATCAGAAATCCGGGGCGCAGCGCGAGGGCGCGCGCTATGTTGATGCGCTGCCGCTGGCCACCGGAGAACTCGTGCGGATAACGTGCCAGTGCGGACTCTTCGAGGCCCACATTCATAAGCAGTTCGACGGCCGCCGTGCGTTGTGCAGCTTTGCCGCGCGGGCTACGCTCGTCGTCGCAATGAATAAGCCACGGCTCGGTGACGACCTGGAGCACGGTCATGCGCGGATTGAGCGCAGCAAAGGGATCCTGAAAGACGGGTTGCATCTGGCGGCGCAAGCTGCGCAATTCAGCGGCGGAGGCACGTGCAACATCGACGCCGTCAACGCGCACGCTGCCCGAGGTGGGCTGGACGAGGCCGAGGATCATGCGCGCCACCGTGGTTTTGCCCGAGCCTGACTCGCCGACGAGGCCGAGTGTTTCGCCCTTTTCGATTGTGAGCGAAATATCCTGCACAACCGGATGCAGTTCAGTGCGAAGTCCCGAGCGGCGCGGATAGCTCTTCGATACCGCTTCCAGCTCCACCAAGGCCATGCCTTGATGGTACATGATATGCGGCGGTAGGCTCAGTGCGTCATGCGGTCCTGCGAAATTGCCAGAAGGGCAACCAGCATGGGCACACTTGTGCTGCTGGCTTCAACCTCAAGTTGCGTTTTCCCTGGCTCAAGCGCATACACACGGCTGGTGAGCGCTTCGCCTGCACCGATGAATGTCTCAAGCACCGAACCGTCAAGAAAAACGCGCATTGAAGACGGGGAGGCCGACGCGGGAACGGAGAACTTCAACTCGCCGCAGTTCACGGTGCCCTGTGCTGGATCGAAGCGCAGCTTCCACACAGGGGTTCCACGAGTACGCAAGCGCACTGTAGTAGGCTCGCTCGCGCTCAGGATCAACTCGCAACCCAGAGCCGGCAAATTCCATTGCCAGACGCCGTTCTTTTGCGTCGCTGGCATTATCCTCGCGCCGCGCAGGATATCTACTTCAACGGCTGGCGTCATAGTAAGGCGTCCTTGCGCATCAACACCCAGAACGCGCGGAAGCGACATGACACCCGACCAGCCTGCTGCTTCAAACTCGGCCTGCGGGCGCGTCTCCTGAATCCAACCCCACAGGATGCGACGGCCATCGGGTGTAAGGAAGCTCTTGGGGGCATAATAAGCACCGCGGTCGAGCACACCCTCGTGTTGTGCCGTGTAGCGATGCGTTTGCGCGTCGTAGTGGCCGGTGGTCCAGATAACCTTGCCTTCAGTGGAGTAGAGCAGGCAGTGGCGATCCCCGAGCGGAAAGAAATCTGGACATTCCCACATCTCGCCGCTATCGCACGGATTGGCGCTCTGCTTGCCGTTTGCCTTTCCCTCGGCGAGTTTGTGCAGATACTTCCACAGTCGCAGGTCCTGTGAGCGATAGAGCAGCACGCAGCCGCCTTTGCCGCGCTCACCTGAGCCCACGCCCAGATACCATGCATTGTCCTCAGGCCACGGGCACGGGTCGCGAAAGCCAGTGATACTGACGTCCGCGGGGGCATGGCAATCACCGGCTGCTCGAGCTTGTTCCAGCGCAGCAGATCGCCGTCTGCCGCAGTCGCCAGCATCTGAGTTTCTCGCAGCCTATTGGCGCCGTCGTGCTGTGTGACAAGCTCGGGCGGCGCATTCTGCACGCCGGTATAGATGAACGTGGGCACGCCATTGTGCACTACCGCCGAGCCGCTAAAGCAGCCTTCGCTGTCCGCGCCACCTGGGGTTGGCGCGAGTGCGATGGGCAGGTGGCGCCAGTGCACCATGTCGGTGCTCACGGCGTGGCCCCAGTGCATGTCACCCCAAACGGCTGCGTTCGGGTTGAGCTGATAGAAGAGGTGGTACTTCCCTTTCCACCAGATCGGCCCGTTGGGATCGTTCATCCAGTTGTGCGGCGGCAGTAGATGGTACTCCGGACGTAGTGGATCAAAGGCAAGGTGCGCAGCAGGATCGGCCACAGCCGCATGCGTAGCGCGGGCAGAAGCGAGCGCCGGGGTGGCGACACCGAGACCAGCGAGCTGCACGAAACGACGGCGGCTGACTTGCATCGCACGCCTCCCTATTGCGCTGCGGGTGTGAGCTTCAACGCATAAGCATACTGGCACTGCGCGTCGACGGGCAGCGAGGCCCGGAGCGCATCAGCGCCCTGCGTCCACGTAACCTTGTCAGTCGAGCCGAGCAGCTCGACTTTAGCGATGGGCACTGACGCGCCCTCGTGCGCCCAGCCCAGCGAACGAATTGTTACTTGGCCTGCCTTCTCGCCTTCCTTGGGCGGGCAGGCCATGCCGAGAACGTAGACCGTGGAGCCCTTCGCCGTGAAGCGAAAATCTTCGGGCGTGTAGGGCTTGGTGTCGGTGTCGTGAAAGGCGCCTGCGGTGACTTGCGTGGGACCTTCACCGAATGACTTCCACGGCGTAGTTGCGTAGATGGCTTCACCGTTGACATTAAGCCATGCTCCCATGGTGCGCAGAGTGGCCTGCACTTCATCGGGAATGGTGCCGTCGGAGCGCGGGCCGAAGTTGAGCAGCAGGTTGCCGTTCTTGCTCACGATGTCGATGAGCTGATCGATAAGGAAGGAGGGCGTCTTGAAGGTGTCGTGCTCGATGTAGCCCCAACTGGCGTCGGAGATCGACGTATCGGTCTGCCAGTGGTCGGCGATGATGTGGTCCTGCTGGCCGCGCTCGAAGTCGCGCACGCCGGCCTTCCAGTCGAGCGAGTAGTCCTTGAAGTCAACGACGCCGGTATAGCCGTGCGCGGCTGCGTAGTTGTAGTAGAACGCAGTAAACTGAGCCACAGCGCGACGGAAGTTGGGCTGGCCGATCCACCAGTCAAAGTAGACGACATCGGGCTTATACTTCTCGATGAGTTCGGTGTCGCGCGCGAGCCAGTCGCGCGTCCAGGCGTCGCTCACCCAGGTCCAGTCGTTGGAGAGATCATGGTTGTCGCCTTTGGCCTCGAACCAATGGTGCGCGGGTCCGTAGAGCGAGGCATACTTCGGGTCGTTCACATCAGACCGGATGGAGCGGCCACCGTCATAGAAGAAGTTGTGCTCCGCGCGATGCGAGCTGAGGCCGAAGTGCAACCCTTCGGCGCGGATGGCGGCGGCAAGTTCGCCGAGCGTGTCGCGCTTGGGGCCCATTTTGACCACGGTCCAGTCGCTGAGTCCGGAGTCATACATGGAGAAGCCGTCGTGATGCTCTGCGACGGGGACGACGTATTGTGCTCCGGACTCCTTGAAGACGCGGGCCCAAGCTGCGGCGTCAAAATGCTCGGCCCGAAATAACGGAATCAGATCCTTGTAGCCTTTCGATTCGTCGCCTTGGACAAAGTGCTCGCGGAAGTTCTTGTACGCGCCCTCGCCGGGCCGGTACATGTTACGCGGGTACCATTCGTTCTCCGCTGCGGGCACCGAGTAGACGCCCCAGTGGATGAATATCCCGAACTTGGCGTCCTTGTACCACTGCGGCTGCTGGTACTTTTCGAGCGTGGCCCAATCGGCGCGATAGGGGCCGTCGTTTTCCTGCTTCTGTTCCTCAGCCAGAAGGCGGCTGCGTTCGGCATCGTACTTTGCGACCGACTGCTGCCACTCGTGGTCGATTTCGGCGGCCGACTTGACGCCTTCAGTGGGCGCGAGCGGGTCAGCTTTGGGAGCGGCGGAAGTGGCGCTCTGCGCAAAAAGCAGCGGCGCAGTAACGAACGGCAATAGAGCAAGGCAGCGAACGAGATTCTTCATAGGCACGAATCGTAAATCGCCTTGCTTGCGGGTTGCAATCGTTTCCAACAGAAGAGCCGCCGCGAAGACTCTTCTCTTCGTGGCGGCTCTTGTTGTGGTTGGGTTAGGCGCTACTTTTGCGCTTCTGCCACCAGCTTTTCAGCCCGGCTGATGGCGTCAAGGCGGTTCTGCTTCTGCGCCTCCAGGTCAGCGACACGCCAGTCCCGGCTCATGTTCTTTATGTAATCGTCGATACGCTGCGCAAATCCGTTGCCAATCGCGTCGACGGCGGCTTGTACCTTCGGCAGCACTTCGTGGAAGTGGGCGATCTCTTCCGCGGCGTGCTCGGGGTGGTAGCCAAGCCGGTCACCGGTTTGCATGGCATCGATGAGCGCATCAGGCGGCTGCGCCACCGGACTGGTCTTGTGCATTGCGTCATAGGCTCCCCGTAGGCGCGTCATCGCTCCGGCAAAGCCGCCGAGCTCACTGCGTTTAGCGGTGAG
>DCFV01000086.1 GCA_002314435.1 Acidobacteriaceae bacterium UBA1795 | reverse complement strand
GCCATTTCGGCTTCTTCGCTGAGCGGGTGGTCAAGCAGAAGCTGCTTAAAGAGCCGGTCGGCATCGTCGGTCTGGCCGAGGGCCAGGGCGACCTGCGCACGGGCCAACTGGTAGCCCGCGCGGCCCGTGGCACCGTCGCGAGCGGCGTCAAGGACGCGATTGGCGCCCGGCGCATCCTTAAGAGCCAGCAGGACTGTGGCTTCGAGCTCCGGCGTTTCGACGGCGAAGATGCTGTCGGAATAACGCGTGGTGAAGCCGTGGAGCAGAGTCTCGGCAGCGGCGTTGTCGCCGGCCTCGTGGTCGGCACGGGCGGCCAGAAAGTCGGCGTAGTCGTCGAGTATGTCACTGGCCTTGTTGGTCTGCCTAAAGCTGGATGCCGCCTCAGCGTAGCGGCGGTCGGCAAGGTAGGCATGGCCTAGCGCAAGATACGCGGCCGCAGCGGCATCGCCGGTGTGCTTCTGCGCGTAGACGGTAACGCCCGCATAGGCGGCAGGCGTACGCATGGTGGCCAGTTGCTGCGCCATGGGCCGCAGTTCGGTGGAGGCGACGAAGGCCTGCTTCATGCGGACGGCGCGGGGCGAAGTCTTGCGCTTGCGGCGGGTGGCGGAACGGCTGGGATGCGCTTTCGATTTGGCCGCGGGTTGATGAGCAGTGGTGCCCTTCTTCGCCGTCGCTGCGGGCTTTTGTTTCTTTGTCTTGTCGTTCGCAGAGGTGGACTTCTGGGGCGTGTCGTCCTGAACGGGTGCAGGGGCAGCCCATGCGGACAGCGGCAAAACGGCCATCCACGCAGACAGGAAGGCCGCGAGTAGACGAGCCGGCGCGAAAATGGGGGATGGCGCAGACCTCATACTTTCAACTCTATGCCGGTTTGCAGCGCGGCGGGACCAGCCGAACCACCGAAATAACCCGGAAACGCCCCCTGCGGGACCAAGGAGCCGTGGCTTGGTCCGGCGCGGGGCCGTCAATTACACTGGCTCTGGAAGTACGGCGGAGTCTTGCTTCTTCAAGCCCTGTCGAATTTCCGCAACCAACGCGCATGGCGACCATCCAACCAATTGCAGGTGAAAACGAGCCGCATCCCGACGTAGCCCTCGTAGAGCGAGTGCGCTCGGGGGACGTCTCGGCGTACGACACGCTGGTCCGCAAGTACGACCGGCAGGTCTTCCGGATTGCGCAGCACATTACGCAGAACCGCGAAGACGCCGAAGACGTGATGCAGGATGCGTTCCTGAAGGCGTACGAAAAACTGGACCAGTTCCAGGGAAACTCGAAGTTCTACACATGGTTGGTGCGGATTGCGGTAAACGAAAGCCTGATGCGGCTGCGCAAGCGGCGTACAGGCAAGATGGTCTCGATCGACGAGGACGTCGAAACCGAGGAAGGCAGTGTTCCGCGCGACCTGGCCGACTGGGCTCCGGATCCGGAGCAGAATTATACCCAGACAGAGCTCGCCGAAATCCTGCGCAAGACGATCCAGGGCTTGCCGCCGGGATTTCGCGTTGTGTTCGTGCTGCGCGATGTGGATGGACTCTCCACGGAAGAGACAGCGGAGACCCTCGGGCTGAGCGTTCCGGCAGTCAAGTCGCGCTTGCTGCGCGCTCGGCTGCAACTGCGCGAGCGGCTGAGCCGCTACTTCCGCAAGAAAAAGAGTTCAAAGAAAGCGGGAGTTGAAAAGTGACCTGCACTGAGTTCCTCGCCCAACTCGACGATCTGATCGACAACGCCGTCTCGCGCGAAATGCGCGCCGATCTGGAGGAGCATCTGCGGGGCTGTGAGCACTGCCAGGTAACCCTGAACACCACCCGCAAGACGATCGAGATTTATCGCTCGCACGAGATTTACGACCTGCCCGCAGGTTTGCGCGAGCGCCTGCACGCGGCCATCATGGCGCGCTGTAAGAAGGGCTGCTGAAGACAGGTTTCAGCGATAAGGTTCGGAATGCGACGCAAGTGGTTGATGCGCTGCTGTTCCCTTTTTAGCTTCTTCATTTCCGCAGGACCACGCAAAGCGACCTCCCAACAAGACAGAACTTGACAGGCTAAGCAGCGACCGGCATGGCGCATACCCCGTCGAACCTGCTGCGGCTGATCACACAGAAAAGCAAACAGCCCTCCGGTGCATTGTGCACGGGAAGGCCGTTGTTGTTTAAGCGCTGCGATCAGTGCAGGGCGTACATCGCCATCACGTCATTGCGCAGTTCGAGGCGGCTGGACATGCGGGTGTAGAACATGTGGCCGCCGGGGTACTCGCGCACTGCCACGCGGGTGGGATCGCCCATGACCGGCATCTGGTCCGCAGTGAGCACGGAACCCATGAAGGGACAGGAGAGATCGTTCCAGCCGTGCACGATGAGCACGCGCAGCTTGGGATCGGCGGCCACGGCCTCGCGCAGTTGCGGCACGGAGCCCTGACGCAGATCGTCGCCACGGTCCCACAGGCGCCCGACATCGTAGGAGAGCGCATTGTAGCGCGCGTCGACCTTCCAGCCCACGGTGCGCGTCACGAAGTCGACCATTGCGGTGGTCATGGGCGCGATGATGCTGGCGAGGATGGGGTCGTTGGCTCGCTGTTCGTGCGCAAAAGGAAACGGATCGAACGATGTGACGTTGGAGTCGTAGACCGAGCCGAGTCTACCCTCTTCGCGGAAGACCTCGCGGAGATAGGCGTCCGTTTCGAGGCGGCCGCCAGAAAACTTGACGAAAGTGGGATCGAGGCCGGTCATTTCAGTGACTTTCTGGATCATGGCCTTGGTGGCGTCGGTATCGGAGCGTCCCTTAAGCAGCGCTACAGCGTAGCCGCCGCGGGTGTAGGCGATGACGTCTGCCATGGCCTCAGGCGTGAGCTTCTTATCGCGTTCCAGATGTGCGGCAGTAATGGACGGCAGCGTCAGCATCCACGGCAGGGGCGAGAGATCGCCGTCTTCTTCCGCGACTGGGTTGAGATAGGGTGAGACAAGGACGACGCCGTTCATGGCGACACCGAGCTGCGACTGCAGATAGTGCGTGATGCGCGGGCCGCGGAAGCCCCCGTAGCTCTCGCCTACCAGATACTTGCGCGAGTTGAGACGGCCGTTCTTCACCAGCCAGTCATAGATGATGCGCGAAAGATATTCGATGTCGGCGCGGGTGGAGTAGAAGAGTTTCTTGGCGTCGGCCTCGGGGACAGTGGCGCGGCTGAAGCCTGTGCCTACGGGATCGATGTAGACAAGGTCAGTGAAATCGAGCCACGTGCCGGGATTGTCGGCGGGCACGGCGGGGGCGGGGGGGG
>DCFV01000139.1:9215-12250 GCA_002314435.1 Acidobacteriaceae bacterium UBA1795 | reverse complement strand
CGAAGAAGGCGGTGTCGTACTCATCTCCTTCAAGAATGAAAGTGCGCGTAGGTCTGAGCTGAAAGCTGGTGCCAAAGTTCTCTGCTACGCCGCCGATGAGAAACGATGGCTCGCGCGCGGGGTCGGAGGCTGCGGCGGTCTGGTAGATCCACGCGAGCATGCTGGTGGTGGTCGTTTTGCCGTGCGTGCCGGCGACAACAAGCGACTCACGGCCACGGAGGAATTCCTCCCTGAGTAGCGCGGCCATCGACGTGAACGGAATGCGCTCGTCGAGGATGCGTTCGACTTCAGGATTGCCGCGCGAGAGCGCGTTGCCGATGACGACGAGATCGGGTGTGGGGTCGAGATTCTGTTCGGCGTAGGGCTCGAGGACAGGGATGCCGAGGGCGTGGAGCTGGTCGCTCATGGGCGGATAGGCGGCTTTGTCGGAGCCGGTAATGCGGTGGCCCTGAAGTTGAAGCAGACCGGCGAGCGAAGCCATGGCTGTGCCACAGATGCCGGTGAGGTGGATGTGACGGGGGGATGCGTTCATGAGTGTACGACGGTCTCCAGCAGATCAAGATGAGGCTCGGCGGCAGCGTGGAGCGCAGCCTCTGCGCCGAAGGTCAGCGTGACGTTCGAGCGTGAGACATGGCCGGAGCGCAGGCCGATGGCAATGGGAATGTCGGTGTCGCGGAAGAAGTGAAGCAGCACTTCGTCGAGCAGATCAGCGGGCGCGCCGGGAGAAATGCAGTCCAGCATCTCGCCAAAGACGATGCCGCGGATGTCTTCGAGCTTGCCGGCTGCGCGGAGCTGCCAGAGCATGCGATCGATTTGATAGGGCTTGGCTCCAACGTCTTCGAGGAAGAGCAGCTTGCCTTCAGTGGCGGGTTCCCACGGCGTGCCGAGCAGCGCGACCAGGATGCTGAGGCAGCCGCCGTAGAGTGTGCCATGCGCGGTGCCGGGCTTGAGTGTGCGCAGGCCTTCCACAGCGCCGACGGAGTAGGGCTTGCCTGCAAGTGCGGACCGGAAGCTCGGGAGATGCACGCCGTCATCGATAGCGAAGTCAGCGGCGACCATGGGGCCGTGAAACACGGGAAGGCCAAGGCGGTCGAGCAGGTGGAGCTGCACAGCGGTGAGGTCGCTATAGGCGAAGAACGGCTTGGAGTGTTGCTCGATAAGTGCGAGGTCGAGCCCGTTGAGAAGATAGTTGCTGCCGTAGCCACCGCGCACTGCTGCGATGATGTGCGTGTTGTTGTCTGCGTAGGCTGCGTGCAAATCTGCGAGGCGTTCTTCCGGTGTGCCAGCGAAGAAGAGCGGGCCGCGCGATTGCGTGTGTGTACCGAGTGAGGGCGCAAGGCCAAGAGAGCGCAAATGGGCGAGGCCACTGTCGACGCGCTCGGGCGCGGCGAAGGAGGCAGGCGAGAGCACGCGAATGCCCGCGTTTTCAGGCACGGGCGCGAGCTTACGCAGAGGGGCGGCGTCTACCATGCTTCTCCGCGGGCGATGAGCGATGCAGGGCCGGTGAGAAACAGCTCCGTTCCGGGTCCGCCCCAGGAAACAGATTGGATGCCGCCGGGAGCAACGACTTTGAGCGGCGACTGGTGGCCGTGCACGGCGATGGCGGCGGTGGATGAGGCTGAACTGCCGGTGCCGGATGACGTGGTGGGGCCGACTCCGCGCTCGAAGATGCGGATTTCGATTTCAGTGGCACTGATGATATGCACGAACTCTACGTTGGTCTGGTAGGGGAAGTCGGGGAGAAAACAGATCTGCTGGCCGACGCTCTGCCACGTCTGGCCGTCGACTTTGAACTCGGGGTTGTCTACGACGATGACGAAGTGCGGATTGCCGGTGGAAATTTCAACGCCCTCAACCTGTACACCCGCGGGCAGAGTCACAGTGCGCGGTGCGAAGGTGGGGATACCCATGCCGGTGGTGACTTCTACGGAGTATTCACCGTCGGTGTGGACCGCGTTGACGGTACAGACGCGCAGGCCGGCGTCAGTTTCGATGTGGAGCTGATCGCCGGGTTGCGCGTGGATCTGGTGCGCCATCCATGCGGCGACGCAGCGTGTGCCATTCCCGCTGATTTCGGCAAGGGAGCCGTCGGCGTTGTGGAGGCGGATGCGGCCTGAGCTCGCGCCGGTCCAAGCGAAGAACTCAATGCCGTCGGCGCCGATGCCTGTGTTGCGCGCGCAGAGGCGACGCGTGACGGAGGGCCATTCGCCGGTGGGGGCGGAGTCCTCGGTGACGATGAGAAAGTCGTTGCCGCAGGCGTGAGCCTTGGTGAAGGGAATCAATCTTCCTCCGGATCGCGGAAGTTGAGGAGTGCCTCGATGGCGGGTTCGGCGAGGAGCTGAGTCTTGAGGCGCTCGTGTTGCCGCTTGGTTGAGGTGACGGTGAAGCTAACGCGCTGGACGGGGCCGATGGTGTCGGGCTGGTAGTCGGAGAGTCGCTCTCCCGCCTTGTCCATGGCGTCGAGGATGGACTGGAGCATGGCGGTGGCGTCGGCGCCACGGGCTTCGTAGATAAGGGGGTAGATCTTGATGCTGGCTCGGCGTTCAAGGACGCCGACGAACTCAAGCGCAACGATGACGATGACGGTGGCGACGGCGGCGGGGGCAAAGAGGCCAGCACCGCAGGCCATGCCGATGGAAGCGACGACGAAGACGGTGGCCGCGCTGGTGAGGCCGCTGATGCGATTGCGGTTGTGCAGGATGAGCCCTGCTCCGAGGAAGCCGATGCCCTGGACGATGTTGGAGGCGACGCGGCCCTTGTCGGGGTTGGCTTCGCCGGCGAGATAGGTCGAGAGGAGGGTGAAGAAGGCGCAGCCGAGGCAGATGAGGAGATTGGTGCGGACGCCGGCGGCGCGGCGCTTGGCCTCGCGTTCAAGGCCGATGAGGCCACCGAGGAGACAGGCGGCAAGCAGGCGGCCGACGGCACCGTGGACGACGCCGAGCTGCTGGAGCCAGCTGAAGTCGAGAGGCTGCGCGAATTGTGCGACGAACGTGCTCATAGCGCCTTTTCCTGTGCCCGATGCTACCACCGCTGCG
>DCFV01000139.1:6067-8874 GCA_002314435.1 Acidobacteriaceae bacterium UBA1795 | reverse complement strand
GGCCGATGGCGGTGAGCCCGTGCGGGTTTTCCGCAACGGCCTGTGCGATGTCGTCGCCGTCGAAGGCCACTACTATGGCCGCGTGCGCGGCGGGCTGGGCCAGCGCGGCGGTGAAGAGCGGGCCGTCGCCCTCATTGATCGTCTGGCGCAGCGGGATGCCGGTGAAGGCGACGAGATTGGGATAGACAGAGGTCTTCATGAACACCTGGCCGCCGGGACGCGTGGCGAGCAGCTTGCGCAGGACAGGCGGAATCTGCTGCTCAAGTGGGCGGCGGGCTTCCACGTTCTTGACGCCTTCAATGAACGTGAGGGGCTTTTCGGCAGTGACCTTCCAGTTATTCCAGATCGCCAGGAGAACGAGAAGAACAGCGGCGGGTCGTGCCCATGCGGGTTTGAACTGACGCACTGCGCCAACGACGAACTGCGCAACGAAGCCGAGGCCAAGCGCAAAGGCAGGCAGCAGTTCCATTCCATAGCGTGTGTTGTACCAGGAGTGTGGCCACCAGAAGGGGATGAAGATGGGCACGGAGCTGAAGGCAACGGAATAGGCGTAAAAGGGCGCGGGAATCCAAAGCAACAGCGCCCAGTTGAAAGCGCGACGGCGTGCGGCGAACCATGCGCCAAAGGAGCCGAGCACACTGAGCGCGAGCATTGAGTTGGCCCAATGAGCTGCGGTAGCGTCGAGTTCGGCGCAGCGCATGAAGAAAAGGAGCGAGACCCAGGGATTGTGCCAGCCGGGATGCGGTGGGCCTGCGCCAGGGTGGGTGGTGCGGATCTCGATGGCCTTGGCGGAGTAAGGGCCGCGGGCGAAGTCGAGCCAGTCGCCGAAGATGGCGGCGTTGTAACCGAACCACACGAGCGGTGCGGCAACTACGACGACGCTTGCGAGCCAGAAGGCGGGCGAGCGCAGCTGGCCGCGGCGGAGGAGCACGATGCCCATGGCGGTCCACGCAAGCAGGGTGAGAACCCAGCCATCGTAGCGCGTGAAGACGGCGGCTACGAGGACGAAGGCGATCTGCCAGAGCAGGCGGGTTGAGCGCCGTGGAGTTTCATCGAGTGACACGCGCCACTCGACCAGCCATACGACGGCCCAGATGAGCTCGCAGAGGAAAAGCGGCTCGGTCATGGCTGTGGTCTGCAGGTATAGCAGATTGGGATTGAGTGCGAAGAAGGCGAGCGTGGGAATGGCGGCGGCAGGTGCGAGCCAGCGGCGCGCGAGGCGATAGAGGCCCGCACAGCCAGCGAGGTAGGCGAGCGCCGACGGGATGACCCCGGCGAAGCCGTTGGCCCACCACGCGTAGACAGCAACGAAGGGCATGAGGAGCAGGTGCGGCAGAGGCAGCCACACGGAGCCGAGCTGACGGAAGCCGGGATTGTGGCCGTCGAAGACGCGACGCGCGATCTGCATGTGCGCGACGGCGTCGCCGTAGTTGAGCAGCGCGTGATGCTGCCAGCTCCAGGCGACGGCGACGACGGACAGAGCCGCACAAGAGGCCAGGACTGCGAGGTTTTCAGCGCGGCTGCGGGGTGCGTCAGTCAAGGTGGGTCAGCTCGCGGAAGAGGCGGAAACGGTGGTCGATTTCCTCGCGGGTGAGTTCTTGAAGGCGCTCGGTACCGAAGCGCTCCACGGCGAAGGATCCCATGACGGAGCCGTAGAACATGGCGCGGCGGAAGGAGCCGGGCGTGAGTTCAGACTGCGAGGCAAGATAGCCGAAGAATCCGCCGGCAAAGCTGTCGCCCGCGCCGGTGGGGTCGGTTACTTCGTCGAGCGGAAGGGCTGGTGCGCGGAAGCTCTCTGACTCCTGACCCTTCGGAATGGATTTGTGGAACAATGTCGCGCCGTACTCTCCGTGCTTGACGACGAGCATGCGGGGGCCGAGGGTGAGCACGTGGCGCGCGGCTTGCACCAGGTTAGGGTTGCCGGCGAGCATGCGTGTTTCTGTGTCGTTGATGAGCAGGATGTCGAGGCCTTTCAGGACTTCAAGCAGAGCGGGCTTGTGGTCCTTGATCCAGTAATTCATGGTGTCGCCGGCGACGAGTTTGGCGTTTGGCGTGGCCTGGCGCACCCGGCGCTGCAGGACGGGATCGATGTTGGCGAGGAAGAGGAAGTCGGAGTCGCCATAGGCCGGGGGGATCTTGGGGTCGAAGGTGCCGAAGACGTTCAGCTCGGTCGCGTGGGTCTTGGCCTCGTTCAGGTTTTCGAGGTAGGAACCTTCCCAGAAGAAGCTCTTGCCGTCGGCGTGCTCAATGCCCTGCGTGTCGATGCCTCGGGCTTCAAAGACGGACTGCTCGGCGGGGCCGAAGTCCTCACCGACTACGGCGATGACGCGCACGTCGGTGAAAAAGCTGGCGGCCAGGGAAAAGTAGGTGGCGGCGCCGCCCAGGCAGCGATCACGGCGGCCTGCCGGGGTTTCAATGCTGTCAAAGGCTACGCTGCCTACGACGGTGATGGCCATGCAAGTTCCTTTCGAGGTCCAAACCTACAAAAACATGTGCCGCTCGGTTCGATCCCGCATCCAGTTTCTTGCGCGGCCGACCGAAGGCATGTGCTGTACCACAGGTGTCTAGCCTAGGTATTTGCCGAAGAGCAGCTTGAGCTTTTCCTTTGTGGAGGCCGGGATGGCATCGGGCTGCGTCAGGACGGCGAACTGGGCGGCGGTGGCGCAGGCGCATTTGCGCTCGGCGGGCAGGCCGGCGACGGCGGCTTTGACCACCTTGGCGGCGTTGGCGGCGTTCTGGTGGAGGACGGCGACGATCTCTTCGATGGTGACGGCATCGTGGCCTTCGCGCCAGCAGTCGTAGTCGGT
>DCFV01000139.1:0-5741 GCA_002314435.1 Acidobacteriaceae bacterium UBA1795 | reverse complement strand
TCCTGCAGGTTGGTCATGCCGATGACGTCGGCGCTCCAACTGCGGTAGAGGTTGGACTCGGCGCGGGTGGAAAACTGCGGGCCTTCCATGCAGACGTAGGTGCCGCCCAGTTTTCCGGCAACGCCGGCGGTGGCGCAGGCTTCGGCGGCGGTCTTGGCGACGGTGGCGCAGACGGGATCGCCGAAGGCAATGTGACCGACTATTCCGTCTCCAAAGAAGGTGGACGTGCGATGGAAGGTACGATCGATGAACTGGTCGGGGACGACGAAGTCGGTGGGCTTGTGCTCTTCCTTGAGCGAGCCGACGGCAGAAACGGAGAGGATGCGCTCGACTCCGAGCTTCTTCATGGCGTAGATGTTGGCGCGGAAGTTCAGCTCGGAGGGTAGGATGCGGTGACCACGGCCGTGGCGCGCCAGAAAGACGACCTTGCGGCCTTCGAGCTCGCCGAGCACGAAGGCGTCAGAGGGATCACCGAAGGGCGTTTCCACACGTACTTCCTGCTGGTTGGTGAAGCCGGGCATGGAGTAGAGTCCGCTGCCGCCGATGATGCCGATTTCCGCCTGTGCCAAGGAGTGCTCCTGTGCGCCATGAATGGGCTGCAAACACTCCAGTATAAAGGCTGCGGTGTATGCCCCGTGGGTTGAGCCACGGGGCATGTAGCATGTACGGCTCTTACTGCGGGACGACCAGTAGAGTGATGGACTGCGCAGGGAAAGTGGCGGTCAGGGTGCTGCCTGTTCCGCTGCCGGAGAGCGGCATGACGGTGAGGGCGGACTGCTGAACGATGGCGTTGAGGTTGGCGTTTGAGTAGAGGTAGACCTGCGCCGCGCCGTTGGGTGTGAAGTTGTCGAACGAGAGCGTTGAGGTCAGGTCGCCGTATGTCTTGTTGATGACGACGATGGTGAGCTTGTTATCTGCCGTGCGCAGCGCGCCGTAGATCGATAGCCGGCTTTGGTCAGAGCTGGTGGAGGCCAGCGCCTGGTTGCCAAACGTGGAATTGGCGCCGTCGTAGTTGCGGTAGATTTCGAAGGCCATGAGGCCGGGGATCTGGGTGGAGGGGTCGGGGGTGCCCCAGAGGGTGCCGAGGTCGAGGCCCTCGCGGCCGAAGATGCCGAGGATGTCGGCCTGGGCGAGAGCGCCGTTGATGTGCTCCTGTGCGCCCCAGTTGTACTCGGTGATGGCGAGCTTGGTGCCGGGATAGTCGGCGTTGACCCAGTTCTTCATCATCGGAATCAGTTCGGGTGCCTGAAGCGGGACACTGCAACTTGAGGTGTAGTTGGTGTCGGTAGTGTAGTTGGGCTGCGGGTAGTTTGGGTCGGTGTAGGTGGAGTCCCAGAAGACGCGCGTGGAGTTGAGCCGTGCCTGCTGCGCGCCTGTGTCACCAGCCGTAGCGAAGCCCAGCGAAGAGCCGTTGTAGCTGCCGGCAAAATACGTGTGCAGATCAAGGTAGTCGAGCAGGCGCTTGCTGTAAGTGGTTTCGGCTGTTCTGAATTGTTGGAGATAGTACTGGATGAACGGAGTGCCGCCATGGGCGTTCCGGTCGGCGGGACTGGACCAGGGCTGCCAGCAAGGCGAGCCGGAGCCCCAGCCGCTCTCGATGTCTTTCTTTGAGTAGAAGTAGTTCCACCAGTAGTCGACGACGGGTCCGCTGACCTCGGCGGTGGAATCGGCGGTCTTAATGGCTTTTGCGGTTGCGATGCCGTTATTGGTCACCTCGTCGTAGGAGGAGGGCAGGGGGTGTACGTCGCGATGGACAGCGTCCCACCAGGCGGGCTCGTTATCCAAGTCGTAGATGGCCACGCCGCCGGAGGCCGCGCTGCCGAACTTGCTCACAAGGTAGCTGACCCAGTTGCCGGCCCAGTTGGAGTTGACGGCGATAGAAGTGGCGGTGGGATCGATGCCGGTGATGTTGCACCCGGAGGCCGAGGTGCAGCCGTTGGTGCCCTCGGGATAAAGGCCATTGCCACAGGAGCTCTTGTAGGGATCAAAGGCAACCTGCGTGGGGTACGTGGAAGTGGGGAAACTGCAGGAGGTGCCGTCTTTGGCGACGTAGCCGAGGACTGGAACGGTGCCCACGGTCTTTGCCCCGATGGCTGCGTCGTTCTGGACCTGCTGGTTGAACGCGCTGGTGGCTTGAACGCCAGTGGCGCTGGTGTTGTTTTCGAAGTACCAGTCGGAAGCCGAGTTGGTGATGTCGAGCAGGTAGTTATAGCGGGACGTGGCATCACCGCCCCAGCGGTCAACAGAGATGTTGGCAGCCTTTCCGGTGGTTGATGCAAGGGTCCAGGCGTTCATGCCGTAGATGAGCGGATTGATGGCGTGTGTCTGGTTCGCTGCATCGACGGTGAGCACGGGGCCGGCGGCAGCAGCGGGCGCGGTCAGCGTAACGGTCGTGCTGCCTGAGATGGAACTGTCCTGCGTGCTGGTGGCCGTAACGGTGACGGTGGCCGGTGCCGGATAAGGCGTGGTGTAGAGGCCAGCGGAGGAGACGGTGCCGGGACTCAGTGTGTTGCCGGAAGGCGCAGCGACCGACCAGGTGAACGAGTTGCTGAGCGCGCCCGACGGGCTGACGGCGGCCGAGAACTGCGTTTGCGTTCCGATCACTATGGTTGGCGAGCTGGGTGACACAGAAATCGTGGCAGATGTATAGGCAGCCGAGACCGCGGTATTTGCATTCATGGATACGGTGCAGGTGACGGTGGTGGCCGAGGTACATCCGCTCCAGGCGGAGAAGATGCCGGAGCCGGAGGTGGCGGGTGCGGTGAGGGTGACAGTGGCACCCTTGTTGTAAGTGCGGGTGAACGATGTGGAACCGGAAGAGGAGCCGTTGATGTCTGCGGGAGAGACGGTGATGGAAACGCCGCTGGTGGGCGAAGTGGACTTGACGGTGAGCGTGTAGGTGGTGGGCTGCGAAGTTGAGGAGCCACCACTGCCGCCGCCGCACGCTGCAGGAAGCAGATTGAGAAGGAAGGCGCAAGAGAGCAGAAGAATGCGAGTGGTCGTATGGGTGCGAGTGCGCATGAATGTCTCCGGAATACAACGGATAACGCTAGCAGAACTTAATCGATTTGGCACAGGGGTTTGGTGAAATGCAGGCAGGAGTTGCGGAAGCGTCTGAATAGGCTGGGGGCTTTTTTTGCAACAGCGGAGCTTCCAGGAGGCCTGGGGGCGGCGCCGTGGGCGAGGCCCAGGAGGATTGCCCGAATTGTGAAGGGATCAGGCCGAAAGTGCGGCGCTGTCCGCAGCAGCAGCTTGTGCATCTGCGGAGCGCCCAATAGCCCATCCGGCGAGCAGCAGGCTGGGCGCGGGGACGTGTGCCGCATCATGGAGTGCGCCGAGCGTGGTGTGAACCACCTGCTGTCCAGGCTGGCCTGCGTGGGAGACGAGGGCGCAAGGAAGTTCGGGCGGCAGACCCTCGCTGAGCCACTCGATGGCAAGTAGGCGGAGATCGCGGCCGGGCATGTAGACGACGCGCGTTGAGCTCTCACGGCCGGGCAGGTCGGCGTGGTCGTGCGACTGCGCGTGGTGGCCGGTGGAGAAGATGACGCTGGAGGCGGCGTGCCGGCTGGTGAGAGAGCAGCCCACTGCGGCGGCCGCGGCGAAGGCGGCGCTGACGCCGGGGACGATTTCGAATGGGACTTCGGCTTCAGTGAGCGCGGCCATTTCCTCGGTGGCGCGGCCGAACAACAGCGGGTCGCCGCTCTTGAGGCGGACGACGCTGCGGCCGGCGCGTGCACGCTCGATCATGAGCGCGTGGATCTCTTCCTGCGTGATGCTCTTGGAGCCGCAGCGCTTGCCCACGTTGACGATCTCTGCGGTGGGTGTGGACAGTGCGAGGATAGCGGGCGGCACAAGGTCATCGTGTAGGATGACGGCTGCCGACTGGATGAGGCGGAGGGCTTTGACGGTGAGCAGGTCGGGGTCGCCGGGACCAGCGCCGACGAGATGAACCTTGCCGGGTTCGAGCGGAGCGCGCGCGAGCTGTCGCGAGGGGCATGTGGTTGAGTCGCAGAGCTGGCGCTGGGCTAGCTGGTGCAGTAGCAGCTTGCGTTCTTCGCTGCGCGGATGCGTGGCGAGGACTTCACGACGCAGCTCACCGAGCTGAGCGAGCCAGGGGCCGAGGTCGGCGGGTAGCTGCTCGTCGATTTCGCGCCGCAGGCTCTGTGCGAGGGCGGGACTTTCTCCGGCTGTGGAGATAGCGATCTGCAGGCCGCCGCGGCGGACGACAGATCCGAAAAAGAAATCGCAGTTGGGGATGTCGTCGACGGAGTTGCAGAGAATGCCGCGCTCGAGCGCGCCCTGATAGACGGCGGTGTTGACTGCCGGATCATCGGTGGCGGCGATCACGACGAAGTTGCCGTCGAGATCGCCAGGCTCGAAGGCTCGCTCGATCCACTCAAGCTGGCCTTCTGCGGCGAGGCGGCGGATTTCCGTTTGTGCCTGTGGGGCTACGACCCGCAGACGCAGGCCGGTTTGGAGCAGGCTGCCGGCCTTGTCGAGCGCGACGGTGCCTGCGCCGACCAGAAGGCCGGGCCGGTTATCGAGCTTGAGAAAGTTGGGCAGCAGACGCATAGATGGCTACTCCGCCACGGCGTGCGGTACGCGGCCGCTGGGCAGGTCGCGCTCGGCGGCCGCAAGGGCTTCTCCGGCGAGCTGCGCGCGCAGTTCGTCGTTGGTGTGGCGTGCGAACCATGCGCGGAGGTTTTCATTCTCGGTGCGGCCGGCGAGGTAGTGGTGCAGCAAGCGCTCGATGGATTCAGGCACCTGCGTGGCGAGGCAGCGATAGCCGACGGGGCGCGCGACGCTCGAGAACTGGCCGACGGCGCCGCCGAGGCAGAAGTAGTAGGCGTCGGTGAGCTTGCCGTCGTGCTTGATCTTCTTGCCTTCGATGCCGATGTCGGCGATCCAATGCTGCCCGCAGCCGTTGGGGCAGCCGGTAACGTGCAGGCGTAGCTGTTGGTCGAATTGTGGCACGCGGTCTTCGAGCTCGTCGACGATCCAGCGGGCGAAGCCCTTGGTCTCAGTGATGGCGAGTTTGCAAAACTCGGTGCCGGTGCAGGCCACGGTACCACGCCAGAAGTTGCTGGCCTCCACGTAGAGGCCGATCTGGCCGAGCTCGCGGACCAACTCACCGGTCTTGGCGTTGGGAACGTCGAGGAAGATGAGGTTCTGCGAGACGGTGGTGCGCAGGCCGCCCTGGCCGAAGCGCTCGGAGAGTTCGGCGGCGGCTTCCAGTTGCTCCCCTGTCAGGCGGCCGCGCAGTACCGTGGCGCCCACGTAGCTGAGGCCCGCTTGGCGCTGAGGATACACACCGACGTGATCGCGGAAAACATCGCTCGGCACCAGTTCGTCGCCTGCGGGCGTGATGGAGAAATCGACGCGCGATTGCAGTTCGGCGAGGAAGCTCTCGGCGGTCCAGCCTTCCCTCATGAAGAGGTACTTCAGGCGGGCTCGGTCGCGGCTCTCACGCAGACCGTTCTGGTCGCGGAAGATTTCGGCGACGGCCTGGATGGCGGGCACGGCCTGGTGGGGCAGCAGGAACGCGTTGAGGCGCAGGGCAAGGTGCGGCTCGTTGGAGAGGCCGCCGCCTACGCGCAAAGAGAAGCCCACCTGGCCGTTGCGCTTGGCAGGTGTGAGACCGATGTCGTTGATCTCCGGGTGGGAGCACCAGGAGGGGCAGCCCGTGACCGAGATCTTGAACTTGCGGGGCAGGTTGTAAAACTCGGGATTGCCCGTGAGCA
>DCFV01000146.1:3231-12473 GCA_002314435.1 Acidobacteriaceae bacterium UBA1795 | reverse complement strand
CATGCAATGGCTTGTTCTCTGCGGGATTCCCTACAGGGGCTCAGGAGCGACTATTGCCTGCCTCACTGACCCTACGAACCAGCTTCCCACTTCCCTCATCGGGCAGGCCACACTGGCCACCGGGAGGCTCCACTGCTCATCTGCAACTTTCTGAGAGTAACACAGCCCACTCTCGATTGCAACTCGCGTTCGGCCACGCCGTAACCGCTTGTTGCGACTTGCTGAGAATAGCAATCCTCATACCCGAATGCAAGGCCCCGGGGCTGTGGGAAACCGGGGCGGTTTGTGGGAATCCCGCAAAGCCTCAACAACCACGCGGGGTTTCCGTTCAACTGCGATTAATAATTCCCAGATCCGTCAGTCCATTGACAAAGAACTGCATAGCCAACGCCACCAGGAGCAGGCCCATGATGCGCACAAGGATGCGGATGCCCGTCTCGCCCAACACCGCACGAATCCGCCCAGCGCTAGACAGAACCCAGTAGCTCACCAGGCAAGTGACAGCGATCGCGCCAAGAATGGCTCCCATCTGCCAATGCCACAGGCTAGGCACAGTGCCCACCAGCACCATAACTGATGAAATGGCGCCAGGCCCAGCCAGCATAGGCACGCCCAACGGCACAATGCCCGCATCTTCTTTGGCCGCGCCCTCTTCTGTGTCGCCCTGCGCCTCCTGCGTGGGCGAGCGCCGCGCCTCCAGCATATCCAGACCGATCAACAGAAGGATCAGTCCTCCGGCAATCTCAAACGCAGGCAGCGTAATGCCAAATAGCGTGAAGATGAACTGCCCGGCCAGGCCAAAGCCGGTGAGCACAATAAAGCAGGTGAGCGTGGCCTTGCGTGCCATGCGTTTGCGCCGCTTCTCGTCCACACCCCCGGTGATGGCGATAAACGACGGAATAGCCGCAAACGGATCGACCAGGAAGAAGATGGAACTAAGCGCAAGCAGAGAAAAGCGCACAATCGGCGCGTGACTCAGCTCGTTGAATGCAGTTGCGGCAGGGTTTGTCCAAAGCACGATGATTAGAGCTTAAAGCAGATCAAAGGATTCCAGAATCCCGTGGCCGTGCGCGTCCTCGACAGGAGCATTGCCGGGACGCACCACCAGGCGTGTCTGGCAGCCTGCCGCGCGCGCCGCATCCAGCTCGCGCACCACATCGGAGAAAAACTGCACCGCCGCCGCCGCCACGCCAAAGTGTGCAGCGATGGCCGCATAACTTGCACTCTCGCCCTTCGCCCCAGTGCGCGTGTCGAGGTATCCCGCAATACACGGCGTCAGATCGCCATACGTCGAATAGCGAAAGAGCAGCCGCTGCGCTTCCACCGAGCCCGATGAGTAGATAGCCACCCGCGCGCGCGCTGCCCAGCGAGCAAACGCACCCGGCACATCGGCAAAGAGCGTTCCCTTCAGTTGCCCTGACTCAAAGCCCGACTTCCAGATCTTGCCCTGCAGACTTTTGAGTGCCGTCGATTTGCGGTCGCGTTCCATCAGCCAGAGCAGATAGGCGAGCGCAGCCTCCAACTCATCCGCCGCGCTCTGCATCCGAGGACACTCAGCATCACTCTCCGCGCGATTCTCCTCGGCCAACAGCGCCAGATCCGCGCTCACCTTATCGTCAGCGCGGTACTCTCGCAAAAAGGCGGCTGCATGCTTTCGCGCAAAAGGAAACAGCTGCTCACTCACAAGAGAGATGGGCGCAACCGTGCCTTCCACGTCGAGCAGATAGACGCGTGGCTCTGCAGCACTCATGCGGAAATTGTCGTTGTGGCGCGCGGGCCCAGGTAGGCCGGACCAAAGCAAAGCGGCACGTAGCCTCTGTCAATGCCCGAGCCGGTATAGTGCGGTGTCCAGCCAGCGGTGTCTTGGAACCAGCGAATAGCGCGGATGCGGCGGTCTTCGCACAGCGTGAACCAGTGCCGCGTGCCACGCGGCACGCGCAGCATGTCACCCGGTCCAACCTCAACCGAAGCCACCCTCTCGCCTAAAGCCAAAAAGAAAATCCCGCGGCCGGAGAGGATAAAGCGCACCTCGTCCTCAGAGTGCGTATGCTCCTTGTCGAACTTCGCCAGCATGACTTCCAGATTCGGCGTCCCGGGCTGCACGTCGATCACGTCCACGGTCACATAACCGCCGCGGCGCTTCATCTCGTCAATCTCGTCTGCGTACGCAGCCAGCACCTGCTCTGCCGTCGCGTCAGCGGGTACGCGGTCCAGCGTCCAGCGCTCGTAGTCAATGCCGAGCGGTGCAAGCGCCGCGCGAATCGCGTCGGCGTCCTCCATCCGGCGCTCATCCGGGGGAAAGCGAAGAACAACCATCCAGTGCTCCTCAAAAATACGGCGGGCCAGCAGGCGCTGTCTCAGTCAAAGATGTCGGGCGTCGCGGCCTTCGCGCTCGCGCCCAGTCGCCGTCCCTCTACCTCGAAGAGAAACTCGAGGGCCTCCAGGTGACGGCGCGCCTCAGCCACCGTTTGCCCCCAAGTATAAAATCCATGCCGGCTCAGCAGAACGCCATGCGCCTGCGGATGATTCTGCAACGTTGCCGTCATCTCGGCCGCCAGTGCCGCGTAGTCCTGCGAGTTTTCGATCACCGGCACACGCTCCATGTGCATGTGCGTGGTCACGCCCGACAGCCCCTTCAACAGCTCGTAGCCCTCCAGGGGCACATAGCCAGTGGGTGCAAAGCGCGCGGAAAGCAGCGTGTCCCAGATCGAGTGCACGTGCAGAATGGCATGTGCCTGCGGCCGCTCGCGGTAGATCACCGTATGCAGGCCTGTCTCGGCCGAGGGCCTGCCGTGGCCACCCGTGGCGCGGCCCTCCGTGTCGATCTCCAGCAGATCCGCCGCCGTCAGCGAACTCTTGTCCAAGCCCGTCGCCGTGATGTGAATGTGCGCACCCGCGCGAACACTGAAGTTGCCGCTGGTGGCCGGCACCCAGCCGCGCGCCGCACACCAGCGCGCCATGGTGCACAAAGCTTCAATCTCGGCGGACAAGGCTTGGAGGCCTTTAAGCGTATCGGGGACCATACGTAGCACGAGTGTATCAATCTTCCGCCGTGCATGGGCCAGGAACCTGCAGCCAGTGTCATTGCCCGGGCGCTATACTCTCTACGGCTCGCGGAGGTGACGTTGAGACCATTGTTGGGAGTTTTTCTTTCTCTGGCAGCGCTTGCCTGTTACGGTGCGCAGGCACCCACTCCCGCTCCTGATCAAAGCGCCACGCCAGTTTTTCGCACCCACGCGCGTGATGTGGTGGTGGATGTGGTGGTAACCCGCAGCCACGGCGAACCGGTCAGCGGCTTGCGCGCACAGGACTTCGTCGTCTTCGAAGATGGCAAGCCACAAACCCTCGACTTCTTTGAGGAGCATACCGCCAAGGCACTGCCGCCGGGTGCTCTTCCAGCGCTGCCGAAGATGCCCCCGGGGGTCTATACCAACGTTCCGCCCGCGCCCATGAGTGACGCGGTCAACATCCTTCTCTTCGACATGCTGAACACCGATCCGCAGGATCAGGTCATGGTGCGCCAGCAGGTGCTCAAATTCCTGCTCAGCGCCAATCCGGGCACGCGAATCGGCATCTTCGCGCTCGGTTCACAACTGCGCTTCGTGCAGGGATTCACCGTGGACATGGCGGCTCTCCGCACCGCGATTGAAGGCCTTGTTCCCGGACGCGAGCCCGCCTCGCAGACACGCAGCGATTTGGCCGATGACCGGGAGACGATTGCAATCCTCAATGAATTGGCCGGAGGCTCGGTGAGCAAGGGTGGCGGCAACGGGAACAGCCCGCAAACGACAAGCATGCAGGGGTATTATCACGGCGGGACCGGCTCCCCCGCGATCGACGCATTCTCTGCCGCTATGAACGACATCGGCGAGATGAAAAATGCCAACCGCATGGCCATGACGCTCGAAGCCCTGCAGTATCTCGCCCGGTACCTTGGCGATGTGCCCGGTCGCAAGAACTTGCTCTGGTTCTCCGGCAATTTTCCGGTGATCCTCTATCCCTCGGCAGCTCAGCAACTGCAGATCAGCTCGCTGCGCGGCTATGTGAGTCAGGCCAAGGAAGCGGCCAATCAGCTGACGGCCGCGAAGGTGGCCGTATATCCCATCGGCGCCGAAGGAATCATGCTGGACCACACAGCCGAAGCGAGCAACCGCGTCGCGGTGGCGGGGCGCGGCGGCGACTTGATGGGCAACCTGCTGGGAGAAGCCAGCTCCCGCGCCGACACCATCTATGCCATGGAGCAGATCGCCGCCGACACCGGCGGCAAAGCCTTCTACAACACCAACGACCTGAGCGCTGCTGCAGATCACGCCATCGCTGACGGCTCGCACTACTACACGCTGATCTACTCGCCAACCAACAAGAAGATGGACGGAAACTACCGTCGCGTAGAGGTAAAGGTGCCCGGTGAGAAGGTTCAACTCAGCTATCGGCGCGGCTACAACGCCGACGACACACTGGCCAGTGCAAATAGATCCAATCCCAATCCGTTGCAGCCGCTGCTTGTGCACGGCCTGCCTGCGTCTACACAAATACTCTTTGCCGCACGCGTTGTGCCCGCCGCTCCACAGCCCGCGCCCAACGCGGCCCTCGCCGGTCGCAACCCCAAGCTTGCCCGCCCGGTGCGTCGATATAGCGTTGACCTGATGATTCGCTGGACCGACGTCAAGCTGGACGAGGCCGCTGACGGCAAACACACCGGTCAAATTGAAGTGGAACTGCTGGCCTACGATCACGCTGGGCACACCGTCAACTGGACAGGTGGCACGCAGTCGATGAGCCTCGATCCGACGTTGTTCGCTTCCATCCAGCGTTCGGGCGTACCGGCGCATCTTGAAATCGACCTACCCTCAAATGAAGACGTCGATCTCGAAGCCGGCGTCTACGACTGGAGCACGGGCAAGGCTGGCACACTGGAGATTCCGCTCGCCGCGCACCCGCCGGCAACCGAGGCGCAACCAGCACACTAGGCCCATCTACAATGGGAGCTTGCTCCCGCCCGACCAACGCGACCGACTCGACGTGGTGCTCGTTTCACCGCGCAATCCGCTGAATATCGGCGCGGTCGCGCGCGCCATGGCCAACTTCGGCTTCGAGCAGCTCGGCGTCGTGGCGCCCTACGCTGAGCACTGGCGCGAAGCTCGTTCCGCCGTCGGCGCGCCTGAACTGCTGGCGAACGCCACCGAGTCCGCGACATTGGCCGAAGCCGTTGCCGCATGCACGCTCGTTGTCGGTACCGGCTCGCTCACCTACCGCAAAGCCGAGCAACCTGTAGTTCCTCTGCCGCAACTGGCCCCGGTCCTCGCAGCGGAATTTGCGCGTGGAGGCCGCGTGGCCCTTGTCTTCGGCCCTGAGAAACACGGCCTTACCCGCGAGGATCTCTCCTACTGCCACGTGCTGGTCGAAATCCCCACCGACGCGCGCCAGCCCTCAATGAACCTTGGCCAGGCCGCTGCGGTTTGCCTCTACGAGGTGGCCGTACGGACCGCCCAGTCCGAGCCTGCTCCGCAGCACCCCGGCTCCACAGCCCCCTCCGGCTCGCTCGAACGACTTGCCGGGCTGATCGAGGAGACCATGACCGCGGCTGAATACTCGCCCGCCACGATGCAGGCCGCCAATCGGCACGATCTCCGCCTCCTGCTCCGCAGGCTCCGCCTGAACGCCCACGATACACGGCGCGCGATGGGCTTCTTCCGCCGTGTGCTTCGACGCCTGCTGCAAGACCGTTCGTAGCCCACACCTCCGTAACTCGCAGCGTGCCGAAACAATGCAGCGCCGGGCCGCATTCCTGCTAGAGTGACGGTGACAGGCTCCCCAATGAACCGATACCTGTATCGCTTCCGCGCGCGTCTGGGCGTAGCCGCCCTGCTCTGTGGCTCCGTCTATGCTCTCTCGCACGCGATACCAATACTGGCACAGGATTCGGCGCAATCCGGCGCGGCCCCGGTGCAGGACTCCAAGGCAGGTGCCATCACTGAGGACGAGCTGAAGCAAATGCTCGCCGGCAAAACCTTCTACCTGCGCGGCGGCTACCTCGACAACACCCTCAGTTTCGACGAGCACGGCAATCTGATCGGCCATTCGCCGCAGGGCTCGTTTACGCTGTGTCTGATTCAGATCGACAAGGTGCATCTGTCCAAGCACAAGATGGAACTCGAGGGCATTCGCTACGGTCTGCATTTTCTGGGCGAACTGCCCAACGAAGACCCCACCAAGGCCGTAGACCGCGTACGCATCACGCCGAAGAAAAAGCTGGTCCGCATCACCATCGACCGCGAACTCGTAGTTTCCCCGAAAAAGAAGAAAGACAAGAAGGCAGACAAGGCCGTCACCGCAAAGCAATCCTCTGCGGAACCCATCGAAGAATCTGCCGCCTCCGTGAATGCCAAGGCTGAAACGGCCGCCGCGCCAGAGTCCGAGCACCCCGCTGACGGAAAGGGCGTCACCACGACGACCTCGCCCGCGCACGCCAAACGGGTACTCCAGGCCGCGCTCGACGCGATCTTCGCTCCCAGTCTCGACGAGCGCATGATCGCCACCCTTCCCGACTTCTGGAAGCTCTATTACCTGGCCGCCGCCGCACACGCGGACTACTCGCCCGCGGACTCCGGCATCCTGCGGCAGAACCAGGTGGACCAGAAAGCCAAGCTGCTGTCTCCCGTTGAGCCGCCCTCGAATGAGTACGCACAGGCCGGCGGTGTGGCTGGCATGGCGCTCTATCACGCCATCATCGGCCCTGACGGCAAGCCGCAGGAGGTCGTCGTCGGTCGTCCCATCGGCTTCGGCCTTGACGAAAACGCCGCCGACTCCATCCGCAAAGCCAGCTTCCAGCCAGCGATCAAGGACGGCAAGCCGGTTGCCGTGCTGCTGGACTTGGTCGTCCAGTTCCGCATTTACTCCAAGCGCACCGGCCAACCAGCACGGCCAGAAAGCAGTCCGGCCAGCACCACTACGATCCTGCCCGGCCCCTACAGCGTCAACCAGCCATGAACCCATTCCTCCAGATGATCCGGACCGGGGCAACGGCAGAGATCGCCGACGCTGTCGAGCGGGATCCCGCATTGGTCGAGTACCGCGATCCGCAGGGAGTCTCAGCTCTGCTTTGGGCCGTCTACTCCGGCCAGCCCCTGATCCGCGATTTTCTGGCGGCACGACTGGCAGTCCACGGCGCGCCTCTGGACATCTATGAAGCTGCAGCCACCGGCGACGAGGCTCGGTTAAATCAGATTCTCGACGCCGACCCGGCTGCGGCGCAGTCCGTGGCCGGCGACGGCTGGACCGCCCTGCACCTGGCCGCCGCCTTCGGAACCCCTGCATCCGTGGCCACACTGCTGTCCCACGGTGCGCGCGTCGACGCCGTGTCTGACAATGCTCAGCAGAACCAGCCCCTGCATGCCGCCGTTGCGCTCGGACGCAACCCGGCCATCGTCACTCTTCTGCTCAGTCACAGCGCAGACCCCAACGCCCGCCAGGCTGGCGGATTTACACCACTGTTCTCCGCGGCCGCAGTCAACTGCCGCGAACTGGCCGAGCTGCTCCTTGCCCACGGCGCCGACCCCGCACTCGCAAGTGACCAGGACCGCACCGCAGCTGACTTCGCCCGCGAGCGCGGCCACGCCGAGCTGGCAGATTGGCTCGCGACGCAACCGACGTAAGACAGGTGTAAGTCAGCCGAGCTACACCTGCAACACACCGCCACTTCCTGCGTAAGACACTGTTAGGACGCATTTGGAAGCTGCGCTGCGGTCAATTCAGCAGTGTTTTAGGCCATTTCGCCTTGTTAACGAGTTCATTTTCAATTCAATCCTGGCCCATCCAACCCCTGGAAGTCGAATGTGCGAATGTAGAATACGTTGACGTTGAGGACTGCTGACTTTTCCCATGCATCCAACTCTCGTGCTTCTCTGGACGATCTCTCTGGCAACTCTTGCCTGCATCCTCCTGCGTCCCAAGGGGATAGCAGAGGCCTATTGGGCCGCTGGCGGGGCACTGATTCTGGTTGCCACCGGGCAGATTCCGGCTCTGCGTGCTCTCTACGCTGTTCGCGAGGGGCTCGATGTTTACCTCTTCCTCGCCGGGATGATGATCCTGTCTGAAATCGCCATCGAGGAAGGTGTCTTTGCCTGGGCTGCCGGATTGGCCGCCAGCCATGCGCGCGGATCTTCTAACCGCTTGTTTTTATTGGTTTATCTTGTTGGAGTTGCGGTCACAGCGCTGCTTTCGAACGACGCCACCGCAGTAGTGCTGACGCCGGCGGTGCTCGCCGTGGCACGCCGGGCGCGAGTGCACCCGGAACCTTATCTGCTGGCCTGCGCTCTGGTCGCCAACGCGGCGAGCTTCATCTTCCCTATCTCCAATCCTGCCAACCTCATCCTCTTTGGCAGGCACCTTCCGCCGCTCTGGGACTGGATCCGTATATTTTCGTTGCCCTCGGCCGCAGCGCTGCTGGTGACCTACCTCTGCCTGCAGTGGCACGCGAAAGACGACCTGAGACGGCCAATTGAAGGACAGGTTGTGCCCTCGCCGCTGACGGCGGAGGGCAAGCTGGCGCTGGCAGGGTTGCTGCTGGCCGCCGGAGCCCTGATCGGTTCCTCTGCTGCCGGCCTGCCCCTGGGAACTCCCACCTGCATCGCCGCCGCCATAGTTCTGCTCGCGGTGTCCACGCGAAACCGCCGCATCGTGCCCAGAGTGGCCCGCGGAGTCTCCTGGTCGGTGCTGCCTCTGGTGGCGGGGCTTTTCGTAGTAGTGGAGAGCATCGAGGGCGCCGGACTCCTACCCGCTACGATGGCAGGACTCCGCACCCTGGAAGGGTGGCCCCCCTGGCTGGCAAAGATCGCAGCAGGCTTTGGAGTGGCGGCACTCTCTAACGTGATGAACAATCTGCCTGTCGGGCTAATGGGAGCGGCTGCCCTCCGCCAGGCACACGAGACCGGGCTAATGGATCACGCCGTGCTGATCGGGGTGGATCTTGGGCCGAATCTGTCAGTGACCGGCTCGCTGGCCACGATCCTGTGGCTCATTGTGCTGCGCCGCGCGGGCGTGGAGATGAGCGGCTGGAAGTTCTTCAAGCTGGGTGTTGTGGCAATGCCTTTGGCGCTCGTTGCCAGCCTGCTGTTGCTTTGGAGTTGAGCCTTCAGCCAGTGGCCGGCTACCACAACTCCACACGGTTGCCCTCGGGTCCACGATCCAGGCAAAGCGACCGTAGGGGTAATCCTCACGATTCGGTTCGATTACGACGCCTG
>DCFV01000146.1:0-2895 GCA_002314435.1 Acidobacteriaceae bacterium UBA1795 | reverse complement strand
CCCGTCGCCGAAGTATTTCGTGTCGGCGGGAAAATGCGCAAAAACCGTGGTGCCGGTTGCGTCAGGCCCGTCGGATAGCATTGAGCCACCCTCCTCGCGCCGTATGCCGAATTGCTCCGCATACCATACGGACAGCGTCTGAGGATCACGCGCCTTGAGAAAAACTCCGCCTGTGCCCACCGCCTTGGCCATCACTCACTCCCCAGAACGGATCAATTCGTCGAGCTTGGGTTTGTGCTTGGCTTGGCGCCCGGTACGGGGCTCGCTTTGGACCACACGCGATGCCTTAGGCTGTCCGACGCGTTCGCGGGCGTTGGCCTTCACCGCCTTTGTGGCTGAGAACCGGGTTGGCTTGCGTTTCGTCATGGCAGGGTCGAGTATGGAATAGATTGAGCCCGAATGGAAGTACCGCGGGCCGGGGTGCCAGAGGTTCATGGAAGAGCGGGAATTTTTCAACGAGACGACGGAGCAGCGGACGCATACGCTGACCTGCCCCAAGTGCGGCCAATCGGCCGAGTACAAAGTCACCTGGGTGGTGCGCCGCAAGAAGGCCCAGCTGCCGCGCCACGCAGACGAGCGCGACCGCGCCCGCTTTGCCAAGGCGCAGAGCTACATGGTCCGCCGCGATGACAAGCTGGGCTGCGCCAACATCCGGTGCCGCAAGCCGTTCGAGATCACGACGCTGCAGTCGCTGGCGTTTTTGACGGACTGACCCGGCCAGCGGCACAGACGGAGCCGTATTTCCTTCCCCTTTGGCCGCACACCCCAGGAGGCAGGCGTGCCTGATCACGTTTGTTCCGGGGGATGCCATGTCTTTGCTTGCTCGTTTGTTACTCAAATTCACGCTTGTCGTCGTTGTTGTGCTGCCTTCTCTGGCCGTCTCTGGCCTGTTCGCCCAGGAATTGAAGCCGATCCAGCTACCCGCTCCGCAAACCACGGGCGGCAAGCCGCTGATGCAGTCGCTCGCTGAACGGAAAACGACCCGCGCCTTTCGCGATGTTCCTCTAAACAATCAGGCGCTCGCCAACCTGCTGTGGGCGGCCTTTGGTGTAAACCGTCCGCGCGCGGTCAAAGAGGGACTGGGCCGAACGGCACCCTCTGCAATGAACCGGCAGGAAGTGCAGCTCTATGTGGTGTTGGCGCGGGGCGCATATCTCTACGATGCGGAAGCCAACCTGTTGAAGCCTGTGGTAGCAGGTGACCTGCGCGCCAAGGTGGGTGGAGGTGCGGCAGCTCATGCGGCGGCAACCATCCTCTATGCCGCCGACGTAAAGGCCGACTACGCACAGGTGGACGTGGGATTCATCGGGCAAAATGTCTATCTATTCGCCGCCTCTGAAGGGCTGAACGCGTGGTTCTACGCGCTGCATGGCCAGCAGGACGCGGTCTCCGTCGCAGCAGTTCTGCAACTGCCAGCAAACCTGCGCGCCCTTTACGGCCAGTCTGTGGGCTTTCCCCCGCAGTAAGCGGGTACAGCCGGTTTCGATTGCACTCGAAGTGCGTTGACCTGCAGCTTTTGAGCAACGCCACTGGCGTCTGCAGTGCAGCCTGTGATTGAATCGAAGTGCACGCGACCCCGGAGGCTAAGGGTGGGGTCGACTGAGGAGAGAGCATGGCAAATTCCCTTCTTCCCCCTGAAGAACGCAACCTGACGCCGGACCAGGTGGAGGCGCTGGATAAGCGCCGCGAGTTGGGGCACACATTCCTGGTTATGGCCGGGCAGTTCTCGGTGATTGCTACGGTTCTGCTGCTGTGGGTTGGGCAGGATCTGACCTATTCGCCGGGCTGGAAGCATCCCATGGCCTACTACTTCGTGATCGCGCTCTGCCTGATTACCGGCTTCGGGATCACGGGTATCATTCTGCGCCGGGGCACGCCGCGCATCGACTAGTACCCGAAGCGCTATGCCCTGCCGCTAGCGACCCCAACCGTACAAAGGTGCCGATGGCTGCAGTTTCCCCACTCGCATTGCCCGGAGCGGAGCCGGCCGCGCGGCTGACCGACGGCCACGGCCGCGTCATCCATGATCTGCGCGTCTCAATCACTGACCGCTGCAACTACAAATGCATCTACTGCCGCACGGGCGAGGTAGGCGCACAATACCCCGAGCTTGGTATCGATGAATACCTGCGGCTGATCCGGCTGTTTGTGAGCCTGGGTATTGAGAAGGTGCGCCTGACGGGCGGAGAGCCGTTGCTGCGGCGTGGACTGCTCGACCTTCTCCGCGAACTTTCAGGATTGCGCACGCTTGCTGGCGAGCGGCTCGACCTGGCGCTCACCACCAACGGCCACCTGCTGGCCGAGCTGGCTGCGCCGCTGAAAGCTGCCGGGCTGGACCGCGTAACGGTGAGCATGGATGCGGTGGATGCCGCGACATTCGAGCGCATTACGCGCGTTCCGGGTAGCCATGGTGAAGTGCTCGCAGGCATTCGAGCCGCGCACCGGGCCGGTCTGACCCCGCTCAAGATCAACTGCGTTCTGCTGCGCGGTTTCAACGACGACCAGGTGGAAGGCTTCGCGCAGTTTGCGCGCGATGAAGACGTGGTTGTGCGCTTCATCGAGTTCATGCCCCTCGAAGAGGGCCGGCTGTGGACGCCCGAGATCGTCGTTCCGCTGCGTGAGATCGTGGAGCGCATTCACCGCGTGCTGCCGTTGCAACCCTTGCCGCCGCGCGAGGCCAGCGAAACGGCGCGGCGCTACACGTTTGCCGACGGGCGCGGCGAGATCGGCATCATCGCGCCGGTAACAGAGGCTTTCTGCGGCGCGTGCAGCCGCGTACGGCTCACCTCCGACGGCAAGATCCGTACCTGCCTGTTTTCGCAGGTGGAGCACGACCTTTATGGCCGCATGCGCGCAGGCACCGACGACGCGGAGTTGCGCAGCTATATTGCGCAC
>DCFV01000005.1 GCA_002314435.1 Acidobacteriaceae bacterium UBA1795 | reverse complement strand
GTGAGGATGCGATGCAACCACGCGCTGCTGTGTCGCTCCGCGCTGAGGCGGAGGCGATCGCGGAGTTCGGTCTGGCGCGGCGGACCGGCGAAGAGTCCCTCCGTGAGGGCGCGGAGGTAGAGGCCTGTGCCTCCGGTAACGATGGGCAGACGGCCGCGCTGGGCGATGTCGCGGAGGACGGCGCGTGCCTGGCGGCTGTAGTCGCCCGCAGTGAAGGGCTGGTCGGGGTCGGCTACGTCGATGAGGTGGTGAGGGAGGCAGGAGCGTTCTTCGGGGGTGGGCTTGGCGGAGCCGAGGTCCATGCCGCGATAAACGGCCACCGAGTCGCAGCTTACGATCTCGCCGTGGAAGCGCTCGCCCAGGGCGAGCGAGAGGGCCGTTTTGCCGCTGCCTGTGGGGCCGAGCAGGAGGATCGCCAGCGGGTCTTTTGCGGCGGTGCTGCCGTTCGCCGCACGCGGAGCGCTCATGGGCGCCACCAGCCGGCAGGGAAGATCCACGCGGGGTTGGTATGGAGGAGCCACCACAGGCAGATGAGCGCCGCAAGAAGCACAAGGCCCAGCGTCTGGTTGCGCCGGAAGGCATAGCGCTGCGCCGCCCGCCGCTCCTCGGCGGCGACCTGTTCGCGATACGGCTGGATGCGGGCTTCGTGCATGGGCGCGTGGGACGAGCAGAATTGCGGCTGCGGTCCACGCCTCAGTATAGGGAATCGCGACGGCGCGCCATTTACGTGCTCTCGCCCCGGTTTGACTTCCCCCCGCCCCATTGCTGACCATAGCCTGTCGGGGGTGGTACAAAGGCCATGAAAGTTCTGATCCTGGGCGCGGGGGGCCGCGAGCACGCGCTGGCCTGGGCGGCAAAGCGAAGCGAGCGTGTCACAGAGGTCGTCTGCGCGCCGGGCAACGGCGGTATTGCGCAGGTGGCGCGGTGCGTGCCGGTCGATCTCAAGAACGTGGACGAGATGGTTCGCCTGGCCGAGGCGGAGCATCCGGAACTGACCATTGTCGGGCCGGAACTGCCCCTCTCGCTGGGCATTGTGGACGCGCTGCAAGTCAGGGGAATACGAGTCTTTGGGCCTACGCAGGCTGCTGCGCGCCTCGAGTCCAGCAAGGCCTTCGCCAAGCAGTTCATGAAGCGTCACAAGATTCCCACGGCCAACTACGCTGTTTGCACCCACGCAGCGGAGCTTGAAGGGGCGATCGGCTATTTTCACGCGCCGATCGTGGTTAAGGCCGACGGCCTGGCGGCGGGCAAAGGCGTGATCATCTGCGAGTCGCGCGCCACGGCGCTGGAAGCTGCGCATGGACTCTTCAACGGCACGCTGCTGGGCGAGTCCGCCGAGCAGGTGGTGATCGAGGAGTTCCTGCAGGGCGAGGAGATCAGCTTCCTTTGCCTCAGCGACGGCACCCACGTGGCACCGCTGGCGCCGGCGCAGGACCACAAGCGCATTGGCGAGGGCGACACCGGCCCCAACACCGGCGGCATGGGCGTCTACTCGACGGACGAGATGCTGGAGCCGCACATGACCGAGTGGATTCTGCGCCACATCGCGGAGCCCACGGTGCGCGGCATGGCCGAGGAGGGCACGCCCTTCGTTGGCGTCCTCTACTGCGGCCTGATGATGACCCCGCGCGGTCCCGAGGTGCTGGAGTACAACGCCCGCTTCGGCGATCCCGAGACGCAGGCCATCTTGCTGCGGCTGGAGAGCGACCTGACCGACGTGCTCGAAGCCTGCATCGACGGCAAGCTGGCGAACACCGCAATGCGCTGGACGCGCGGCGCGGCCGCCTGCGTCGTTGCCAGTTCGGCAGGCTACCCCGGAGGCTACAAGACGGGCTTTCCCATCACCGGGTTGGCCAGGGCCGCACAGGTGCCCGGCGCGCAGGTCTTCCACTCCGGCACCGCGCGCGTGGGCAGCCAGATTGTGACCAGCGGCGGCCGCGTGCTGGGTGTAACGGCTCTGGGTGACTCGTTGCCCGAGGCCCTGGGGCGCGCCTACCAGGCCATGGCTGAGATTCAGTTTGAAGGCATGTATTACCGCCGCGACATTGGACATCGCGCCTTAGAGAAGAAGGCATGACGGCTGCTCTCACTATCGAGGAACTGCTCGGCTGGAGCGACCAGACCACGCGCAACTGGTTCGCGTTTCTGGCCAAGCATCCGGCGCTGCAGGCGACGCCGTGCGGCATCTACGGCACTGCGAACGTCCTCGGACTGGTGCGCCACATGGTTGCTGTGGAGATACGCTACAGCCAGCGTTTGGCTGGCCTGCCGGTTGCCGATTACGAGACCTTCCCCGAGGACTCGCTGGGCGCGCTCGTCGCGCTGCACGACGAAGCGGTGACGCGCCTGCGCGGCCTGTTGGCTGATCCGGCGCAGAACTGGGATGAGGAGTTGGAGTTCAAGACGCTGACAGCGGGAACGCTGCGCGCCACGCGCAGAAAGATCGTGGGTCATGCGGTGCTGCACAGCATCCGCCACTGGGCGCAAGTGGCTACGCTGGCGCGGGCGGCAGGCACGGCGCCGGACTTCGACGGGGATCTGCTGCTTAGTTCGTCCCTGCGCTGACCGGCTCCGCAGGCTCGTGCGTCTCAGCCGCGGCTGGTTCTGTGACGGGCTTGGCCGGCTGCTTCTGAAAGCAGGAGCGGCACAGCACGGGGCGGCCCTGCGTGGGCTTGAACGGCACCGTTGTTTCTTCGCCGCACTCCGAGCACGTGGTTCGCGTTTCAGCGCGCACGCGCGAGCCCCCCGAGCTTCGCTTGGCCTTGCAGGCCTTGCAGCGCTTGGGGTCATTCATGAATTGCTTATCGTGGAAGAAGAGTTGCTCACCGGCGGTGAAGACGAAGTCCTCGCCGCAATCGACACATGTCAGAATTCGATCCGTAAACGCCATGACCGGCTTCCCCGAGGAAGGAAACACATCGAACGCGGCGCGAATACCTTTGCCGAGCCCGTTTCCTTGTCTTCGAACTTGCAATCCACAACAAGGGCCCGGGCCGCAGAAAGCCTGCGGCGAAATGCAGAGAGTTCGTCTGATGCGGCCAACAAAAGAGCCAAGTGCAGCTCTCGTGGCTTTGTCACTGGCAGGAAGCGTCTACGGTAAAGACGGCAGCGCACGGTTCCCATCTGTGCGTTCTTTTCGTTGGGCTTGCGGCTTGCCGCTGCCCCGGGAACCGTGGGCTGCTATCGGTGGTGTGCTGCTTGGATCAACTAGTCTTGCTCTTTGCGAGCCTTCTTGCGATTCCGCTTGCGCGCTAAAGCCGCCTTTACGCGTTTCTTTTCGCCTGGCTTCAGGTAGTAGGAGTGACGCTTGACTTCCTTGATGATGTCTTCCTGCTGAACCTTCCGCTTAAACCGGCGTAGCGCATTTTCGAGCGGCTCGCCTTCTTGTACGCGAACCTCTGCCAAAACTGTCCCACCTCCAAACCTGCCTATGGGCTTATCCATGATAAAGGAAACGTTTGAATACAGCCAATCCTGAAAGCTTCTTGCGCTGTTTTTGGGGCATGCTCTCGGGAATTGCACACCTTTTGGAGCAGAATTCAGTCCACAGCCCGGTCTGCCGCTGCCTGACCGGCTTGCTGCCGCGTACACTGGACCGTGAGACGCCTATGATTCGCAGCTACCAGGGCCGCCTGCCCCAGATTGCCTCTTCCTGCTACGTTGACTCCTCTGCCCAGCTGCTGGGCGACGTCACGCTCGGCGAGCGCTCCTCGGTCTGGATGAACGCCGTCCTGCGCGGCGACGTCCACTCGATCCGCGTTGGCGCCTTCTCCAACGTGCAGGATTGCGCGGTGCTCCACGGCCAGCGCAACCTTTACCCGGTCATTGTGGGCGACTGGGTCACCATCGGCCATAATGCCACGGTGCACGGCTGCGTGGTCGAGGATGAGTGCCTCATCGGCATCGGCGCCCGTGTGCTCAATGGCTGCCGCATCGGTGCGGGCTCGATCATCGCCGCCGGTGCTGTGGTCCCCGAACGCACCATCGTACCGCCGCGCACCCTGTGGGCGGGCGTGCCCGCCAAGCAGCGCCGCGAGCTGGGCGACGCCGACCGCAAGCTGATTCTGGAGTATGCGCAGAACTACCTTGACTATGTGGCTATGTACCAGGCCGAGCCGAAGCAGTGACCGCAAAAGGCGGCGCATTGTTGATTTAAGTTGATTATTTCCCGATATTTAGTATCGTAGGAAGGTGTGAAGCTTCTCCTCGCAGCCCCGCTCCTTGCCTTCCTGGTCTCTGCGCCGTGTGCCCGTGCGCAGTCGGCTGACCTGCCGGATGCGCCCGAGCCTGAGGTAACCCTCCGCGCCACTCCGCGCAACCTGCTCCACGACCAGGCCGCCATCTGGACCAGCCCGCTGCGGCTGCGCGACAACAACATCGCCGTGCCTGCGCTGGTGGTGCTCGCCACTACGGTGGCCATCACCACCGACCACGAGGCGATGACCGAGCTCATCGATCACCATTCTTCGCTGAAGAACGAAGCCAATACCGCCTCGCAGGGCCTCACCGGCGGATTTATTGCTGCGCCCGCTGCGTTCATTGCGATGGGCTACATGCGCCACAACTATCATGCGCAGGAGACAGGCATTCTCGGCGGCGAGGCCATCCTGGACAGCCTTGCCGTGAACGAAGCCGTCAAGATCATCTCCCGGCGCGAGCGGCCAACGGTGGATGGAGCCAAGGGCCAGTTCTTCCAGCCCGGCGTGAACTTCGACTCGTCCTTTGCGTCCAACCATGCCATCATCGCCTGGTCCTCGGCGACAGTCATCGCGAACGAGTACCCCGGAATTCTCACCAAGATCACCGCGTATACGCTGGCCGGCGGCGTCAGCTTGACCCGCGTGCTGGCCCAGCAGCATTTTCCGTCCGACGTGGTTCTGGGCAGCGCCGTTGGCTGGATGATCGGTCGCTACGTCGTGCGGAAGCACCACCACGTGCGCATGGACTAGTTCCGTTCTAAAAGGCGGCGCACCCATCGAATGCGTCCTTAGCCGCGCCGAAGAAGCCTTTCCGCCTCGCTCTGCGAAAATAGAGTTGCATGCTCTCGTTGCAACAAGCTGGCAAGCGGTTTGGGCCGCGCATTCTGTTTCTTGAGGCCGACTGGCTCATCCGCAGCCGGGAAAAGACCGCCCTTGTGGGCGCCAACGGCACCGGCAAATCCACGCTCATGAAGGTTCTGGCCGGGCTGGAGCGGCTCGACTACGGCACGATGCAGCAGACCCGTGGCATGAGCATCGGCTACCTGCCGCAGGAGGGGCTGCGGCTGACTGGCCGCACCGTCTTCGAGGAGTGTCTTTCGGTTTTCGACGAGCTGCGCTCGATGGAAGGCGAGATGGAGCGCGCCGCCGCCCAGCTTGCCGAACTGGACCATGCGAGTCCCGAGTACGAGGCCGCGGCCGAGCGGTTCTCGCTGCTGCAGGAGCGCTTTCATGCGCTGGACGGCTACGCGCTCGACGCGCAGGTGGGCTCCGTGCTCACCGGCCTCGGTTTTGGCAAAGAGGACTGGCAGCGGCAGACGGACGAGTTCAGCGGCGGCTGGCAGATGCGCCTGGCGCTGGCCAAGCTGCTGCTGGCCCGGCCCAACCTGCTGCTGCTGGACGAGCCGACGAATCACCTGGACCTGGAGACGCGCAACTGGCTCGAGGACTACTTGAAGAGCTATCCCTTCGGCTACATCCTCATCTCGCATGATCGCTACTTCCTCGACGTGACGATCGACCGCACGGTCGAAATCTGGAACAAGCGGCTGACGATTTACCAGGGCAACTACACGAAATATCTGTCGCAGAAGGAAGAGCGCCGCGCGCAGTTGATGGCGGCTTACAAAAACCAACGCGAGCAGATTGAGCACCTGGAAGCCTTCATCAATCGCTTTCGCGCGCAGGCCACCAAGGCCAAGCAGGTGCAGTCGCGTATCAAGGAGCTGGAAAAGATCGAGCGCATCGAGATCCCCGAAGAAGAGCCGGTCATCCACTTCAAGTTCCCCCAGCCGCAGCCCTCGGGGCGCATGGTGGTTGAAGCAGAGAATCTCGGGAAAAACTACGGCACGAAGTGCGTTTTCAAAGATGCGCGTTTTTCCATTGAGCGCGGCGACCGGGTGGCGCTGGTCGGCGTCAACGGCGCGGGCAAATCCACACTCATCAAGCTGCTCTCCGGCGACGAAGTGCCGACGGCAGGCACGGTGAAGCTGGGCCACAACGTCGTCAGCGAGTACTTTGCACAGGACCAGTACAAGGTGCTGGACGGTGAGGCGCGCATGCTGGACGACATCAGCCGCGCGGCCATCAAGGTGCCGGAGCAGGAGCTGCGCTCGCTGCTCGGTTGCTTCCTCTTCTCTGGCGACGACGTTTTCAAAAAGCTCGGCGTGCTCTCCGGCGGCGAACGCAACCGCTTCGCCCTGGCGCGCATTCTAGTCTCGCCGTCGAACTTCCTGCTGCTGGACGAGCCGACGAACCACCTGGACATGCGCGCGAAAGATGTATTGCTCGACGCGCTCGATGCTTTCAGCGGCACGGTCGTTTTCGTCTCGCACGACCGCTACTTCATCGACCGGCTGGCCACGCGTGTCATCGAAGTGGAGAACGGCACCATCACCAGCTACGAGGGTAACTACGAGGACTACCTGCGTCGCAAGGAGCTGCTGGCCGCAGGGGCGGGTGTGCCTGCGGCGCCGTCTGTGCAAAGCGAATCGCGCGCGGCGGCGCCCGTTTCTCAAGCATCGGCCGGCGCCACGATCGTCATCGAGGGCGGACCCGACGAAACAGGCAGGAAGCGCCGCCTGAATCCCATCAAGCAGAAGCAGATGGAAGAGCGGTGTGCGTTCCTTGAAGAAGAGGTTCCGCGCGTGGAGGCCTCGCTGGCCCACACCGAGCAGCAGCTCGGCTTCTTTGTCTCGGTGGAGGAGACGCAGCGGCTCTCCAATCTTGCCGAGGAACTGCGCGTCCAACTCGCCGGTTTTACGGCCGAGTGGGAAGAGTTGATGCTGCAGCTGGAAGCATAACCGCATGAAAGCCTGTTCAGGTTCATCCGGTATAACATTTCGGCCATGAGCGATTCTCGAGGAGAAGTTTCTGCGTGGGTACGCAAAGCTCGCTGGCTGTTCTTTGCCATCGCCCTTCTCATGATCGCGCAGACGCCGCTCGCGCTTATGAATGCGATCCAATTGGTCAAGCAGTACGGGCACTTGGCATTCGTTCTTCCAATTTCATTTGCAATCAGGCTGGGCATGATAGGGCTTTTTCTTTGGCTTTGGTGGAGCGGCCGTCAGCAAGCAAAGACGAGCCCCGACAAACGACCTTGATCTCTTCAACAGCAACCTTTATCCCACGATGAGTGCCCGCCGCCCGCGCCGCGCCCTGTCGTGCATAATCAATAGAGAATGTCCCCTCTGTGGAGTCCCCAAAGCTGGTCGGAGCGCTTGGCGGAACTGGAAGCGCGGGCGGGCGAGCTGAAAGAAGCGCCCCTGCGGCGCGATGTGCGCTCGCTCGGCACGCTGCTCGGTGAAGTGCTGCGCGAGCAGGCCGGCGACGATCTATTTGCCCACGTTGAAGCCTTGCGCCAAGGCACCATCCGCCGCCGCGATGCGGAAGCCCGCGGTAACAGTGAAGAAGCTGCGCGCCACGGCGCCAAGGCTCTCGAACTGGTCCACTCGCTTCCCGTGGAACGCGCCCTGCTGCTGACGCGCGCCTTTGCTTTCTACTTCGAGTTGATTAACCTGGCCGAGACCAACCACCGCAAGCGCCGCCGTAATGCGCTGCAGCTCAGCGGCATGGCCGGCAAGCAGCGCGGCTCGCTGGCCGGTACTCTGGCCGAAATGCGCCGCGTGGGCATTACTGCAGACGAAGCCCTTGACTGGCTTCGCCGCGTACTCATCGTGCCGGTCTTCACTGCTCACCCTACTGAGGCTGCGCGCCGCTCCGTGATGTTCAAACGCCGCCGCATTGGCGAATTTCTTGCGCGCATCGACCGCATCCCTGTGCCTGAGCTGGACCTGGCCCGACTTGAAGACGCCATTCGCGCCGAGATTACGAGCCTGTGGCAGACCGACGAGGTGCGCTCGCGCCGCCCCACTGTCTACGACGAGATCAAGATGGGGCTCGACTATTACGACGTCTCCATTTTCGCCACGCTGCCCAGCCTCTATCGCGAGATCTCTGAGGCTCTGCACTCGGCGTATGGACTGGAGATTGAGCCGCGCGCGCTTCCCCTGGTGCTGCACTTCGGTTCCTGGATCGGTGGCGACCGCGACGGTAATCCGTTTGTCACGCCAGAGGTGACGCGCGAGGCGCTGCGCCTGGCCCGCGGCCACCTTCTGCTCCACTATCAACGCCAGCTCGACGGCCTGATCGATCTGCTCACCACAAGCGCGCAGCAGCAGCCAGTGAGCCGCGAACTGCTGGCGCGCCTGGAGGCCTACGTGGCCCAGGTGCACACGCCCGAGTCGCAGGTCTTCGGCGCGCAATATGAGTTCGAGTACTATCGCCGCTTCGCCATCTGCCTCAAGGCGCGCATCCAGCGCACGTTGGAGCAGAGCAGCGAAGCCGCCACTTCAGCCGGCGTGCAGTTGCCCGTTACGCCCTTCACGCTGAGCCGGGGACAGGACAAACTGGCCGCCGTGCTGCCAGCCTACTGCTCGGCACAGGACTTCATCGCCGATCTCGAAGTGCTGCGCGCTTCGCTGGCCGGGCACAAGGGCCTGCGCATTGCGCGCACCCACGTCGATCCGCTGATTCTGCAGGTTCGCACCTTCGGGCTGCATCTCCACACTCTCGACATTCGCCAGCACGCACAGATTCACGCCGCCGCATTGAAGGAGGCCATCGCCGATACGATGGCGCCGTCGCTGGCGGGCGAGCTTTCCGCAGAGACTGCGGGCGTGCTTGAAACCTTCCGAGTAGTAGCCGAAGCCAAGAACGGCAGCTCGCCCGAGGCGATTCGCCAGTACGTCATCTCCGGCGCGTCCACGGTGGACGATGTGCTCGCGGTGGTGCGCCTGGCGCGTCTGGGCGGCGTGCGCGTCGAGGGCTCCGACCGTGGGCCGGGCAGTGATCCGGGCCTCATGCCTGTGCCGCTCTTCGAGTCCATCGACGACCTGCGCAACGCGCCTGCCGTGTGCCGTGAACTGTGGACCCGCCCCGACTATCGCAAGCTGCTGGACAGCTGGGACCACTGGCAGGAAGTGATGCTTGGCTACTCCGACTCCAACAAGGACGGAGGCATGCTCACCAGCACGTGGGAGATCTTCCGCGCCCACCGCGACCTGCATACGGTGGCGCGCGAGTGCGGCGTCAAGCTGCGCCTCTTCCACGGCCGCGGCGGTACGGTGGGCCGCGGCGGCGGGCCTACGCACCGTGCCATCTTTGCCCAGCCCATGGATTCCTTCGAGGGGCAGTTCCGCATCACGGAGCAAGGCGAAGTGCTCAACTTCAAGTACTCCGACGAGGTGCTGGCTGAGCGCAATCTCGAGCTGATGATCGCCGCCTCCCTGGATGCGCTGGCGCGACCCAACGCGCGCGACCCCGAGGGCCACTTCACCGGCATTCTGCAACCCGAGTGGGAGACGGCGCTCGGCGAGCTTTCGCAGATGTCCTTCGCCTTCTACCGCGAAAGCATTCTCGATAACCCCGACGTCATCACCTACTTTGAGCAGTCCACGCCGGTGGGCGAGCTGGAGCACGCCATGATCGGCTCGCGTCCTTCGCGGCGCAAGGCCTCAAAGCACATCGGCGATTTGCGCGCCATTCCCTGGGTCTTCGGCTGGACGCAGTCGCGGCTGCTGGTGCCTGCGTGGTTCGGCGTGGGCTATGCGCTCGGGAAATATCTCGAACGGCCGGGCGGCCTCGAACTGCTGCAAACGATGGCCCACGAGTTTCCGCTGTTCATCGACTTGCTGCGCAATGTGGAAATGGCGCTCGGCAAGGTGGACCTGGCAACCGCGCGGCAGTACTCGTCGCTGGTCAGGGACGAGGCGCTGCGCGCGCGCGTATACACCATGCTTGAGGCCGAGTTTCATCGCTCCGTAGATGCAGTGCTGGCTGTGACGGCGCAGAAGGAACTGCTCGAGAAGAACCAGGTGCTAGCACGCTCCATCAAACTACGCAACCCGTATGTCGATCCCATGCACCTGATCCAGATCGACATGCTGCACCGCAAGCGCGCCGGCGAAGACACGCCGGAAGTGAATCGCGCTCTCGCGGCCACCATCAGCGGCATCTCGGCTGGACTCAGAAACACCGGTTAAGCATTGCATGAAAGCATTACGTCTGGTGCGCAAAAGCAAACGGGGCAGATACCTTGCGGTCTCTGCCCCGTTCTTATTGTGTGGGTTCGGTTAGTTTACGGTGAGCGTCAGCGTGGTGGAGGCGGCGATGCTGCTGCTCGTGGTGTCGGCGCCATCCAGTGTCAGGGAGTAAGTGCCCTTGTCTACCTTGCCCGAACTGGACGAG
Organism: Acidobacteriaceae bacterium UBA1795; assembly: GCA_002314435.1. Taxonomy (GTDB): domain Bacteria; phylum Acidobacteriota; class Terriglobia; order Terriglobales; family Acidobacteriaceae; genus Telmatobacter. Next base: position 3,421 of record DCFV01000005.1, on the reverse strand, counting down.
CCTGAACTGCCGCCGCCGCAGCCGATGGCCAGGCCCGCGCCCGCCAGCAGCAGCAGGCAGCCCAGCGTGGTGATCCACTTTGCCCGGCGCCGCAAGCCCAGCAGCAGAACGCCCGCCGCGGCTACCAGGCCATAGGGCAGGCCGTTGCTGCCCGCAGTCGGAGCCGTATTGGCCGAGGCTATGACGCTTGCGCCGGTGTTGAATTTCTTCACGGCGTTCTTCTTGACCGTGGCCACTGAGGAGCAGGCGCTGCTCGATGTGTAGATAATCAGCGTCGTTGTGACCGCGGTTGTGCCGGTAACGCTGGCGTTGTTGATTGCGTAGCAGCCGTTGGTTTGGAGTGAGGTGCTGGAGGTGGACAGCGTGAAGCCCACCGTGCCGGTGTAGCTGTTCACTGGCGTCACGGTCACCGTCGAGGAGCCCGACGAGCCTTGGCTGGCGGTGATGTTGGTGGCTGTCAGCGTGAAGCTGCCCGCGCTGACTACGGGGTTACTCACGGTGACCGTCACCGCGGTCGAGGTGGAGCCGGCGTAGGTGGCGTCACCGCTGTAGGAGGCTGTGATGGTGTGCGTGCTTACCCCAAGAGTCGAGGTGCTGAAGGCGGCCGTCCCCGAAGAGACGGTTCCGCTTCCCAGCAGCACGGTGCCGTCGTAGAAGTAGACCGTGCCGGTGGCAGCGGCCGGTGTCACCGTTGCGGTCAGCGTAACGCTGGTGCCATAGGTCGTGGTGGTCGCGGAAGTTGCGAGCGTGGTGCCGCTCGGCTGCAGCAACGCACTGGTCACGGTTACCGATGCAGAGCCTGTGGTTGCGGAGTAGACGCCGTCGCCGGTGTAGTTCACCGTCAGCGTGTCCGCGCCTACCGCGAGCGAGTTGGAGGGGATGATGACTGTGGCGATGCCACCGTCCAGGTTCGCGGCCGCCGAAGTATAGCTGCCGCTGGTGATGGACACCGAGCCGGTCGGGGTGCCGGAACCGCCGGTGACGGCCACCGAGACGCTGAGGGCTTCGGTTACGTCGATCGAGGTGGCAGCCGGGGTTGCGGTCACCGTTGCGGTGGCCGAGCCCATGCCGCTGGCCCAGTTCGAGATCATCGCCGTGGCGTCTACGCTGCCCAGGCCGCTGGCCAGATCGTAGCCAGTCGTGCTGTCGTAGTCACTCTCAAAGTAGTTACCGGCCGCATTCTTGACGCAGTTCGGGGTGCCGGAGGTGCAAGGCACGGAATTGTTGCCCACCGTGGTGTCGTGGAAGACTGCCGCCGCGCCGTTGTTGTAGAGGTTGTAAAGATTCGCCGCCGCCTGGCCCAGGCGTCCGCCGCCCTGCGCCTGCTGCGTGAGTGCCAGAATGCCGGCAAACGCCGGAGCTGCTGCCGAGGTGCCGCCGAAGCCGTAGAAGTAAAAGGAGCTGCCGCTCGATGCGCAGTTGGCGGTGATGCCTTGTGACGTGTCGTTGGTGCAGACGAGCCACGCGCCGAAGTAGTCCACGCCAGCCATCAGCGAGACGTCGGGAATGTCGCGTGCGCTATCAGACGGTACGCCGGTGCCGCGCTGCCACGAGGGCTTGGCATGACCCGAGGTGCAGGTGCCCACTGTGGTCGACGTGGTATTGACGGAGCAGCTGCTGAAGCCGCCGCTGCCCGCCACAATGTTGGCCTTGATGGAAGTCGTAGCGGTCCACGGGACGTTGGCGCTGATGGTCGTGTTACCGTTCGTCGAGTCGTTCCACACCATCTCGGGGATGTATTTGAGAGCGGTGCGGTAGTGGGTGGTTGAGCTGTTGGTGGTGCTGACGTAGGTGGTGCTGGTGTTGGTGGTCCCGAAGTTGGCTTGCGTCAGCTGGAAGTCGGTGCCGCCCACGGCGATGTTGTAGGGCGAGGAGGCCAGTCCGTTGATGCCCAGGCCGCCGGTGGCCGCGGTTGTGTTGGCGCCGCCGCTCGTGCTGGTGGAGTCGCAGCCGGCTGAGCCGGAGTCGCCGGTCGATACGGTTACGGCGATGCCCTGCGCCGCTGCCTGCTGCCAGTAGCCGCTGTACGTCGCGTTGTCGGCTGTGGTCATGTCCTGCTCACACAGGCCGAAGCTCACGCTCAGGATGTCGACCAAGTTGTCAGTGAGTGCAGTGGTGATCTGCGTGGCCAGCGAGCCGTCCGAGCCGGTGTAGAAGCGGAGGTTGGCGCCCGGCGCCAGTCCACCGGAGACTTCCAGATCCAGATACGCCTCGTCGGCGTCGGAGGTCGAGGTGGTGCTGCCAATGATGGTGGGTACGGTAGTGGTGTCGCCCAGGAACAGCGAGCGGTAGTTGGCGATCGGCGTGGTGGAGACCAGCGCGTCGCCGATGATGCCGATGGTTACACCGGTGCCCGTGTAGCTGGTGCTGGTGGAGAAGTTCGCGTTGAACGAGTTGGGCGTGTTGTAGATGGTGGCCGCGTCGCCGGGCACGAGATAAAGGCTGTAGGAGCCGCTAGAGCCCGTCGTAAGGTCCGAGTGCAGCGTTCCTGCCCGGGCGGCATCTGTGTTAATCGGTTCGAGCCGGTTGGTCTCGGGGTTCAACTGGCCCATGATGCCCGGGTGCGAGAAGGACCGCGGGCCGGTGCTGTTCAGATGTGCCACGCCTGACACCACGGCAGCCAGCGCAGAGGGAATGCTCGGGTTCGTGATGTTCGAGGTGAACTGCCTGCCGTTGATCGAGAACGAATGGATCGACGTGCGGAAGGCCTGTGCCACAGTTGCCGCTGTGCCCGAGAAGGCAATCGAGGTGCGGCCCGAGTCTACTGAGATGTTGGTGAAGCCCTGGGTCTCAAGCCAGCTGGTGATGGCGTCAATATCGGAGGAAGCAGCTCCGAAGCGCTCGCCGAACTGCGCAGGCGTGAGCCACTTGTGATAGTTGGGCGAGGACTTTTGCTGCAGCTCGGCCAGGTACGTGTCGAGCGCCGCTGTCTGCTCGTCTGTGCGCGAAAGAACCAGCCGCATGTTCGTGATCGCGGTGGAGCCTGCCACCGCGCCATGGTCAGAGGCGGACCGCAGCATCGACGAGACGCCGTTCTTCAGCGTGACACGCGAGGAGTCATCCACGTTCTGCGTGATGCGGGCCGCGGGAGCCTGTGCTGCGGCCGCGCCAACTGCCACGGCACAAACGGCCAGCCAGCTCGAGACCCGGAGACCGTGTTGCTTCAAAAATGCAAGCATCGTCGTCATAGCCATCCTTCAAGAGAAAAACCTGAGTTCAGTGTAGTTGTTGGCCCATACGGCAGAAGACCCGACCACCGCGCATAAACAGAGACGATAGTCCACTTCGGCCCCTTTGCGGAAGTCGAATCGGTGGAGGAATGAAAAGGACACGCCGTCTCTACTTGTGGCAATCAGACCGAGGCGGTTCCGCGCGCAGATCACCTGCCGCCCTTCATTAATAGACGCCTGTTGGAGAACAA
>DCFV01000021.1 GCA_002314435.1 Acidobacteriaceae bacterium UBA1795 | reverse complement strand
TTCGGAACACGGCCCGCCGGGAACTGGGACCCGATTTCGTTGGAGGTGGAGTATGGGGATTGTGCCCGTGATGTGGATCGTCTGGGGTGTCTTGGTGGTGTTGACTGCGGCGTTGTATATCTATCGGTCGACGCTGACCAAGGACGAAGAGGACCAGATCTTCCTCGATGAGTCGTTCCAGCACGAACAAGTGGCCCAGGCGGCAATTATAGCCAAGGTGAACAAGGTGCAGCCCCTGCTGCGGGTTGCGCTGTGGCTGGTCGGCTTCGCCACGCTGTTTGTCATCGGCTACTACGTTCTGGATATCATCAACCAATTCAAGTAGCCCGGAATGTTCAGGTTCCGGCAAACCCGGCGGCGGCTGATCAGCTGTCGCCGGGAAGCCTGATTGCGCTTACCGATTACTCCACTTCCTGACGGGCCTTGTAGCCGTCCCGGGCGATGATCTCGTATTTCAGCGGCTTATGCTTCTCGTCTTGCATACGCAGGGGCTGGCCTTCGTCGTCCACCAGTTCCACGCGCAGCTTACGGTAGGTTCCATCCTGCTTGGCGTCGCTGGGATGATAGACGAGCTGGTATTTGGAGCGGATAGCGGCATTGATATTTCCGAAGATCTCCGGCATCTCTCCTACAAAGCGCGGGCTGAACCACATGCCGCCGGTCATTTTGGCAAATGTCTTCATCTGGTTGTCGGCCTGCAGGTAGTCCAGGTCGCGCAACTGCGCATTCCAGCCCGGTCCGCCCTCGGTCATGGCGCGCAGCGCACCGCCGGTCGAAACAGCGAAGATGGTGACGTCGGGCGTGTTCTTCACCTTCTGCATGATCTTGTCGAGCGTGATTCTGGAGAAGGTATCGCGGCCTGAGGCCAGCAAAATGATGTACTTGCGGCCTTCGATGCGGCTGAGGCGGTCCTCGGCCTCGTAGAGCGCGTCGAAGAGGTTTCGCTCACTAAAGCCGGGAATGACGAGGGAATTAATCGCCTCGTAGAGCTGGCGCTTGTCCTGGGTGAAATCGGTGACGATCTGGGTGCGCATATCGAATGTCATCATGGCCACGTAGTCCTGCGGCCTCAACTGCTGCGCAAACGACCAGGCGGCGTTGCGCATGTCGTAGATGAAGTAGTAGTTAGTGGAGGCGAACTCGCAGAGCAGGAGTGCGGTGATGGGAGCTTCAACGCGCTTGAAGCCTACGACCTTCTGCACCGCACCGTTCTCGTAGACGCGAAAGTTGCCGGGCTTGAGGCCGGGGACAAACTGGCCGGTCTTCTCGAGCAACACGCCCACGTCAACCGTGACTTCGGGCACATCGACGCGAAGCGAGTAGTTGCTGAGGCCCTCTGGGTTCTTCACCTTGGGTGCGGCGGGCGCGGGTGGAGGGGCTTCTTCCTTCTCCTTCTTCTTGGGGACGGCGATGACGCCGTTGTCGCCGCCGGGGCCTCCGGCGTCGGGGGTGGTCTGGTCCTGCGCAGGGGGCGTCGGGGGTTGCTGGGTCTGCTGCGCGCGGACCAACGGGACGGAGACGAGGGGAAGAATCAACAAGCCTGCGCGAATGCGCCGAAATGCCGAAACGAAGATGCGCGTCATGGACATGAGAACCTCTGCGTATCACACAGCATACGGGAAGAGCGGCGAGACAGACATCCGGCCCAAACCAAAGCCTGGTCGCCGCGTCCAACTGCCGGGGCATTCGCAGCAAGACTTGCGAGGCCGCCGGTTGTACTCTTATAGACGTGAAACTGCGCCTGAAAGACATCGCGCTCGGAACGGCTGCAGCGGCCGTAGTCACTCTGACGCTGCTGACCCCGGTCCTCTCCGCGGCCCAGGATGCTGCGCCCGCGGTACCGCCGCCCTCGACGGGTGGTTTTTTTCCGCTGAAGGACGTGCATCGCGGGCAGATGGCGACGGCGTGGACGGTGTTTACCGGCTCGAAGCCCGAGCCCATGCAAGTGGAAATCCTGGGCGTGCTGCGCGGAGCGCGCGGTCCGGGGCACGACATGATCCTGGCGCAACTGCACGGGGCAAAGCCGGAGTACACGGGCGTGGTAGCAGGCATGAGCGGCAGCCCGGTGTATATCGGCGACAAACTGCTGGGCTCGCTGTCGTACCGCATCGGGCAGTTCAGCAAGGACCCGATAGCGGGCATTACTCCGATCGAACAAATGCTTGAGGTCCGCGACCTGCCGGTGGAGGCTGCGCGGACGACGCTGACCGCCGCCAATGCCGATGCTACTGTGCACGCGGACGGCATGGAGTTCCAGGCCATGGAGACGCCGCTGGTGATGAGCGGATTCCGGCCCGAAGCAGTGAAGCTGTGGCAGAAGCAGATGGTCGGCACAGGGCTGGAGATGGTGGCCGCGGGCGGCGTGGGCAGCGGCAGTTCCCTGCCCGGCGGCGGAACGATGCGCAGCGCGATGGAGGCCGGCGTGGTGCCGGGCTCGGCGGTGAGCGCGCAACTGGTGCGCGGCGATCTGGACATTTCCGCCACATGCACGGTGACCTATATTGACCCGAAGCAGTTGCTGGCCTGCGGCCATCCGATTCTGCAGGCGGGTCCGGTTTCGCTGCCGATGACGACGGCTGAGGTGGTAGCAACACTAGCTTCACCGCTGAACGCTTTCAAGATTGTGAACACCGGGGAGACGATTGGCGCTTTCACTGAGGACCGCGATGCGGCCGTCCGCGGTGAGCTGGGCGCCAAGGCGCAGATGATTCCGGTGCATGTCGCGATTCACTCCGGCAACCGGATGCGCGAGCTGCGCTTTGAGGTGCTGGACCTGCCGGCTCTGACGCCGCAAGCGGTGATGGTTTCGGTCTACGACGCTCTGCTCGAGACGAACGAGAGCTCGGCCGACACCAGCTACCACGTGAAAGGCAAGATCGACCTGGATGGCTATCCGCCCTCGCCCCTGGACCTGTGGGCCGCGGGAAGCGGCATGCTGCCGCCACAGCTTTCCGCCGCAATGCAGACGGGTGAAAGCTTCATGAGACTGTATGCAAACGGCACGCGCCAGGGCGCGGTGCGCGCCATCGATCTGGACGTAGAGGCGATACCGCGCAACCTGCAGGTGGCGCTGGAGGGGGCCCGTGTGGTCTCCGGCGACATGGTGCGTGCGGGCGACCGCGTGGTGATTGAGGCGACTCTGCACCCGTGGCAACAGCCGGCGCGCAATGTGCGGATTCCGATCACGATTCCGGCGGGGCTGCAGGCGGGCAACGTGCGCGTGCTTGTCTCGGATTCCGGGACACTGGACCGAACCTTGGATCAACCAAAGATGCAGGCGCGGCCCGACACGCTGGACACGGCCCTGGCCGAAGCGCGACAGCTGCACCCAGCCGACCGCGTGTACGTGAGCCTGCTGGCTCCGGTGACACAGGCCCAGATGCAGGGACAAACCCTTACCGGACTTCCGCTTTCCATGGCCAACGCCCTGGAACCGCTGCGCAGCGGGCAGGATGTGAGCCTCAGTGGAGAGTCTGCATCGCTGGCCGGACAGGCTCAGGCGGGCGGCGTGCTGAGCGGCTTTCAGATCCTGACCCTGCACATCGACGACGGTGGCGGTTTAGACTAGTGCGGTAAAGCAATTAGCATGTGCAACGGGGTAGGCTGGCTCCCAGGGGGTGGGAGCAGCGAGCTCCTTCCTGGGAGATCCGTCCACGGCAGCGGCTGTGAGCAGGAACCGGGAACGGGGCGATTCAGCTGAGCTTGCCATGCATTGTTTCGGGGGACTCTCAACCGTTGTCATCGCAGCGAGGACTGCGGCACTCATGAGCGAAATTCAAGGACTGGCAGCGCACGCAGCAGGGGCCGAACT
>DCFV01000073.1:45363-46102 GCA_002314435.1 Acidobacteriaceae bacterium UBA1795 | reverse complement strand
ATCACCACCACGCGCAATTACGGGCAGACGGCGAAGGACAAATCCGATGAGTTGCTAAAGCATTTGCTGCTGGCAACTCTTTCAGTCACGCTCCTGGTGGCACTCTTCCTCGGATGGCGCGAGTCGGGAGTTGTACTCATCGCCATCCCGGTCACGCTGGCTCTCACCCTTGCGGTGTTCTACCTCTATGGGTTCACGCTCAACCGCGTGACTTTGTTTGCCCTTATCTTCAGCATCGGCATCCTGGTGGACGATGCAATCGTGGTCGTCGAGAACATGGTGCGCCATTTCCGGCTCCCGGAGAATCACGGCAGACCGCTGAACACTGTAGCCATAGAGGCCGTGGCAGAGGTGGGCAATCCCACGATCCTTGCCACCTTCGGCGTCATCGCGGCCATCCTTCCCATGGCTTTCGTCCGCGGACTGATGGGGCCATATATGCGCCCCATCCCCATTGGTGCCTCGTCGGCAATGCTGTTTTCGCTTGCTGTAGCCTTCGTCGTTTCGCCCTGGGCCGCCATGCTGCTGCTCCCGCACACACACACGGACGATGCTGCATCTGCCGGCGGGGAGAACTGGAGTACACGTCTCTATCGCCAGGTGATGTCGCCGCTGATCCGCTCGCGGAAGCATCGTCTCTCGTTTCTGATCGCGCTCGTGGCCCTGCTCCTGTCCGCAGCTGCATTTGTTCCGCTCAAGCTGGTGCGCGTCAAAATGTTGCCGTTCGACAACAAGAGCG
>DCFV01000073.1:2967-45109 GCA_002314435.1 Acidobacteriaceae bacterium UBA1795 | reverse complement strand
CAACAAGAGCGAGTTCCAGGTGATGGTGGATATGCCGGACGGAACCACGCTTGAACAAACAGCGCGCGTGGCGCAGGAGCTTGGGCACAAACTGGCGGGTTTGCCCGAGGTGGCTAACTACCAGGTCTACGCCGGAACCGCATCGCCCTATAACTTCAATGGACTGGTGCGCCATTACTATCTGCGACAGCAGCCGAACCAGGCCGACATTCAAGTCAACCTGGTGCCAGCCGACGATCGTCACGCGCAGAGTCACGAGATTGCCAAGCGCGTGCGCCCGGAGTTGGGTGCGCTGGCCTTGCCCTATGGCGCACGAATCAAGGTTAGCGAAGTGCCGCCCGGACCGCCCGTAGTGCAGACACTTGTGGCGGAGATCTATGGGCCGGATTTTGGAGGGCAACTCGATGTAGCTCGCCGCGTCAAGCAGGTCTTCCAGCAGACGCCCGGCGTTGTCGACGTCGATTGGTATGTCGAAGATCCGCAGCCAAAACTGAACTTCTCCGTCGACGAAGAGAAGGCCGCACTGCATGGAATCTCGACTTCAGAAGTGGCGCGAACTCTGGCGCAAACCGAGCAGGAATCTCCCGCGGGGCTGCTACACGATCCGCAGGCCAGTGATGCGGTACCGATCCTCGTGCAGATGAGCCGTGCAGACCGCTCTTCGCCTGAAGTCCTTGCCAACATCCGCCTGAAGTCGGCCGATGGCAGCCTCGTTTCCCTGCGTGAGCTAACGCGCGTCACGCAATCAACGCTTGAGCCAAGCATCTATCGGAAGAATATGCGCCGCGTGGTTTATGTCACAGGCGACGTTGCCGGCGCGGAAGAGAGCCCGGTCTACGCCATCTTTCGCATGAACACGGCGCTCGACCAGTTGCGGCTACCCGCCGGCTATACCCTTGAGCGCTACAATGCGGTCCAACCTAATTCGACAGAGCACTTTGCGATGAAATGGGATGGCGAGTGGCACATTACGATCGAAGTATTCCGCGACCTCGGACTCGCCTTTGCCGCGGTACTCGTGCTCATCTACGTACTTGTCGTCGGATGGTTCAAGTCCTATGTCGTGCCGCTCGTGATTATGGCGCCGATTCCGCTCACGCTGGTCGGCATTCTGCCCGCACATGCGATACTCGGCGCCTTCTTCACGGCAACTTCGATGATCGGCTTTATCGCAGGAGCGGGTATCATTGTGCGCAATTCGATCATCCTTGTTGATTTCATCGAGTTGCGCCGCTCGCAGGGTATGCCGCTGGCCGAAGCAGTGATCGACGCAGGTGCCGTACGCTTCCGCCCTATGTTGCTGACTGCCGCTGCCGTGGTGGTGGGCGCAAGCGTCATTCTCTTTGATCCGATCTTTCAAGGGCTCGCTCTCTCGCTGATTGCCGGTGAAGCAGCTTCGACCGTCTTGTCGAGGCTGGCTGTGCCGGTGTTGTATTTTATGGTGAAGTCCGGCGATTCCATCAAGACGGTACCGTCTGTAGAAAATGAGGAGGTTGTTCTATGACCGTTGAACGTGGATTACGCGCCATGGCAGGCGTGATGATTCTAATCTCTCTGGGCCTCGCTCACTGGGTTTCGCTGTATTGGCTGTGGCTCACCGCCTTCATCGGTGCCAACCTGTTTCAGTCTGCCTTCACTAACTGGTGCCCGGCCATGCTGATGCTTCGCAAGGCAGGCCTCAAGGATGCCGAGCCGCGCAAGGCGACATAACTTGCGCATCACCCTGTCAAGGTCAATCCGTTTCTACTTGACCCCGAGCAGCGATGTGCTCATAATGTGACCGTAAGTCAAATATGAGGCATGGTCCCATATGGGCAAAGGTCGGATCATCGCACGAGCAAGTCCGGCGATTGCAGTTAACAGCGGTGCTGTGCCGGCTGCAAGTGGTAGCGGTCGGCGGGAGCGTCGCGCCGCGGAGACTCGCCTGCGTCTATTTCACGCCTCGCTGGCGTTGTTTGCCGAGCGAGGTTTTCAAAACGTCAAGGTAGAAGACATTACCGAAGCTGCAGATGTCGGTAAGGGAACATTTTTCAACTACTTTCCAACGAAAGATCATGTGCTCGGGGTGATGGCGGAGATTCAACTCAGCCGCATTCACGAAGCCGTGCACGCAGCCACCGATGGCACCGAGAGCATGAGGGAGCTGTTGCGCAAACTCGCCCTCCGCTTAGCGGAGGAACCTGGGCGCAGCCCTGAGCTTGCTCGTGCCGTGGTATCGGCATTTCTGGCCAGCAATGTTGTGCGCAGCCTGATCGAGAGCCAAATGGAAAAGGGACGCGTACTGGTGGCGAGATGTGTTGCTCAAGGTCAAAAGCGCGGTGAGATCGATACCGGACTGAAGAAGAGTGAGATAGCTTTGCACTTTCAGCAGGCAATGATGGGCACCATTCTCCTGTGGTCTCTCAACGGCCACCCGGCACTCTCAAAGCAGGTCGAGGGAAGCTTTGAGCACTTTTGGCGGGCGGTAGAGAGCGGACGCAGGAGCTAAGGGCAATGCGGAGAGTTCTCAGATTCATCTCGAATTCGTTGCCGATTGTCTCGGGTTGTCCTGCGCGCGTTTCAGACCGTGCGGGCAGTACAGGAGCGCATAACGAGAGCCGGTAAGCGAGGGGCATCGTAATGAAGCGTGCAATGCCAATTGTGATTGTGATTGTTGCCGCCGCTGCCGTCGGCGTTTACTACTTCCTGCTCCGCACGCACAAGCCTGTGGAACGAAATGAACTCACACTATCCGGCAACATCGAGGCACATGAGAGTCTGGTCAGCTTCAAGGTAACGGGTCGCATTGCCGATTTGCCGGTAGAAGAAGGTCAGCAGGTGGCGCAGAGCGAACTGTTGGCCAGCCTGGATGACGCAGACTACCTGCAGCGCGTGCACATTGATGAAGCAAACGTGCAGGTGCGCGCATCCAGCCTGGCTCTGACGCTGGCTGGAACGCGCGTGCAGGAGATCAAGGCAATCGAGCAGGACATGGAAGCCGCTCGAGCGGATATGGAGCAGAAAAAACTCGATAACGCACGTGCAGAGCGCTTGTTCGCAAAAGATACCATCTCTGCGCAAGATCACGACAGGGCCGAAACTGCTCTCAAGCGTGCTGAGGCCGTTTTTCAAGCCTCGCAGCAGCGCTATAGCCAGGCGCAGGAGGGTAGTCGTAAAGAGGACATCGATCTGGCGCAGGCAAATCTAAAACAGGCAGACGCTAATCTCGCTCTTTCCAAGATTAACCTCGGTTACACCGTGTTGCACGCGCCCAGCGCAGGGGTCATCACAGTGCGCCAGGCAGAGCTGGGCGAAGTTGTTGCGCCCGGAACGCCCGTGGTGACACTTGCCGATCTCGATCACGTTTGGTTGCGCGCCTACATTGCGGAGACCGACCTTGGCCGCATTCACTGGGGAGAGGAAGCAACGGTGACGACGGACACGTACCCGGGCAAGCAGTATCGCGGGCGCATTTCGTTCATCGCGCAGAACGGCGAGTTTACGCCCAAGTCCGTGCAGACAAATAAGGAACGAGTCACACTGGTCTACCGCATCAAGATCGACCTTGAGAATGCGAGCCACGATCTGAAGCCAGGCATGCCCGCCGACGCCCACATCGCATTGACCTCCGCAGCCTCGACGCACTAAATGCAAGCGGTAGGAACAGCATGAATGAGCCAGCCGAATTCGCAATACGTGCTATTGGATTGAAGAAGGCCTTTCCTGGCGTGTGTGCTGTTGATGCTCTGAGCTTTGATGTGCGGCCGGGAGAGATCTTCGGGTTGGTGGGTCCGGACGGCGCAGGGAAGACCACCTCGATGCGGATACTGGCCGGAATCCTCAAGCCGGACGGAGGGGTAGCGTCAGTTGCTGGGATCAACGTGGTGCATGACCCGGAAGCAGCGAAGCATGTCCTCAGCTACATGCCACAGCGCTTCGGATTGTACGAAGACCTGACCGTCGATGAAAATATTCGATTCTATGCGGACTTATTCGGTGTGAAGCGCGCGGAGCGGATTCCGCGTGCAGAGGAACTGTTGCATGCGGCCGGAATGAGCGAGTTTCGCAAGCGTTTGGCAGGCAAACTCTCCGGAGGGATGAAGCAAAAACTCGGCCTTGCCTGTGCGCTCATTCATAGCCCTAAGGTTCTGCTGCTCGACGAGCCGACAACAGGTGTCGATCCTGTATCGCGGCGCGACTTCTGGAGAATCCTCTACGAGTTGCTGGCCGAGGGCGTCGCAATCCTCATATCAACTGCCTATCTTGACGAGGCAGAACGTTGTCATCGCATTGCTCTGTTGCACCAAGGGAGATTATTGTTCTGTGACACCCCAGAGCATCTGAAAGCACACATGGAGGGGGCAGTACTGTCGGTAGTCGCGGACGATCTTCATGCAGTGCGTCTGGCTCTGGAGCGCTCGGAAGGGATTTCAAGCCTCGTGAAGAGCGGAGATGGCTTGCACCTCGTCGTGGATTCAGCCCAGCGCCGCATTCCACAGTTCATTGAGCGATTGCGCAGCGCAGGAGTACGCTTCGAAAACATTGAGCTGGCGCAGCCAACAATCGAAGACCTGTTTGTTCAGGCCGTACAGCGAGAAGGTGCGCCAATTGGGTGAGCCGTACAATTCGGTTACGATCAAGAACCTCGTGAAGCGCTTCGGAGACTTTACTGCGGTCGACGGAATCAGCCTCGCAGTGCGCCGCGGCGAGGTATTCGGATTTCTCGGCCCGAACGGCGCCGGTAAATCAACCACGATTCGCATGTTGTGTGGACTTCTGCGGCCATCTTCGGGCAGTGCCCAGGTGGCAGGCCACGATGTCGGATCCAAGCCCGAATTGGTCCGCCAGAACATCGGCTACATGTCACAAAAATTCTCTCTCTATAACGACCTCACGGTGATTGAAAACCTGCGCCTCTTTGCAGGACTCTACAGCGTTCCTTCGGGTCTGGTCCCTGAGCGAATCGGATGGGCGCTCGCAATGGCTGATCTCGAAGGCAAACAGCGTCTGTTGACAGGAACGCTACCTGGAGGTTGGAAACAGCGTCTGGCTCTTGGATGTGCAGTGCTGCACAGACCACCAATTCTCTTTCTGGATGAACCCACCTCAGGTGTCGATCCTCTCGCGCGCCGTCAATTCTGGGACCTGATTCACTCAATGGCTGCCGAGGGAGTAACCGTCTTTGTGACCACGCATTATATGGAAGAGGCAGAGTACTGTACTCGGTTAGGCCTAATCTTTCGCGGCAAGCTTGTGGCACTCGGGACGCCTGGCGCGCTCAAGCGTAATGCGATGAAGGGCGAGTTGCTTCTAGTGGAGTGCAGGCCGGTGGGTGAGGCGCTCAAAGTCTTAAAGGCGGCGCCGGGCGTGCAGGACGCATCCATGTTTGGCAATGCAATGCATCTGGTGGTGCGCGATGCAGAGCAGTCCATTGGAAAGTTGCGTCAACTCTTGCTTGAGCAGGGCATTGCCGTGGAGCGTATGGAGAAGACGAGTCCAAGCCTCGAAGATGTCTTTGTCTCCGTTACGTCAACCTCGGAAGCATCCGGGGAGCAGCGGCGATGAGTATGACGCGCATGTTGGTCATGGCACGCAAAGAGGTGGTGCAAATCCTGCGCGATCCTCTGAGCCTGATGATCGTTATCATCATGCCCGCAATTCTGGTTGTCCTGTTCGGCTATGGCGTGAACCTGGATCAAAAGCATATTCCGCTTGTGGCGTGGGACCAGGATGGAAGTCAGCAGAGCCAGGACCTGCTCTGGCGCTTCGCAGCCAGTGAGTATTTCACTGTCGTTGGCGTTGCAACCAGCGAGCGTGAAGTGGCTCGGGCGTTGGATGAAGGAAGGGCAAGGATGGTCGTGGTTGTGCCGTGGAACTTCTCTCGGCAGCTGCGGCAAGGCGGACCGGTTGCAGTGCAGGCGCTCGCAGATGCGACAGACGACAATACGGCCAACATTGCCTTCGGCTATACGCAGGGTGTGGTCCAAGGCTATTCATCTGAGGTTCAGATCAACTGGATGCGCAGTCGCGGTTCACCCGTTCCGCCGGCGTCCGTGACCACTGAGACGCGCACCTGGTACAACGAGGATCTCGAAAGTAGTGCATTCATCATCCCCGGCATCCTCGCGCTGGTGATGTCGGTGATTGGAGCATTTCTGACCTCGCTGACCATCGCGCGCGAGTGGGAGCGCGGCACTATGGAGCAGTTGATCTCCACGCCTGTGAGTGCAATGGAGATCATGCTCGGCAAGCTGCTGCCTTATTTCGTGCTTGGTATGGTCGATACGGCCATTACGGCTGCCATCGCCATTTACTGGTTTCGCGTTCCTTTCCGCGGCTCGTTCGTCACGCTGTTCGCCAGCTCGGCTATGTTCTTGATTGTGGTTCTGTCGCTGGGCTTCTTCATCTCCGTACTTGCCAAGAGCCAGTTTGCCGCAAGCCAGATTGCACTCCTGGTCACATTTCTGCCCGCATTTCTACTCTCAGGATTCCTCTTCGCGATTGAACAGATGCCACCTGCTCTGCAGTGGATCACGCGTGTGCTACCGGCGCGCTACTACGTCTCTGTTCTGAAGAAGATCTTCCTGAAGGGTACACCGGCTGCTCTTTTGTATGCTGATCTGCTGCCGCTTGCGGCCTTCTCTGTGGTTCTGGCCATCCTCGCCACACGCGCATTTCACAAGCGATTGGGATAAGGATCGAAAGATGCTGAGGCGCCTCCAACAGATGCTGATCAAGGAGTTCATCCAGGTGGTGCGCGACAAGCGCACGCGTTTCATCCTGATCGGACCGCCCATCATCCAGATGCTGGTCTTCGGTTACGCCGCAACATTCGAGATCCACCACGTGCCAACGGTGGTACTGGATTTCGACCACAGCCAGGAAAGCCGCGAACTGATTTCGCGCTTCACTTCGAGTCTGTACTTTGAGGTGGAGCGGCAACTCGAGAGCTCACGCGAACTGGGTGACTGGATAGAGCGCGGCGATGCGACCTTAGGCCTGGAACTGGATGCAGGATTTGCGCAGAAGCTGCGCAAAGGCGAAACAGCTCAGATTCAGGTGATCGTGGACGCAACAAATTCAAACACGGCATTGATCGCTTCTGGCTATGTGTCGCAAATCGCACTGGGCTTTGCGCGCGAGATGCAACAGGATCGCATGGAACGAATTGCACCGCAAGTTGCGGCACTTGCGCCCAGCGTGCAGCTTGAGCAGCGTCCGTGGTACAACCCCGAACTCCGCAGTCGCTGGTTCTTCATTCCAGGCATCATTGGCAGCCTCACGCTGGTCCTGGTCATCACCCTAACGGCATTCGCCGTGGTACGGGAACGCGAAATTGGCACACTCGAGCAGATGATGGTCACTCCGATTCGGCCGGTTGAGTTCATCCTTGGCAAAACATTGCCGTTCTTCCTTATAGGCATTCTCGATGTGTCACTCATCGCGACGGTAGGGTCGCTTTGGTTCCACATTCCGTTTCGTGGCAGCCTGGCAGTGCTGGCCTTGGGTGCGCTCCTCTTTCTGGTGTGCATGCTGGGAGTTGGTCTGCTGATTTCGACTATTGTGTCCACTCAGCAGCAGGCGATGGTTCTGGCATTTTTCTTTATCATGCCGGCGATCACATTTTCAGGATTTGGCTTTCCGATCAGCACCATGCCGCAATGGCTACAGAACCTTACATATCTCAGCCCGCTTCGCTACTTTCTGGTCGTACTGCGTGGTACTTACTTGAAAGGTGTAGGCATGGACATTCTTTGGCCACAGATGGCGGCGATGGCTGGTTTCGGCTTTTGCTTGCTGATGTTTGCCATTCTTCGCTTTCACAAAGCACTTGACTAGGCGTAATGAATCCACATGGCTCGCACTGGAATCCACAGGTTTGCGGCAAGGGCAGGCGAACTGGGCCGACTCTTAATCCGAAGGAGTGCCGCAACTGTCAGTGTTTGTTATTCAGCGGCGCCGGTCCCCAGATGCGAAATTCGCCGCCGAGGTGCATGAGGCTCATGAGATAGAGCATGCCGTCGTAATAGCGATTTTCACAAGCGGGGATTGACGTATTCCACAATGCCTCGGTGAATTGCCGCACCCTAGTATGATCAGTTGCCGCCAGGCCCGCGACCGCATTTGTGCAGCAAGGCCTGCTGGATGGTCTTCATGCGTCAGGCCGTGCGTGGTGCCAAGCAGTCTGCCGTCGAGTGTGTAGACCGGTCCATAACTCTTGATGCCTTGCGTCGCAAAGAATCCCTGAATACGGTCGCTCAACCCTTGCTCGGCCGGGGGCCTTGTGCCACCACGACCAGTCAACGGACCAGTTGCTGGCGGTGCGCCACGCATCGTAGCCAAATTTCCCTGACTGCGAAAACTGGTTGATATGTGGTGTGCCGTCAAAGTTCGCGTAGCTGGGCGCAAGGCCTGTCTGCGGATTCACCGTCTTAACGAAAAAGGCCCGGCTGGCCTCGGCCGCGCGTGCCCAGAAGGCGCCAGCTTCCACCGGCCACCAACGTGCCCAGAGCTCATAGAACGCCGGCAGGTGATAGGAGGGATCCGTGAACGGGTCGGGCATGATGCCCGGCACGAACAGGATCATTGCATGCTCTTCGTTCACCTCCGGTCCCACGCTGCGCTGACCGAACTTGGTGGGTCCAGTAATCACAGCACGGTGGCGCATTGCAGTGAGGAGTTTCTCAGCCTCGGCATGATAGTCATAGATGCCGTGTCCATCGGGCCAGCGGTTGCCAGCAAACAGCAGCGACATTGCAAAGTATTCTTCGCCGTCCGGCGCAGGCGTCTCTTCATTCGGAGTTCCGTCCGTCTTGCATGACCAGGAAAAGTAGCCGCATGAAGGATGCTCCGGATTGGCAATGTACATGTAGGTCATCGTCCAATTCCACAGCGCATCGAACTCCGACTTTTTGCTCAACTGCACGGCGATCATCATGCCTTAAGACATGCCTTCGGTACGCACATCGTGATTGGCTCAGTCGGTGACGTACATCAGCGGACAGTTGGAGTTGCTGCCCGCTGCAAAGGCAATTGCTTGGGTGTGCGGATCGCCGTGAAAGAGCTGCTGATAAGCAGCATCGATCTTCGCCCGAACTTCTTCCTGAGAGTGTCCGTTCTCGGTGAAGAGGTTGCGATAGATTCCGGTTGCATACGCACCTGAACCGTCTTGCCGTGAGGCCTGGGCCGGCGCATAGAACGCAAAACCGGATTAAATGCTCGCCACCGGCACGAGCCGCTGCAATACCTACTTCCAGGACATGTATCACCTCATGCTGAGCGCTCGAGTAAAGCGATTCAACGCATGCAGTGAAGTATCGCGCGCTACGGACGGATCAGGCAAACAGAATGTTGCGATGGGAGGGGGAACTAATGGTATCGATGCGGCAGGTGCGCAGCAATGTCCGGGCAGAACTCGCGGAAGGTGTTGGTTGCTGCCTCACGCATCAGCGCAAAGTCGTACTTGGTAACGAGTGCGCCGGCAAAGCTGCGGGCAGACGAAGAGTTGCCGCATCTGCAGATACACATTTCGGACTACGGAGATTCGGCTGGTTCTGAGCCGCTTCAAACTCGCTCAGGCTTCTCTAAGGGCTAGATCACTTTCTATACAGCGAGAAGTCACATCCGGCGTAGGTTAGTTGTTCCGATTGGCGCTTGGTGTGAGCTTGCGAATGATGAATTCCTGCACCAGGCTGCTCACTTCGCGCTCGGCTGTGCTCAGCGCAAACTGTGTGAAAACGAAATCTGCACCGCGATTTGATGCGGGATAATACGCATTCGAGATGGAACTGGAAATCAGGTCGCCGCCCAAACTCGAGAAGTTGGGCTGTAGCCTGCCGTTATCACCGTGGCATATGAAGGGATTGGAGAGCGCATGCACCATACGCGACTTGACGGTGCCCGTTCCCTGATAGAAGTAGCGTGGATCCTGGTGCAAGAGCGAGGGAAGAATTGCACCACCGAACATGATGTCGGTTAAGCCGTCTGCATATGCAGCGCCGAAGCGCTGACCATAGCCCTTGAGGCCCTGCTGATAGTCCGGCCGGTCTGCAGCCTGATTGATGCCAGCAAGAAAAGCCGCGCCCGCAATGCTGACAGGATCGACAGACACATGGAGCGCCATCTGAAATTTCAGCTTGGTCGACAGCGGCACGGCATTCTTTGAGTCGTAAATGACGTAGAAATTAGGAATGAAACCGAGAACTCTCTGCTGCTCTGCGATCTGCACTTGTTGAACTGCTATTTGCTCGGTGGAGGAGTAGACCAAGACCGACGAGACTGCACTGGCAATCCTGACTTGAATGCCTGTCATGTCGAGGTACTGTCCCGCTACGACGGTGATGGGCTGCGAGGTCCAGTCGTCGAAGCCAGCCGCCCTCACCGTGATGTGATAGTTTACTCCGGGCTTGAGGCCGTTGAATTGAAAGAATGCGCTGTCGTTGGCCGTCTTCGTCTGCTGGCCTGTGCGGCTAGCGCCATCCAGTTGTACGGTTGCGCCGGGGATGATGTCTCCGTTGGTGTCCGTTACAGTGCCGCTGACGGTGCCGCCCTGTGCATCTGGCGCATCCGGAACAGCACCGAGCTTACTTTCAGGTTCCGCATCGCTTTCAGTGGAAGCTTCACCATTGGGCTTATGGACTGCAGCGACCTGATCGGTCGTGCAGGACAAGCCACTCTTGCATGGCTCCTGTGCAGGCGTACAACACGGCACGGCCAGAAGCAAAGCAAGCGCAACAGACAGGAAGACAGAAGACAAACGCATCCATTCACCAGTATGGGGAGATTTGGTGTCGTGGTAAGGGAAGACCTATAAAGACACCACGCAGTTTGGAAAACGCCGCACAATCGGTGTCGGCTGCGCTTCCATTCAACGAACAAAATCCACTGAGCACTTAGACGCACGAAGGGCCCCAGGAGGTGCAAAAACCTCCTGAGGCGCCCGTCATCATCACCCACTATCGCAGGGCCCGCCGGTTCTTGATCTCGCTCAGCAGCATCTCCACCTTGTCTTCGCTTTCGAGCGTTTTGAAGCGATCTTCAAGCGTATCCGGAGCGAGGATTTCGCTTGCAGCCGCATTCTGCGTAGATTGAACGCGAACCTTGCTCTTCATACGGCCCAGCGTTTGCTCCTGCCCGTTGCCCACCGCCTGGCGGGCCTTTGTGGCGCGACCTATCACCTTGGCGCGGCGATGCTCAGCCATCAGCATCTCGCAATTTGCACGGGTTTCGCTCAACTTTTGCTCGAGCTTGCGGAGGGCCTGGCGCAGATTGTAGGCTTCTTGTTTCTGATCCTCTGCCTGCACGGTAAAGCCTTTCACAAGTTCGTCATGGCTCAGTGCGCGTTCCAGAGCCGCACGCGCCATGTCATCCTGGCTTTTCGAAACGGCAAGTTCGGCCTTGCGGCGCCACTCGGCTGATTGCTGCTCGTGCTCGACGCGTTTCTTCTCCAGAAGATGCTGATCAGCGATAGCGATCGCCACCTGCGTCTTCACCTGCAGCAACTGGTTCTCCATGTCGAGCACAACCTGTTTCAACATCCGCTCCGGATCCTCTGCCTTTTCGACTAGATCATTCAGGTTAGCGCGGAGCAGGGTACTCACTCTCTCCAGCAGAGACATGGCATTCTCCTTTGCTTTGTGCCCGGACATTATCCGGCTCCACACGCTGTGCGCGGAGCCGGACAACTCCGGCGGGGTTATTGGGCCGAGGCTGCAGAGGCCGCACCATTCTCCGGTTTCTGCTTCATGCTCTGCACATTGGCCATCAGTTGTTTGATGTCCATTCCGCTGAGCGCCTCAAACAGCGCTGGTACCTGTGCGGCGATCTTCGTCATGTCGCCGGTGATCTTATTCACGCCCGCAGCGCCGTCGCTGCCCGTCGACACGATCGTGATCTTGTCCACCTTGCTGAGCGGCTCGGCCATCGCACGCACCACATCGGCCATGTTGGTCAGCAGCTTATCCACAACCGCGGTTTGGTTCCATTCCTGGTAGGCCTCAGCCTTCACGTTCATTGCCTTGGCTTCGGCCTCGCCTTTCTGGAAGATGATCGCGGCCTCAGCCTCGCCCTGCGTGCGGATCGCGGACGCGTGGCCTTCCGCTTCCTGTACCTTGATCTGCCCTTCCTTCTCCACCTGCTGCACTTTCACTTGCTCTGCCGTTACCTGCTGCAGCATGACGTTGGTCTGCAGTTCGTAAGCCTTATCGGCCGAGGCCTGCTGGCGGCGGCTCTGCTCGGCATACTCGGCCTTCTTGATGTCCAGGTCGCGCTGCGCCTCCGCCTGCCTTGTCTGCGAAGCGGTTTCAGCAATCACACGGTCCTGGTCTGCCTGCGCTTTGGCAATCGCAGCCGCTCGCAGTGCATTGGCGCGCTGGATCGCTGTGTCACGCTCGGCCTCGGCTGTAGCCACATCCGCATCGCGCTTGATGCGCGCCACATCGGGTCGGCCCATATTCGCGATGTACTCATTCTTGTCGCGCACTTCCTTGATGGTGAACGAAATCACTTCCAGCCCCATCTTGCTCATATCTTCCGCGCAGGTGGAGCGCATGCGTTCGCCTACCATCTCGGGCTCCTTCACAATCTGCTCGACCGTGAGCTGGCCGATGATGCCGCGCAGATGGCCCTCCATTACCAATCGAATCAGCCCTTCGCGCTGCTGCGGCGCCTTGGTCAGGAACTGCTCGGCCGCGGTCAGGATCGACGCCTGGTCGCTGCGCACCTTGATCTGCGCAACTGCTTCCACCGTGACGGCGACGCCTTGTTTGGTGTAGAGGTCCTGCTGCGGAGCCACGTCGAAGCTCATTAGCTCCAGGCTCAGTTCGCGACAGTTCTCCACCATGGGGAAGATCACCGTACCGTGTCCTTTGATGACGCGGGGCCCGCGGAATCCGTAGACGATCAAAGCCTCGTTGGGGCCGGCCTTGCGATACATCCTGGCAAGAATGCCCAGCAGAAAGATCAGCGCCAACAGCCCGAGTCCTGCAATCAAAATGATCTGGTTCGTCATTGAGTTCCCGGTCCTTTCGTCCGGGAGCTGGAGTGGTTGATAGTTTTACTGCTTATGGCCGGCATTGCGGCCATTTCTTGGAAATAGCTTGGCCAACAGACCCAGCAGGAAGATACCCACCAGGATGGCCATATCCGTTGTCAGCACGGCTGTGTTGCTCATTGCACAAGAACCTCAGTGATCAGTGGTTTGCGCTAAATGTGGATTGTTGCCCGCCGGAATGTCGTCCCAGCGGCGCACAAAGGCGATGCCCTTCTCATACGCCACAACGTAGACCTCTTCCTGTTTGGGAATCGGTTCGCCGCTATCAGAGCGCGCCGGTACGGAGTGCCGCGCGCCCAGCTGTTCGTATACAACTTCGCCGATGCCGCCTGCGCGAATCTCCGACGAGACATGGCCGACCACGCCCACCACGTCCGTTTCGTCCGCCGTCAGCTCGCGCTCGTGCGGCAGCAACACCTTGGTGAGGAACAAAAAAACGAGGGCTCCCCCGATGAATCCGCACACCGCGGCCAGCACCAGCACCACCGCGGCCACAAAACTGCCGTAGCGCGTCAGCAGATATCCCGCCGCGCCGAACCAGCAGAGGAAGATCATCAGCGAGAACGCATTCCACCAGGGAACCGTGGCGCCGCTGTCCGCAGTTGCATTCGCCGGATGCGGCAAATGCGTCGCGTGCGGCATATGGTGGACGTGGCCGCCGAAGTGTCCCATGCCGCCCAGAAGTGAGACCACGCTCAGTCCCAGGCTAATCAGAAAGCAGATCAGATAGAAGGACTCCCAGTTCATCGTTGCGCCCTCCGCTTGCGTGGTTCAGGTCTTTGCGCATCGACTTCCTGCGTCTGTGCGTCGCCCCCGGGCCGCAACACTTCCAACAACCGCGGCAACAGTTCCGGTGTATCCAGAATCGACTCGAGTAGTAGCAGGCACTCGCGCGAGTGCTCATGCCGCGCCAACGTCAGCAGCGCCTGCTTCAGCTCCGGGTCGCGGCGAAAGCGCTCTGCGCCGTCCACCAGCCACAGGTCCAGCTTGTATTCCACATTGCGCAGTTCGCTCTGTAACTCCGGCGAGTAGCCCTCCGGGTCGTCAACCAAGTAGCCCGGATGCACCTTGAAGAATCCTGCCAGCAATTGGCGCGTCGTATTGGTCAGGTGCGGCCGCGCGCCGCTTTCAATTTGGGAGAGGTAACTCTGGCTAAGCTTCGAGCCGGTCTCAGCCTGGATGGCGCGCACGAGTTCCTGCTGGCTCATTGCCCTGTCCAGGCCACGTAAGCTGCCTTCTACTTCACGGAGGTAGCGGATTTTTTCGCCGAGTTTAATGAACTCCTGCTTGCGTTGGCAGCCATGACAATGAACATATTGGCCAACGTCTATTGCAAATCGCGATATTATTATCGCGATTTGCAATAGACGTCAAAGGGCAATTAAGGGCTCTATGGAAATCCAGACAAGCGTTTTATTTGATGCGGTTTACATGAGGAAGGAGAACGCCGTGACATCCGCGCAGACATGCGAAGGCCCTCCGGCGATCGCCGGAGGGCCTTCAATCGACTGCAACATCCAGCCTACGCCGTCACTGTCCGCGTAGGTTTGGAGCCCCACAGCCCGTAGTAGGCGATGAAGAGGTAGCAGAGCATCGGGATCACGAAAGCGTGCTGAATGCCGAACTTGTCGGCCGCTGCGCCAATCAGGAACGGAACAATCGCGCCGCCAACAACCGCCGTCATAATCAGCCCTGAGCCCTTACTGGTCATAGGACCAAGACCCTTGATGCCCAGCGCAAAAATGTTGGGGAACATGATGGAGTTGAAGAAGCCGCACAGCACCATGGTCCAGATTGCCAACTGTCCGGTCGAACCCATGGAGACTGCAAGCAGTGCTGCAGCGACGAAGCCGAAAGCCCCCAGCAGCTTCCCTGAATTGATTTTGGTCAGAACCCACGATCCGAGCAGGCGTCCCACCAGCGCGCCAAACCAGTAGAGCGAAACCAGGAACGACGCCGTCTTGGCGCTGTCAACGCCCTGCGTCTTGAAGTAATTCACGGCGATCGAAGCCAAGCCCACCTCGACGCCGACATACAGAAAGATCCCAACCGCGCCCAGGACTGTGTGCTTGTAAGCCCAGATACTGCGACTCAGGATTGGATCGCCTTCCTTGGCGGGGCGGAATGCCTGGGTCTGTGCGATGTGAGGCAGATGCATGAACATGACCGCAAAGCCCAGGATCAGCAAGCCCCCGGCGATGGCGATATAGGGGCCACGCACCGTATCGGCAACCGCCGCCTTGGTTGCCGTGCTGGCTGGATCGGTCAGGATGTAGGCTCCGGCAACTAGCGGGGCAATCGTGCCGCCTAGCGAGTTCAACGCCTGCGCCAGGGTAAGGCGTACGGGCGCGCTGTGCTCAGGACCGAGAATTGCAACGTAGGGGTTGGCAGCGGTCTGCAATGCCGTCACGCCCGCGCCCACAATGAACACCGCGGTGAGGAACATGGGAAAGCTCACCAGCTTGGCCGCCGGAACAAACAGCAGGCAGCCCACCACCTGGATGAACAGAGAAACCACCATCGTCTTTTTGTATCCGATGGATTCAATCAGCTTCGAGGTCGGAGAGGAGAAGACGAAGTAAGCGAGGAAGAACGCTGACTCCGCCAGCATGGCCCATGCATACGGAAGATCGAAGATCGATCGCAGGTGCGGTACCAGTGCCATGTTGAGATTCGTGATGAACCCGAAGATGAAGAACAGCACGGCCACCGTGATAAACGGCCCCGTGTAGCTCGGCGTGGTTTGTGCCGGCGGTGTGGAGCGAGTTGCCATAAGGGTTGCTTCCCCGTTTCTCAGAATTCAGCCCGGTTGGGCATGTGCGAGCCGCCTTTGCGGCTGGCGGCGCATGGTGCGCGGCAGTTTGGTTCTCCCGCCGCCTATATGCTGCACACAACACTATACGGGAAACGGCGGTGAGGGGAAGTGCGCGCACGCAGGGTTAACGCGTGGTGTCCGGGGCTGCCGCATGTTCAGGTATCCTCAGGGAAAGCAGACAAGGAGATATCCACTTGGCGATCGCAGCGTTGAGCACGGCAAAGCTGAAGAAGGTGCTGGAGGCACTGGAAGGCAACTGGCAGGCCGAAATGGAGGGGTATCACACCTACCAGGCACTGGCCGACCGCGATACAGACCCTGTGCGTGCCCAGGTGCTGCGCCACCTGGCCCAGGCCGAGCTGGAGCATGCCGCTTTGTGGGAAGGCCGCATCCTGGAACTGGGCGGCTCCAAGCCCGACTACTCCGGTCCGGAGGCAGGCGAGGCCAACTCACTCGCGAATCGCGCAGGCGGCCCCAAGATGGCACTGCGCCGCCTGGAGATCGAAGAGAGCCGCCACATTGCCGGCTACGGCAGGCAGCTGAAGGAACTGGGTGACGAGGGTTCTATCGCCATCCTCGAGCACGTCATCGAAGACGAGAAGGAGCACCACCGCGAACTGGGATCGCTCCTGCGCGGTCATTACACGGCTCCCGCAGGCGCGCCCAAGGTCGACCCCAAAGCCGTACTCGAAGAGATGCTGGCCAAGCGCAACGAGGGCCGCAAGCAGCCCGGCGCGTGGATCGGCGACGCCGTCTATGGTGTGAACGACGGCCTTGGCGCCATCTTTGGCATCGTCTCGGGCGTCTCCGGCGCCACAGCGGGCGACAGCAAGTATGTGTTGTTGGCGGGTTTGTCTGGCATGGTCGCATCGGCGTTGTCGATGGGTTCAGGCGCATACCTGGCAGCCAAGAGCGAGCGCGAAATTTACCACGCGGAAATCGCTCGCGAGCGCGAGGCTATCGAGATGAACGGCCCGGAAGCACGCGAATTGCTTGCGCTCTACTATCAGGTTAAGGGTCTACCCGAGGCCGACGCGCTGCACATGGTGAATCACATTGCCAACGACCCTGACCAGCTGCTGCGTGCGCTGGCCACTGAGCGGCTTGGCACCACTGAAGAAGCGCTTTCCAACCCCATCGTCTCAGCCAGCTCCGGCGCACTCTCCACCGCGGTGGGCGCTATTATTCCGATCATTCCGTTCTTCTTCATGAGCGGTGTGCATGCGGTCATCGCCGCGGCAGTCGTCTCGCTGGTTGCGCATTTTGCCGTCGGCGCAGCCAAGAGTCTCATCACCATCCGCTCGTGGTGGTCGTCGGGGCTGGAGATGACGGTGGTCGGCGCGGTGGAAGGCGCGGTCACTTACGGAATCGGCCTTATGCTGGGCAGCGGCGGATTGTGAAAGCTGGAATCTGCGCAGCATCCAGACGATAGAATGACCTCGACTCAATCGTCGGGGGATTCGCGTGTACAGAAAAGTTCTTCTCTTCGTTCTGGCTGTCGTATCGCTTCCAGTTCTTCCGTTGATCGCACAACCCGCCGCGCCGCAGATCGTCGTTGAGCACAACGTGTCGATGAAGACGCGCGACGGCGTTACGTTGCAGGCGGACATCTACCGGCCTGCGGGCGACGGCGACTTTCCGACACTGTTGCAGCGCACGCCTTATAACAAGGGCAATACTGCAGAGTTTGCGCGGCAGGCCGCAGAGCGCGGCTACTTGGTCGTGGTGCAGGATGTGCGCGGCCGCTATACCTCCGCTGGCGAGTGGTACCCCTTCAAGCACGAGACGCAGGACGGCTATGACGCCGTGGAGTGGGCCGCTGCGCTGCCGCACTCGAACGGCAAGGTGGGCATGTTTGGCGGCTCCTATGTAGGCGCCACGCAGATGCTCACAGCCATCGGCCATCCTCCGCATCTGGCAGGCATCTGCCCAGTGGTCACCGCGTCCAACTACCACGAGAACTGGACCTACCAGGGCGGCGCGTTCGAGCAGTGGTTCGATGAGTCGTGGACCGCGGGCCTGGCGCAGGATACCGCCAACCGGATGATCGGTGAGAACACGAATCCGCTCGTCGGCATGCAGGTTCTACCTCTCAGCCACTTCCCGGTCTTCAACTTCAAGCCAATCGGCGACGGCGCAGATATGACTCGTTCGCTCGCGTCCTACTTCGTGGACTGGCTTGCGCATCCCGCATACGACAGCTATTGGAAGCAGTGGTCCATTGAGGAAGACTACTCGCGCATCCAGGTGCCGGCGCTCACTATCGCTGCCTGGTACGATCTCTTTCAGGGCGGCTCGCTGCGCAACTACCTCGGTATGCGCGATCACGCAGGTAATGAGGACGCGCGCAAGCAACAGCGCCTGCTGATCACAGTGGGTGGACACGCCGGTATAGGGCGCAAGATAGGCGCAGTGGATTTCGGCCCCGCAGCCGCCGAGTACGACGAGAACGCGCTGACGCTCGAATGGTACGACTATCTGCTCAAGGGCAAGCAGAACCAGTTCGCGAGTGACAAGCCGGTGCGCATCTTTGTCATGGGCGAGAACGTGTGGCGCGACGAAGCAGCGTGGCCGCTTGAGCGCGCTCAGCAGGCGAAGTATTACCTGCATTCCAGTGGCAAGGCCAATACTGCAGCTGGCGATGGCGCACTTTTGACGACGACCGCAAGCAAGGAAGCGAACGACGTGTATGTCTATGATCCGGCAAACCCCGTGCCCACGGTAGGCGGGCCGCTCTGCTGCGACGGCGCGCGCCTCGCGGCTGGTCCGTTCGACCAGAGCAAGGTGGAAGCGCGCCCCGATGTGCTGGTCTATTCCACGCCGACGCTCGACACGGACATCGAAGTGACTGGGCCGGTAACGCTCGATCTATTTGCCCAGTCTTCAGCCGTGGACACGGATTTCACCGCAAAGTTGGTCGACGTTGGGCCGGATGGTGTAGCGGAGAACCTGACGGAGGGCATTCTTCGCGCGCGCTACCGCAACTCGACGAGCGAGGCCTCGCTGCTGGAGCCAGGAAAGGTCTATGAGTACAAGATTGATCTCTGGTCAACGAGCAACCTCTTCCGCAAGGGCCATCGCATCCGGCTGGAAGTTTCGAGCAGTAACTTCCCGCACTTTGACCGCAATCTGAATACAGGCAAAAGCGGTGCGGACAGTGCCGAGTTCGCAAAGGCTACCAACACGGTATTGCACGACGCAGCGCATCCGAGCGTGCTGCTGCTGCCGGTGGTGCCGCGCTAGAGCCCTTTTGGAGCCATTTAGCCTTCTTCAGAACCATGAAGGGTGGCTTTTTCTTAAAGAAGCAGCCACCTGAGTCTGTGCTTTCGGTTTTCTAAAATTCCAAAGATGTTTTAGCGCGCGGCCGCGGAAGTAGCAGCACCTGCGGTAGTCAGCTCGCGGGCCGCCTTCCTGCCCAATCGAATGCAGTCGGGTATGCCGATGCCGTCGTAGGCGTTGCCGGCGAGCCGTAGGCCCGGCAGCGCAGCCACGCGCTCCTTCACAAGTTGCATTCGATCCTGGTGGCCAACGGCATACTGTGCCATGGCGCGCCGCCAGCGCGAAACCTGCGCATGTTCGGGCACGGTTGAGCGGCTGATGATCTTCTCGCCCAGAATATCGCTCAGATCGCGGCGCACGGCAGCAATGAGAGCTTCGTCGGTTTCCTTCAGCTGGGCCTCATTCTTCATGCCGCCCAGGAAGGCGCGCAGCACGACTTTGCCAGTCGGCGT
Organism: Acidobacteriaceae bacterium UBA1795; assembly: GCA_002314435.1. Taxonomy (GTDB): domain Bacteria; phylum Acidobacteriota; class Terriglobia; order Terriglobales; family Acidobacteriaceae; genus Telmatobacter. The sequence goes on along the minus strand of DCFV01000073.1, from coordinate 25,533 downwards.
ACGGCCAAGGAACTTGCGGTGCACGAAGGTGCAGGCCAGCATGGATCGGTTCTCAATGGCCGGAACAAGAAAGCCGAAGCCATCCGGCAGCCGGCCTAACTGAGACTCGTCGTAGATCAAGTTCACGGTGATCGATGACGAGTAAGGAATCAAAGCGAGCGCTTCGCCCAGCTCCGCATCCACAGGCTTGAGTAGTGCGCCCACGGCCCATGCGGGCGAGGCCATGATCACGGCGTCGAAATCCTTCGTGCGGCCGTCCGCGGTAATGCGCCAGCCATCGCTGTTCTGCTCAATAGTGCTTACCGTAGTGGAGCGCTGCACCCAAGTGGATTCCAGCCGCGCTTCCAGTGCGTCGACGAGCTGCTGCATGCCCCCGCGCAACGTGGTGAAGATTCCGCGCGGTGCAGGACGTGGCGCTCCCGGGGAAGGCGCAGGCCTCTGTGCGGCACGGGCGCGCATCTGCTGGTGAGCGGCCACCATGCCGCGTGTCAGCGAGCCATACTGCGCTTCCATCTCCACCAGCTTGGGCAGCACTGTGCGCGCACTCAGTTGCGTGGCGTCGCCGCCATAGATGCCAGAGAGCAGCGGATCGGCCAGCCGGTCCACGGCCTCCTGTCCAAAGTGCCGCTCCACTAGCGCGGCGACTGACTCGTCCTGCGCGCCAGGCCGCGGCGGATGCAGCAGTTCCAGCCCCATACGGATTTTCGTCTTCAAGCTGAACAGCGGCGTCAACGCCGTGGGAATCAGCTTGGTCGGCACCAGAAACATCAGGCCGTCGGGCAGTGGAACAAGTCGGTTGCGGACGACAATCCAGGTCTTGCGATCAGCGTCGTTGGAGGGGGTGAGCTGGTCCCCCAGACCCAGTTCGCGGCACAACTCGGCCGCGGCGGGCTTCTCGCTGATGAACGAGTCCGGCCCGCGCTCCAGCACCGCGCCGTTCACGATCTCCGAGGCCAGTGAGCCTCCCAGCCGTTCGCGCGATTCGTAGAGTCTGTATTCGACCGGCTCGCCGGCTGCGCGCGCCTTTTCGCACTCGTAGGCTGCCGACAGACCGGCAATGCCGCCGCCGATGATTGCGATTTTCATCCTTCTGACCTCCGGGGAATCCGGCCCGCTGCACCCATCTTGCTCATGGTGGTGGACCATCAGCATCTTATACGGGCGATGCTGTCTCTCATATCTAGAATCCACCTCGGGGCCGCAGGTTGCGAGTGATTAAAATCACACGGAGTTCCAAACGGGCCGCTAGTTTGACGTTGGCGTGTTGCGGCCGCTGGGCATACTATCGGTTGACGCGTTTTCGCTCGCGCCAGGTCTATTCTTCCTTGGGAGTATCCACAGATGACTGCTGAGCTGATTCACCGGCTGCATTTTGCCTTTACGGTGACCTTCCACTATCTCTTTCCACAACTGACCATGGGCCTTGCGCTGCTGATCGTGGTGCTCAAATCGGTAGCGCTCAAAACCGGCAGCGAGCAGTGGAACCGCGCGGCGCGCTTCTGGGGTCGCGTCTTCGGCATTAACTTTGTTTTCGGCGTGGTCACGGGCATCCCCATGGAGTTCGAGTTCGGCACCAACTGGTCGAAGTTCTCGGAGCTGTCGGGTGGGGTGATCGGCCAGCCGCTGGCCATGGAGGGTGTGTTCAGCTTCTTCCTGGAGTCTGCGTTCCTCGGCCTGTTCCTCTACGGTGAAAAGCGCCTGTCGAAGACGATGCACTGGTTCTCGGCGTTCATGGTCTTTGTAGGCTCTTGGATCTCGGGCTTCTTCATCATCGTCACAGACGCGTGGATGCAGCACCCCGTGGCCTACGACCGGCTGCCGAACGGACAGTTTCAGGTGCTCAGCTTCTGGCAACTGCTCTTGAACCCGTGGGCGCTCCTACAGTACGCGCACAACATGACCGGCGCAGTGGTCACGGCAAGCTTTGTGATGGCAGCCGTGGGCGCGTTTTACCTGCTGGACAAGCGCTATGAGGCCTTCGGTCGGATATTCCTGAAGGTGGGCGTTACTGCCGGAGTGATCTCGACGATCTTGATCATCTTCCCCACCGGCGACCTGCACGGCAAGTACGTGGCGCGGAATCAGCCTGCGGCGATTGCAGCCATGGAGGGCCTCTTCAAGACTGAGACCGGCGCGGGCGTTGTGCTCGTGGGCCAGCCGAACGAGGAGACCGGACAGATCGACAACCCTATTGTGGTGAACGATCTGTTGAGCTTCCTGATCTACGGAACTACCAAGGCCGAGGTGAAGGGCCTCGATCAGATTCCGCGCGACCAGTGGCCCACCGCGCTTCCGCTGCTCTACTACGCCTACCACATCATGGCTGGTCTCGGAACGTACTTCACTGCGCTCATGTTGCTTGCGGCGTTCCTGCTGTGGCGTGGCCAGATTTACAACACGCGCTGGATGCTGTGGCTCTTGCTGATCAGCTTTCCGCTGCCCTACATCGCGAATACCGCGGGTTGGATGACCGCGGAGATCGGCCGACAGCCGTGGATCATCTACGGCTTGATGCGTACCAGTGAGGGTTTCTCGCACACCGTCTCGGCAGGCAACGGATTGTTCACGCTCATTGGTTTCATGGGGCTTTATCTTCTGCTGGGCCTCCTGTTCACAGTGCTGGTGTATCGCGAGATCAGCCACGGGCCGCTGTCGGAAGCGACAGCTCCGGAATCGGTTCACGCGCACTAACGAGGAGAAGGGGAGTCGCACATGATGGGTTTTCTCTGGTTCTGGCTGGTTGCGGTAATGATCGTTGGCTATGTCGTACTCGACGGCTTCGACCTCGGCGTTGGCGTGCTGCATTTGTTTCTGACAAAGACTGAAGCTGAGCGGCAGACCGCGTTGCATTCCATCGGACCGGTGTGGGACGGCAACGAAGTCTGGCTGCTCGCCGGAGGTGGTACGCTCTACTTCGCGTTCCCGCTACTCTACGCCTCGGCCTTCAGCGGATTCTATCTGCCGCTGATGATCGTGCTCTGGCTGCTGGTGCTGCGCGGCGTGAGTCTTGAACTGCGCAACCACATTGAAGTGGGCGTTTGGACTTCGCTGCTCGACGGCGTCTTCGGCTTCTCCAGCACGCTGCTGACAATCTTCTTCGGCGCAGCGTTGGCCAACGTGCTGCGCGGCGTGCCGCTCCAAGCCGACGGGTACTTCTTCCTTCCCCTCTGGACCAATTGGCAGCCCGGACCGCACCCAGGCATTCTGGATTGGTATACCGTGATCGGCGGGCTCGTTGCGCTGGTTGCGCTCACGCTCCACGGAGCTTTGTGGCTGACTATCAAGGTCTCTGGGGATCTTGAGCAGCGCGCGCGTAAAGTCGTAACGCCTCTCTGGTTCGCATTGGTTGCGCTCACCGTAGTGAGCCTGGTGGCGACCATCGCCGTACGGCCCGAGAGTCTGCGCAACTACGCCGCGTATCCGTTCACTTATGTCGTCCCTGTGGGCGTAGTCGCAGCGCTCGCGTGCGTCTGGCTGTGGAACCGCAAGGCGCAGCCGGTGAAGGCGTTTTTGGCGTCGTGCCTCTACCTGTTCTTCATGCTGGCGGGCGCGTGCTGGGGCGTATATCCCACTCTGCTGCCGGCGACGACCGGTGCCGACCGCGACATTACGCTGAGCCGTGCCATCTCCGGCCCGCACACGCTGGCCGTGGGACTAGCCTGGTGGGCCTTCGGCATGACGCTCGCCATCGGCTACATCGTGTTCGTCTACAGCCGCTTCAAAGGCAAGGCGGACGCCTCGAGTCATTGAGGATTGCTTTCCACGCAGAACGAGGCCCTGGAGGAACGCCCCTCCGGGGCTTCGTTTTTGTTGACGGTCCCGTGCTAGGGCTTGATGCGAATTGTCTCCCCCGTGTCCTCCACCGCGTAGATATAGGCGTGGGAATAGCGGCCGTCGAAGGGGTGATGGACCACCAGCCTCAGGTCACCCGCTAAGGTTCTGAAGATCATGCCATGGCCGCTGTCGTTGCCGAGCAGAATGCCTTCCTGCTTCCACGGGCCTTTCAACTTGCCGCTCGCGGAACGCGCCAGGGCTTCGACGTAGCTGCCGTTCTCATAGCTCGACCAAAGCATGAGCAGCGATCCGCTTCGGGCGCGAAACAGCTCCGGTCCGTCGGTCACGTAACTCTGGGGAGTATTGACGGTTGCAGTGTGCTCGCCGAGCCAGGGCGCGTCAGAGGCCTTGAAAAGGTAGAAGGGACTGCCGGCCGCGGCGGAGAGATCCGGCTTCATCGGGATCGCCTCCATCTGACCGTCGATCACCTGAAGCCACTCGTGCGCATAGACCATGTACGGGGTGCCGTCTTCAACCCATAGAGTGCCGTCCAGGGTGGTGTAGTTGCGCGGGGGAATGGGGGCGTCCACAATGGTCTTGAAAGGCCCGAGCGGCGAGTCGGCGACAAACACCTGCGTGCCGCGGGGATGCAGTCCGCGCTGACCTGCGTAGCGGACTTCGATCGTTGTATCGCTGGGCACAGCAGGCTTGTCGAGGTGCAGCGGTTCCTTCTGGTTATGCAGCGTGGTGAAGAGATAGTAGCGCCCGTTGTAGAGATGGACCTCGGGGGCCCATGGGGATTGCGCCGGGTTGGCCCAGGACCCGTCCGGTATCTCAAAAACCAGGTAAGGCCCCGACCACGACTCCAGATCCTGGCTCTTGTAGACGATCACGCCGCACCGCCTGCTGGCAGAGGCCCGCGGGTCTGAACCGCCATAGAGAAAGTAGGTGTGGCTCGACTGGTCGGCAAGGATCCAAGGATCGTGAGTATGAATCTCGCTCAGCTTGAGGCCGCTTTGGACAGCAATCTGCGCGGTGAGCAGATCACAAAGCACGACGAGGAACAGAACAAGCGGAAGGGCGAGCGCGAGGCGGTTTGGTCTCATCAGGTGGATCCCTCTCCATGATGGAAGAATGCGATAGGGACAGGCGCGAAACAACGTTGGCCGCAGCTGGTGAGCACAAGGTCGTGAGCAGTATAGGTCAGGCTAGCGGATGAGAAGAAAGAGCGGCGCAGACGCAAAAAACGCCGAATGCGCATTCCTCGCATCCGGCGTTTGCACTTCAGAATCTGAATCAGTTGAGGTGCACCAGAGTTCCAGAAAGCTCAGGCTGGCAAGCGGCCGGCTGGTCGCCATCGACCAGCGGCGTCCAGTTGCGCGGCTGGTAGATGCAGCAGGGCTCCTGCGCCAGCGGGTCGCCGGTGAGTGCATAAGCGCGTGCACGGGAGCCTCCGCAGATTTCCTTGTACTCGCATGCGCCGCACTTCCCCTCCAAGCGGCTGGTGTCGCGCAGCGCCTTGAAGATCGGCGCATTGCGGTAGATATCAGCCAGAGGCGTCTGGCGAATGTTGCCGGCATGGATAGGCAGGAACCCGCTGGGGTATACGTTGCCCACGTGCGAGATGAACATGAAACCTTTGCCGTCGTTCACGCGGCGCGTAGCCCAGCCGTGCGTGCGAGCCTGCGCGTCTGCAGTAGGTGCGCCGGGCTCGTAGGCGGCCACCGGATGACCGACGTGGCCGAACTGCCGCTCCTCCAGCTTGTGCTGCAGCAGGTAACGGCGATAGTGCATAGCCTCGGTGGTTTTGATCTGGAAGTTGACGCGATGCGACAGCTCGTAGATCTTGCCGAAGACCTGCTCGAACTCCTCGCCAGAGAGCAAGTCGTCCAACTGGCCGCGCCCCACAGGTACCAGGAAAAAGACATTCCACATGACGATGGCGAGCTTTTCAAACAGCGCGCACAGGTTGTCCAAATCGTGCGCGTTGTGGCGGCTGATGGTCGTGTGAACCTGGATCGGCAGGCCGGCCTCGCCAGCCCACTCCACTGCTTGGATGGTGCGAGCCCAGGCACCGGGCAGGCCGCGGAAATTGTCGTGAATCTCGGGGCACGAGCCGTCGAGCGAGATACCGAGCCGGACCACGCCGGCCTCTTTCATCTTGAAGATCGCTTCACGCGTCAGCAGCGGCGTGGCGCTGGGAGTCACGGCCACCTTCACGTCCTTGCTCGCCGCGTAGCGGATCAGTTCATAGATGTCCTGGCGCTTCAGCGGATCGCCGCCGGTGAAGACAAAAATCGGCACATGCAGATCGGCGATCTGATCGATAAGGGCCTTGCCTTCGTCCGTGGTCAGTTGATCCGGGTGGGCGATGGGCTGGGCGGCCGCGCGACAGTGCTTGCAGGCCAAGTCACAGGACTGTGTGATCTCCCAGATTGCAAGGAAAGGTGCTTCGTCGTAGTTCAGCCCGCCACGGGCGGGAATTTGATGCATCGGCTGCATAGGACCTCCACCACATCGGAGCGGCTGGTCCGGAAGGGATTCCGGCGGAGAACGCCTCGATTCACCCATAGGAGACCAGTTCTTGAGGGTGAAATCTGTGATTCAGATCACCGTTTTGCACTGAAGCGGGGGCGGCGACTTTTCGCTATGGACATTGCGCGGGAATGGGCAGACAATTGCGCCAGCAATGGTACTGAAACGCTGCATCCCGCGTCCATTCGTGTAGAACGGCGTCACTCCGGCGGCAGCGCTGCCCGAAAAGTCCATCCATTCCGGGGTGTTTTGGATCACTCGCCCATGTGTCGCCGGGCACCGCTAACCACCGCTGGATCTGTCAAAATACGAACCTCAGTCAAGGAGGTAGCCATGGCCACCCAAATGAAGCTTGGTTGGAGCAAACCCTCCACCATTCTCTTCGCCTCCGAGATCCCCGCCAACGAGAAAGCCTTGAGCTTTGCCGTTGCACAGGCCAAGGAGTTTGGCGCGCATCTCATTCTTTTCCACGCATACGACACAATGGTGGTGGCTGCCTCAGAAACTTCCGGCATCCGCTACTACGACTATGCCGCGGCAGCGCGCGCTGAGGTGCAGCACCTCGACCCGCTGGCGGCCAAAATCCGTTCTGAAAGGGTATCCTGCGAGATCGTTGTGCGTCCGGGGTTGGCTGCGGATCAGATCCTCAACTTCCTGCGCGAGCGGGTTGTGGACCGGATCGTGATGGGGACGCACTCCCCAGGACCGATCGGCAAGCTCCTGGTGGGTTCGGTGGCTGAGGCAGTGCTGAGGACCGCGAAGGTGCCGGTCTGCATCATCGGTCCTGAGGCCGTGGATGCGCGCTACCGTAACTATGAGACGCACAGCATCTTGTGCGCGGCGAGCCTGAACGACGACAGCTACGTGGTGGCGGCGTTTGCCGCTGCGGTGGCGGCGCAGGAAGATGCGCGGCTGATTCTGCAGCACGTGATCAAGCCACAGGAGCGGGCGGAAGTGCTGGCCGGGCGCACCCTCGAGGACATTGAAGCCGACCTGTTCGCGCTCGTGCCGCAGGACATGCGCAACGTGATCGCCGTGCAGACAATCGTTGTGCCAGGCGACCCCACCGAAGAGCTGCTTTATCAGGCGCGTGCGCAGCAGGCGGACATGATCATCCTCGGTGCACAGGGCGCTTCGGCCTTTGCAGCCATGGCGCGGCAAGGAGTGGTGTACAAGCTGCTGGCGCATGCCCAGTGTCCGGTGATGACGCTGTCGCCGGCAGTGCTGGAAGAGTGCGGCGCCAAGCACGTGAAAGCGCATCCGGCCGAGGAATTCCTCGCTGGCGTGTTTTAACGGAGAGATTCTCCCTGAACAAAGCGCCGGGCCGGCCCCCTTCCATGTGGAGAACGGGGCGGCCCGGCGCGGTCGTTTTTGCGCGGCTTATTGCACAGGCTTGACGGCGGGTGAGGCGGGGTCGCAGGATTTGCCGTCGCAAAGTGCCGCGGTAATGCCCTTGCCCTCTTCAATCGTGAAAATGCGGTCAGCCGCAGGCAACTTGATGGTTTCCACCTGTCCGGAGGGCCAGTGGATTTCGGCTGTTCCGGCGTCGGTTGCGTCGCCGAGGCCAAAGTGCGGCCTGCGGTCATTGGCGCCGATGTAGCTGCCACTCGACAGAACATCCTGGCGCATGCGCTGGCCGTTCGCGGTCAGATAGACTGTGGCGCAGGTAGCGTCGCGAGGGCTGGGTTTGCCGGTCTTGGGGTCTTTGCTACCCACCAGTTTCATCTCCACCCAATGATGCTTGTCGGGGTTCACGTTGCGCAGCAGCACCGCCGGACCGTCGATCGGATTGACCACCACGTCGATCTTGCCGTCATTGAAAAGATCACCAAAGGCCGCGCCGCGTGCAGGGATCACGTCCGCCAGCCCCGTGCCTTTCACCGGCGGAATCACCTCGAACTTACGGTCCTTCGCGCCGTCTGGCACGTTGTGGAACAACAGCGGCCGCTCGGCCCATGTGGTTCCCCAATCGTGCTGGTCCACCTCGGGGTAAACGTGACCATCCACCTCGAACAAGTCGAGCCAGCCGTCATTGTCGTAGTCCAGAAAGCCGTCTCCCCAGCCAACAAAGGGAATCGTAGGCTGGGCTACGCCGGCCTTGTAGCTTACGTCGGTAAAGCTCACGTCGCCGTCGTTATGGAACAGCACCTTGTAGTCGTCGCCGAAGTCGGTGACATAGAAGCTGATCTGCCCCTTGTTCTCGTAGTCGCCTGCGGTAATGCCCATCGAGGCAATCTCGCGGCCGTCCTTGTTCAGCGCAAAGCCGGAGACATAGCTCTGGTCATCGAAGGTGCCATCGCCCTTGTTGATGTAAAGGAAGTTGGGCTCCGAGTCGTTGCCCACCACGAGATCCGGCTTGCCGTCGCCGTTGATGTCCAGAAAGATCGTCGAGAAACCGTAGTAGCGGTCCTTGTCTTCCACACCGGCCTTGGCTGTTACGTCGGTAAACGTGCCGTCGCCATTGTTGTGGAAGAGATGGTCGGGCTCTCCCTGCAGGCCACGCGGGCCGCAGTTCACGCTCTGTCCGCGATAGAGACACGACGCATAACCCACGGCCTTGGTACCGGCGATCGGAAGGTTATCGCGGTCAAAATGCACATAGCCGGTCACGTAGAGATCGAGCAGCCCGTCCCCGTCGTAGTCGCCCCAGGTGGAGCCGGGCGACCAGTTTCCCAGCGCCACGCCGGCCTTTTCAGCCATGTCGGTAAAGGTACCGTCGTGATTGTTGTGGTAGAGGCGGTTCTTGCCGTAGTTGCCCACATAAATGTCGGGCCAGCCGTCGTTGTCGTAGTCGGCCGTTGAGCAGCCGTAGCCCCAGCGGTCGTTCTGCACGCCCGCCTTGGCGCTCACGTCGGTAAAGGTGCCGTCGTGGTTGTTGTGGAACAGCGCTGCATGCGGCGGAGTCTCTTTGCCTTCGAGCGAGTCGAAGGTTGCGCCGTTGACCAGGTAAATGTCGAGCCAGCCGTCGTTGTCGTAGTCCACCAGGCACACGCCGGAGCCATTGGTCTCCACGATAAACTTCTTCTCCGGCACTCCCATCTTGTGGACCCACGCGCCAATGCCGGATTGTTTCGAGATGTCTTCGAAGACGATGGGGCCCTTGTCGACAAAGCCGCCTGCCGTGATGGGCCGTTTCTGCTCGTCGTAGACCGGGGCTGCGGCCACGCCTGCGGCGATACCGCTGCTCATGCCGCCCTGCTGCGCTGCGGCAGGCGGCGGTGCCTGCTGTGCGCGAGCCGCAGGGCTGAGAAGGGAAAGGGCTATGAGGGTAATGCTGAGCAGGCGGCTACGGGGCAACGACGAACTCCTCTGATCGGGACAACTGCATTGTACCGACGCAGCCTCGCAGCTGGCGATAGCTGCTCCTGCCCGGGCTAGTTCACGGTGATCGTCACCTGTTGCGTCGTGCGGCCAAACTGGTTGGTAGCGTTTAGTGTGTAGGTGGTGGTTACAGTGGGCGTTACGGTTACGCTGGTCCCGTGCACACCGCCCAACTGGTCGATGAAGTCGTAGCTGTTATTCGTGGTGCTCCACGTCAGCGTCACGGGCGTGCCCACGGTAATCGACATGGCCGAGGCGGTAAAGCTTTTGATGGTGGGTACGGCGCCGGTGGGCGCTGTGGCCGTGTCGTAGCCGGGAAAGGACGGCGTCATCTGCACCACTTCAAAGTTGTCCGAACCGATCGCCTTCATGTTGTCCAGGTCGTTGTCGTCCCAGCGTGCGTCCGGCGCACCCTGAAAGTAGAACGGGCTGCCATTGTCGGCCAGGATCAGGCCGTAAGTCTTCATCGCCGTCAGAATCACCTGGTTTGCCGGGGAGTAGCTGGAGATGTCAAAGCTGGCCTTCAGCCGGATGCGCATGCCCATCACGTTGTACACGCCGGTGTCGGTGCCGGCGGCATGGCTCGCAGGCGAAACAAAGTAGCCCCCATTGGCATCCTGGCGCGAGTGTTGCAGGGTGAAGCGTATCGCGTGATGGATGGCGCCAGCGGCTACCTCGTCGTAGCGCACCAGGCCAGGAAAGATCGCCAGTCCGGCAGCGTCGGCCGAGGTCCAGCCCCAGGGGCGCTGCTCCGAACTCCGCAGATCCCAGATGGTCTCCGAAGAGGAGTCCCACTGGCCACTGCAGCGGTGAGTGTTGAATGTCTCGTAGAGCGTGCAGGTGGCACGGTCAAGCACAAGCACGTGTGCGTCGCCCACGTAGGTGTCCGGCCAGCCTGTGCAGTCGGCGGGCGAGCCCTCGATCGGCGCGTTCGCAGGGAAGGGCGCGAGCGCCACGTCGCTTTCCGAGGCGTAGTCGATTACGTTGATGGGCACGAGCTGTGTAGCACTTGAGTCGACCACCGTGTAAGGGATGCCGTAGTTGCCGCCGGAGACTGAGGAGAAATTCGGGTGCAGGTGCCAGCCGGCAAACTCGGGCGCGGCGGTAATAGTTGCGTTATTCGGGTCCAGAGGCGCTGCGGAGATGTCAGTGTTCCAGGCATAGTCAGCAGAGAAGGGAACAAAGCCGTTCAGGCTGGCCTCGTCGCCCAGGCTCATCCCGCTGCAGGCGGCGGCAGAGGAAGCAGCATTGACGGTGAGGTTCAACTCGGCATAAGCCTTCTGCGCGGTGGGAGTGGCGGAGTCGGTAACGCTGAAATTGACCAGTGTGGTGCCCTCGTCGGCGGTAACGGGAGTGCCGCTCAACTCTCCCGTGGCCGCACTGATGCTGAGGCCGGTCGGTAGGCCGCTCGCGCTGAAGCTATAGGGAGGCGTACCGCCGGCTGCGGCGATCGACGCGGTGTAGGCGGTGTTCACGATGCCGACTGGCAGAGCTCTTGTTGTGATGGCCAGACCGGAAGGCAGCACGGTGATCGAGAGCGTAGCGGCCACCTTCTGTGCGGTGGTTTCTGAGTCTGTCACGGTGAAGGCGACCGAGGCGGTGCCGACTGCGCTCAATGCGGGTGAGCCGGTGATGGCGCCCGTGGCCGAGTTGATGCTCAGGCCAGAGGGCAATCCGCTTGCCGCGAAAGTGTATGGCGCAACACCGCCGGTGGCCCCCAGCACACCGGTGTACGCCGAGCCAACGATGGCATTCGGCAGTGCCGTGGTCACGATGGACAGCGCAGCTGGGTTCACAGTCATGTTCAGCTTTGCAGTCGCAGTTTGCTGCGGACTTGAGTTGTCCGTTACGGCGAGAGTGACCGACACGGTGCCTATGGCGCTCTGTGCGGGTGTGCCGGCGATGATGCCTGCGGAACTCGCAATGGAGAGTGCCGCGGGAAGGCCAGAGGAGCTGAAGGTATACGGAGCCGTTCCCCCGGAGACCTCGATTTGTGCGGTATAGCTGGAGCCAACCGAGGCAGCGGGCAGCGACGTGCTGGCTATGGCGAGCTTGGAAGCCTGTTTGGGGCTGCTGGCCACACAACCAGCCAGCGACAACAGGGCCGCGAGGGCCGCACACGGAGCAAGCTTGGGCATCTTCGTTCTCTCCAAGGGGGGGGCAGGCTACGTAGCGAGAATCGGCGCAGCTGAACTGGGTCATCGGCCTATCCCGCGTGAAAGATTTTGAATGACTTAGGTCAGACCGAGCATACATCCGGCTTTGCGACAGTTTGTCCAATTTCCAGCCGCACTTCGTGACGCAGGTCATGTGACAAAGGAAAGTCCCGAAGAAACAGGCTCAAGCCCCGGAGAGCCCCGCCAACAATCGAGATTGACCGAAGGCGGTTCAAGGCGGAAACGCGAAGCGGCGCCAGCAAAGATGGGGGAGTGGAAAGAGGCAGATCAACCGAGACGGGCAAAAGCATCTTCGATGCGGGTCAACAGATCGGACGGCGGGTCGCCCTTGAGCGTGGCTACCTCAAGTACAGCAACGGGGGGCGTGGCCAACTCGCTCAGCGCCTTCGCGGCTGCGGGCCAGTCGACGGTGCCCTCGCCGGGCCACAAATGCTCGTCGTTGGTACCGTTGTTGTCGTGTACATGCACTGCGCCGATGCGGCCGCCCAGGATCTCAATTGCCTCACTCACTCCGGGCGCGACGTGCGCGTGACCCAGGTCGAGACAGACGCGGACGTTGTTCAAATGGCCCATATCGATAATCGTCAACAGGCGCTGTGGCGTTGTGGCCTCGCTCAGCAGGTTCTCCACCAGCAGGCGCACGCCCAGCGGATGGGCAAAGGCTCCCAGATGCTCAAGCGCGGTAATCGCGTATTCGATGGTGCGCTGCGACCATTTGTCGTCCCGTTCGCCCAGGTGCAGCACGAGGTTCTGGATCGGAATCCGCTCTGCGGCTTCAAGCGCGCGCTTGATCTCGTCCATCGCATCGATGCGGCGCGATTTCTCCGGGTGGAGCAGGTTGACGGCTGGCGCACCGGCCCGGCCCATCTCGCGGTCAGGGAACAGAGGGCCGTGCATGGAAACGGGTGCGAGCGGGTTCGAGGCGAACCAGGAGGCCAGTTCGCCTACGTGGTCGCGGCTGGTGTAGTCAAAGTGCTGGCGGGCGGCGAACAACTCCACGCCCTGTGCGCTTGACCGGGCGGCAAGCTCCAGCAGGCCGGGATGCAGGCGCTGGTTCAGAAACAGGTGTGTCGATAGAACTCGCAGCATCGTCGAACCGGTGTCCTCGCGCCCAGCCGGTTCCATTCTGAAACCGGGGGAATTCATCTCCATTCTCTCATCTTCAGCAAGCACTTACGGTGAATTGGCTGTTGCGCAGGATGGTGCATGCCGGGGGGCATGGGACCGATGGTAATGGCACTGAGGCTGGACTTTGCCCGGGAAGTTTCCTATGCTACCGACACTGCACTCCCCTGTCTGTCCGGCGTGGTTGAGTCCTCTTGGACTCACGTTCGGGCTTAAATGTCGCTGCCAATACTCACGATCAATTGAGTTAGATCCTCGGTGCCGGCATGCAGCGCAGGCGGGAAGGGCCGAGGTTGAATCGAGGTCGCTGTGAAGCTGCTCACCGCCAGCGTCATAGAAAATCTGCCGTGGCCGCTCCGGACGCTATTGGGCTGCGCCATTGCAGTCCTGTCGGTGGGAATTACGTACGCGATCCATCCGCTACATGCCTTTCCGCTGCTACTGGCATTCCCCACCGTAGTGCTCTGCGCATGGTTCTTAGGCATGGCGGGTAGTTTTGGCTGCGCGCTGGTGGATGTCGTGCTGATCGACGCGCTCATGACGCGCTATGAGTTGCGTTTTTCCACCGGCTTTGTGAGTGAGACGGCGCGGCTGGCAGTGTTTATTGTGCTCTCCACGTTGCTGGGTGAGATGATTCGCCGGTTTGCCGATCAGAAGGCGGAACTGAAAAGCCAGCAGTTGAAAAGGAGCTTGTTGCTTGCCCAGACTCAGCGGCAGATGGCCGAGGAGAGGGCGCGAGCCGGCGAGGCACTGCGTCAGCGCGACGAGCAACTGCAGATTGCGTTGCGCGCCAGCGGACTGGGCCTGTGGGCCTGGGAGATCGACGAGGACAAGGTCTTCCGTTCCGACGAGTTGTACCGCATCGTGGGTCGTAAGCCCGGCTCGCTGGGTCCCGACCCTGAGGCCTGGCTCGAGGTGGTGCATCCGGAGGACCGCCACCTGCTGGAGAGAAAGATGGAGAACAGCCGCGAGAATGGCGGCGACTACAGCTTTCACTACCGCATCGTGCGGCCAGACGGCTCTATTCGCTGGCTGGAGTCGCAGGGCCGCTGCCAGTTCGATGGCGCCGGGCATCTCACGCGCATAGTGGGCGTGGTGGCCGACGTCACCCTCCGCCGCCGCGCTGAAGAGGCGATGCTGCGTGCGGAAAAGCTGGCCGTGGCCGGCCGTCTTGCCGCCAGCGTGGCGCACGAGATCAATAACCCGCTAGAGGCGGTGGCGAATTTGCTCTACCTCATTACGCTTTCCAGCACAGCAGACGAGGCCCACGTGCATGCCCGCAGCGCGCTCGACGAACTGCTGCGCGTCTCAATGATTACGCAGTCGACGCTCAAATTTCATCGTCAGGCCGGAACACCCAAAATCACCCATCTGTCTGAGGTGCTGGAGGGAGTACTGGCCATGTTTCGCGCCCGGCTAAAGGCTGCGGGCATCGTGCTGGACCTCAACGTGGCCGGCGAACGCGCCATCGCCTGCATGCCCAGCGAGGCGCAGCAGGTGTTTGCCAACCTTCTCTCCAACGCCATTGAAGCCATGTCCCGCGGCGGTCGGCTGCGCATCCGGCTGCGCCCCTCGCGCGACTGGCGCGACGGCGCCACCGAAGGCATGCGCGTCACCATCGGCGACACCGGCACAGGCATGGACCGGGCCACCCAGCAGCTCAGTTTCGAGCCGTTTTTCACCACCAAGCCTGAGACCGGAACCGGCCTCGGCATGTGGGTGGTGGCCCAGCTGGTAGAGCGGCACGGCGGCGACGTACGCCTCTGGAGTTCGACGCATACGGGCTCCAGCGGCACGGTCGTCTCCATGTTTCTGCCCATGGAGCCTACCGGCCTTGAAGATGCGGAGCGCGAAGCAGGCAAAGGCGCTTTGGCGGAGTTCGACCCGCTGGTGCGGCGTTAATATCCGGCGGCCTTGCCGTAGTGGCTCCGGTGGTCCTGCCCGCCTTCCAACTCACCCGTCGCCGGATCAACTGCAATGCACTCGCCGTTGGACCAGTGGCCGTCCTTGACAGCCAGCGTGTAGCCCATCGCGCGCAGCTCGGCCATTGTCTGCTTGCTGAAGCCCGGTTCCAGATACAGCTTGTCCGGTTGGTACTGGTGGTGGAACCGGGGTGCGTCCACCGCCTGCTGAATATTCAGGCCGCCCTCGGCCGCTGACAGAAGAATATTGCCCACCGTGGTGATTATGCGCGCTCCGCCGGGCGAGCCCAGCGTGTAGCGCAGCTTTCCGTCCTGCAGAACAATGGTCGGCGTCATCGAGCTGAGCGGGCGCTTGCCGGGGGCGATGGCGTTGGCCGGACCCTGGATCAAGCCGTAGATGTTGGGCGCGCCCATCTTGGCGGCAAAGTCGTCCATCTCGTCATTGAGCAGAAAGCCGAGCGGCCCTGCAGTCACGTGCGATCCGAAGGAGTCATTGAGCGTGGTGGTCACTGAGACCGCGTTGCCTTCGTTGTCCACCACCGAGTAATGGGTCGTATCCTGCGACTCCACGCGCCGCGTCCCCGCCGTTTTCGGTGCAGGCGGTAAGAATCCCGCTGGCCGCGCCAGTTTCGCGCTCGGTGTGGCCGCCTTCGGGTCAATACTTGTGCGCCACGCCTCGGCGTACTTCTTCGCCGTCAGTTCAGCCACAGGAATGTTGTTGTAGTCCGGGTCACCAAGGTAGTCGGCGCGGTCCATGTAGGCGCGACGCCAGGCCTCTACAACCAGGTGCAGCGACGCCGGCGTGCGGTCGCCGAGCTTGGACAGGTTATACCCTTCCAGAATGTTGAGCGCGCTCAGGAGCACCACTCCGCCCGAAGATGGCGGCGGCGCACTGATCACAGTGAAATTGCGGAAGGTGCCTATCACCGGAGCGCGCTCCACCACGGAGTACTGGGCCAAGTCTTCCAGTGTCAGCAGGGCGCCGCCCTTCTTCAGTTCCGCCACGAGCTCCGCAGCCAGCTTGCCGTGATAGAAGTCGTTGGGGTCGGCGGCGATGCGCTCGAGCGTGCGTGCCAGCTCCGGCTGCTTGAACACCTCGCCCGGCCCATAGAGCTCTCCGTCGCGCTGGAAGATGCGCTTTGAGGCAGCAAATTTCGCCAGATCGGAATCGGTCAGCTCCTTTGCCTCTTCGTCGGTCAGAGAAAATCCGTTCTTCGCCAGCAGGATTGCCGGAGCCATCACGCGGGCCAGTCCCAGCCGGCCATAGCTGCGCTCGGCGTAGGCGAGTCCAGCCACCGAGCCTGGCGTCGCAATGGAGCGGTAGCCGATCACGCTCGATTGCAGGCTCGTCTCCGGCAGTACATTGCCGTTGGTGTCCTGGTACATGGTCTCGGTAGCGGCAAGAGGCGCTTTCTCGCGGAAGTCGATGAAGGTCGCCTTGCCGTCGCGGGTGCGCAGCAGCAGAAATCCGCCTCCGCCCAGATTGCCTGCAATCGGATGCACCACTGCTAGTGCAAAACCCGTGGCGACGGCGGCGTCGACCGCGTTGCCACCTTCGCGTAGCACTTGCAG
Source organism: Acidobacteriaceae bacterium UBA1795 (assembly GCA_002314435.1). Lineage (GTDB taxonomy): Bacteria > Acidobacteriota > Terriglobia > Terriglobales > Acidobacteriaceae > Telmatobacter. The sequence goes on along the minus strand of DCFV01000073.1, from coordinate 9,107 downwards.
ACCCGCATCCGAGGCCAAATGGTGAACGCTCACAACCATGCCATGGCGGGCGCGTACGGGCAGTTCGCCCTGATACGCAGGGACGTTCATCCCGCCTTCTTGGCCGGCAATGGAAACTGCCAGAAGAAGAGCGGCGCCAACTAGGGTAGCCTGAAGGGGAAGAAGCGGCCGTCGATTCATAAGTATGCCGAAAGCATAGCTTGAAGGACGTATGAAATCGCGTAAAGAGACGAGAAGTTTTGCTGACGCTACCCGTCACTGCGCGTCAAAGCATCCAAACTTAGGTCTGCTCTCAACGGAGTGCGTATTTCATCATTTCCAAATCCTTCCGGAGGCCTGGATGCGAATGAACTCGACAGGGATAACTCTATTGGCGGCGGTGCTGGCGGCCATGGGTGCAACGGCGGCGGCGCAGACGACTGTGGCAGCGAGTGTCTATGGCGCCTTTAGCGGTACAACCGACGGAAATGGGACTGTGCAGAGCCCCTCGAATGCAGCGGGAGGCATGATCACACTGCGCCATACCTCCAACCCGCTCATCGGCTACGAGGCGACCTACAGCTTCAATCGAGCCAACCAGACATATTCAGCCCTTTCCTACGTCTGCCCGGTGAGCGATCCTTCGTGCACCCCACCCACGCCGGCGGCGGTCTCAGCGAATGCCCACGAGATCACTGGAGATTGGGTCCTATCGGTGCGCGTGGCTAACCTGCGGCCATTCGCTCTGGCCGGCATCGGTGTGCTGTTGAATCAGCCAGTCAGTGGGCAGAGCAGCACCGCTTCGTCGAGCAAGGCGGTGTATGTCTATGGCGCCGGGTTGGACTGGGGATTGTTGCCGCACATAGGGTTGCGCCTCCAGTATCGCGGCAACCTGTACAAGGCACCTGACCTCACTTCCCTCTATACCTCGACGGACCGGTTTACACACACCGCCGAGCCCATGATCGGAGCCTACTTCCGATTCTGAGCCGCACACTTCCGCAGCATCGGCGTGTTGCTATCATCGGCCCATGCGCATAGCCGTGATTGCCGACGTGCATGGAAATCTGCTGGCGCTCGAGGCTGTGCTGGCCGACATCGCCCGGCACGGCGTGGATCTGACAGTGAATCTGGGGGATGCAGTCAGCGGGCCGCTACAGCCTGCAGAAACAGCCAAGTTGTTGATGAAAAATAATTTGCCGACAGTGCGTGGAATCATGAGCGGCAACTGGCAGTGTTCCACGCGGAACACTTTGGCGAGAGCGACCGCTTTGCTGCGGATCGGCTGGATGCTGAGCAGCGTGCATGGCTGGCTGAATTCCCGGCTACGCAGGTGGTCGCGGGTGATGTGATGCTGTGCCACGGTACGCCGTCAGGCGATCTGGACTATTTTCTGGAGACTGTCAACGAAACAGGATGCCGCGCAGCCACGCTGGCGGAAGTAGAAACACGCGCGGAGGACTTCTCGGGATCGCTTCTGCTCTGCGGGCACACACATCTGCCTCGATGCGTAGAACTGGCTGACGGGCGGCTCGTGGTGAATCCCGGCAGCGTGGGGCTGCAGGCGTATGACGCGATTTGGCCGCATCCGCATCGCATCGAGACAGGCTCGCCGCATGCACGCTACGCGATGGCCGAGCGCAATGGCGCAGGCTGGCGAGTGGAGTTCGTACAGGTGGCCTATGACTGGGAGACGCAGGCGCAGCTAGCAGAGCGCAACGGCCGCCCGGAGTGGGCGCGGGCGCTGCGGACCGGGCTGGTCTGACCGGTCTCTTTACCGCCCGGCGACGAGAACCAGCGGGTCAGGTGCCACTCTGCAGGCCAGCGTCCCAGGCATATTCCAAGTCGTGCCGTCCTTGTAGGTAATGGATTCGAGCTGGACTGTCAGTACGGCAGTGAATCCGGGCAGTAGAAGATTGGCGAACACGCCTGGCTCTTTCCCGGTGGAAAACGTGACCGCGAGCACTCGGGTCAGGTCCGGCTGAAGGTTGCCTGTGGTGTACGTCTGCAGCGTGCGGTTCCTGCCAGAGAGTCCGCGCACAGTTACCTGGGCAGACGCAATCATTTGCGCCTGGCCCTGCGACAGAACGAGCCGTATGAGTTGTGCAGGTCCGGTAATGACCTGGAGCTTGCGGGCAGCGATCAGCTCGGCAGTTCCACCCTGCAGTGCATGCATCTGCACCGGGCAAGCGGCCTGCGGCAGGGCAATCGCGAAAGTTTGCGTGCTGCGGCCGTTCCCAGGTGGTGGAGCCGGGGTCGTGGAAGGAGTTTGGGCGGGTAAGCCGAAGGAACTGGACAGAATGAGGGCGACAGCGCAGAGACGGAGCATACAGCCTCCTTTGCGGACGCAATCCAATTACAAAACAAGGATACGCCGGAGATAAAGTGGCAGCAACGGCGTCGGGGCAGGTGGACCGTCCAGACAGAAGCCACTCAAGAGCGTGTGCGGCGGTGGCCACAGCGGGCGAAAAATGGTAACCAGATGCCCCTTGCCAGTGTCCGGCTGAGCTGGGTCGTGCTGTGTTACCGTTGCAATACGGCGTCCGGCGGAGCAGGTAGAAATCGAACGGACGGCGAAAGAATGGAAATGCCTCAGCAGCCGGAATTGATAGCGCCCCCGATGCCCGCAAGCCCGGCTCCTGAACCTGGAGCGGCCGCGGGCGGCCCGACCCCAGCGCCGGCTCAAGATGGCCATCCGCCGCAGCGAATTCCGCGCTGGCTCGTGCGTGCCGAACTTTTTCTGCGGGTGATGCTGCGCATCTATATCGGTTTGGCCGTCTGCTATGCGCCATGGTCTCCCATGTTCTGGGACCAGAATCCGCTCTTCGTGCAGTTCCCCACGCTTTCCATCTACGCGGCGCATGGAGCGGTCCGCGGTATCGTGTCCGGGCTGGGCCTGCTGAACATGTGGATCGCGCTCAAAGATGCGATTCGATACCGGCACAGCTGATAGAACAGGGAACCCACCACAATGGCTTCAGAAGCAAAAGCACCCGACACCACTGAGAGCAAGGCCGCACGGCTGCCCGGAATCGGTGCGCCGCCACAACTGGCCAAGGCTCCGCTTGCCTACGAGAACCCCGCCTTTCTGAACAGCGCCGACGGGCGGCTGATCCGGATTGTGTCCGAGTTCATGGAGCCGCTTGCGCGGTTCCGCCACGAGCAGATTCAGGACACGGTGGTGTTCTTCGGCTCGGCACGCTTCCGCGGGCGTGAGGAAGCCGACCATGAACTGGAGCTGCTAGATAACACCGGCTCCACGCGCCCGGCGCCCAGCGAGGAGCAGCCAGCCAGCGCGCCGGAGATCGCCTCTGGCCACGCGACCGACCTGCAGCGCAAGCGCGCCGTAGCCGCTGTTGAAATGGCCCGCTACTACGAGGACGCGCGGCGGCTTTCGCACATGCTCACGGAGTGGGCAAGGACGGTTCCTTCAAAGCGGCACCGTTTTGTGGTCACTTCCGGCGGTGGGCCGGGCATTATGGAAGCCGCCAACCGCGGCGCTTACGAGGCCGGCGGCAAGACCATCGGCATGAACATCAGCCTGCCCTTCGAGCAGTTTCCAAATCCCTACATCACGCCTTCGCTCAACTTCGAGTTCCACTACTTCTTCATGCGCAAGCTTTGGTTCGCGTATCTGGCCAAGGCTCTGGTGGTCTTCCCGGGTGGTTTCGGCACGTTGGACGAGATGTTCGAGATTCTCACGCTGGTGCAGACCCACAAGATCGCCAAAAAGATCACGGTTGTGATCTACGGGTCGGAGTACTGGAAGAAGGTATTCAATCTCGAAGCGTTGGTGGACACCGGCGCTATCTCGCCGAAGGACATCGAACTCTTCCAGTTTGCCGACACGCCCGAGCAGGCTTTCGAGATGCTGCGCGACGGGCTCACGCAGAACTTCCTCATTCCGGAGGCAGCCGCTGAGGCCGCGCATGCGGCACAGCCTGAGCTGCTGAACGGCACCACCCTCGAAGACTTTCTGGGACCGGAGTTCACGAAAAACGGGCGATAGCTAAGGCAATGGGGTTCGTGCCTGCATACTGAGTGTGTGCCATTCACACCTGCCCATGCCGCCGCCGCTCTGCCCTTCCGAAACGCGCGACTGGTTCTTTCCGCACTGGTTGTTGGAACCTTCGCGCCCGATTTCGAATTCTTTCTGCGCCTCGAGCCCAGGGGCGGGTTTAGTCACACGTTCGCCGGCGTCTTCCTGTTCACGCTCCCGGCCGCGTTGGTCATGCTTTGGGTTCTTCACCGATGGGCGAAGTTCGGCGCAGTGGCGCTGATGCCGCAGCCGCTTCGCTTTCGACTGACGACGTATCTGAGTAGTTTCCGCTTCGGCGGCCTGCGGCGGTTTGCCCTGATCGTTCTTTCCGTGCTAGTGGGCATTGCCACGCATGTCGCGTGGGATTCGTTCACGCATTCGAGGAGTTGGATTGTCCAGCATTCGCAGTTCCTGAACCAGGTGGTTCATCTGCCCCATGTTCACCCCACCCAGGTCTGCCGGATCGTGCAACACACAAGCACCGTCGTGGGGTTGGCGATTCTCTGTGTCTGGTTTGCAGGCTGGTATCGCCGCACGCCGCCAGTAGCGCCGCCGGCGGAGGCGATCTCTCCACGGAAAAGAACGATGCTCTGGATCGTGCTGCTGGTTCTGGCCGCAGTGTGCGGCGGGGTCCGCTTTCTCGCGGGCGCCGCGTTCGCCGGTTCGTGGTCGCATCTCAAGTGGTATCTGGGAGACGCCATTCTCACTTGGATTGCGGCGATCTGGTGGCAACTGGCAGCGATGGGATACTTTCTGAAGCCTTCGCGGGATTGAGCGTCACGTGTGGTGGCGCGGCAATTAGAATCCCTCGCACTCCCTGACTGACCTGGAGGTCGAGCCGTGTCTCGAGCTCTTGCGCCACTCTAGCGCTCTGAATGAATCAGCGTGTAGCGCACCTGAACCTGTCCGCCATCCGGCATCTTCTGCAGCCAGAACTCAAAAGAGCCGATGCGGGATGAGACCGTCGTGGTCAGGAAGGGCTTGTTCTTCCATGTGCCTCCATCGCATATGGAAGCGCTGTATCCGCCGCCCATCAGGAATTTTCGGTGCAGGGCATACTCCAGCTTGGCGCGATCCACGTCAAACGCAGCCTGCGCGGCATGGTTGAGCGGAATGGTGGGATAGACCACGACCTCCGCCTGCCAGCGGGGAGTGAAGTTGAAATCGAGGACCGACCACACCCAGATCGAGCGAGCGCCGTGCGAGTCGGGGCCCACATCCTGCGAAAAGTAGAGCACCTAGGTAAGGACTACTCTTCTGTTGAGACGGAGTTCTGCGCCCGCACCCCCGAATAGCAGTTTGTCCTTGTCCTGGCCTCCACCGTAGATGCCGATATCGGGCAGAATCCACCTGCCGCGCTGCTGCGAGTACTCCACCAACTCGTAGGTCAGCACATGCGGTGTCTGTAACTGTTCCCCTGTGCGGACAACGTAAGTAGAGACAACAGGAGTGTGGTGGGGGACAGTCTCCTCAGCGGCGAGTCCGTTGATCCAACCCAAAAACATAAGACAATCAATAAGACAACTGCGCATTGCAACTCTTTCGCAAACATCCGGCGCGGGGAGCTGCCTTTCCAATTTTATTCTTGCAGCTGGAGATGTAATTGCATGTTTAGTGTCGAATATTAAGTATTGCGCACGTATTATGCGCACATTTGCCGTGAATGGGAGTTGCGCGCAGCGGACTGGATTGATCGCCGATTCCTGCCGTCTTAAGTCGCTCTTGCACTGGCCGTTACTCGGCTGATTCGTATGCCAAATTGAACCGCTGTTTGTGCACTGTTAACGCCCTGTTGATGCGCTTACCCAATACTGTCAGCAAGGAAAGCCGAGACAAACGGAGTCAGGAGGGGACGTGGCCCATTCGACCATCTCGTACCTGTGGCGCGACCAGAAGGCAGCAGAGGGGTACCGCACGGGTGTGTCCCTGCACAGCCATACCAACCAGTCGAAGGAGACGCTCGACTTTCTGGCCAACTTCGGCAACCAGTATCCGTTCATGCGGCCGCTGCTGTCGCGCATGGAGCGCCGCTCAGAGGAGATGCACGGCGTGAAGGTGGACTACGCGGCCAGTTACTGGACGCCGCCCATGACGCCCAAACTCGCATTCGATCTGGAGACGA
>DCFV01000073.1:0-2619 GCA_002314435.1 Acidobacteriaceae bacterium UBA1795 | reverse complement strand
CCAGCGCGCGGCAGATCCCGGTCTCAGTGGAGTGGAGCGCGCCTTACGGCGGTGTGCAGTCGTTCCACCTGGGCGTGCACAACCTTCCCAGCGCCCGCGCGCAAGAGTGGATGGCGACGCTGGCCGATTACACGGCCAATCCCACCGACAAGCGTCTGACTGAGATTCTGGTCGCGCTCAACGACGAGCCCAACGTGCTGGTGGTCTTCAATCATCCGCTGTGGGACCTCTACATGATAGGTGACGAGAAGCATCAGTTCCTCGTGAATGAATTTCTGCAGAAGAATGGTGCGTGGCTGCATGCACTGGAGCTGAACGGCCTGCGCCACTGGGACGAGAACCGCGCCGTGCGACGCCTGGCTGCGCAGTGGAACATGCTGTTAATCAGCGGCGGCGACCGTCACGGTGTAGAGCCGAACGCGAATATCAACCTGACGAACGCGGAGAGCTTTACAGAATTCGTGCACGAGATCCGGCGCGAGAAGCGGAGCGACGTGCTCTTTATGCCGCAGTACGCCGAGCCGTGGAAGCATCGCATTCTGCGCTCCACGCTGGACGCTATTCGCAGCTATCCTGAGTTTCCGCAAGGCTCGCGCACTTGGGATGAGCGCACGTATCATCCGGATGCGGACGGAATCATCCGGCCTCTTAGCGAGTTTTGGCCCAAGGGCCGCGCGCCTCTGGCTTTTGGCTGGCTGATCGCGATGGTGCAAATGCTGGGCGTAGGTCCGGTCTCCGGCAGCCTGCGGCTGGCTTGGAGCGAGTCGCACCAGCTGCGCCTTGCGCTGGGCGACAACGAGGGATAAGCTTCGCTCGTCTATGGTAGGTTTTCAAGGACGATGAAATCTCCAGTGCCGCGCGTGGCGTACTTTCCCGACTCCTTTCACGAGGTGAACGGAGTTGCGCACACCAGTCGCCACTTTGAGGCTTTTGCGCGCCGGCGCAATCTGCCTTTTCTGTGTGTGCGCGCGGGCGACCGCGCCGAATCATTTGTCGAAGACGGTAATGTGTGCACGCTGGAGCTGCCGCGCGGCTTCCTCTCTTTCGCTCTCGAAAAAGACCTGCGCTTCGACCCTGCGTTTCTTCGTCACGTCCCGCTTATTGAAGACGTGCTCGAGCGCTTCAAGCCGGACCTGATCCACATCACGGGCCCAAGCGAAGTAGGCATGTTGGGCATGGGGCTGGCGAATCATCTGGGCCTGCCGCTTGCCGCAAGTTGGCACACCAACGTGCACGAGTATGCCGCGCGCCGCTCAGAGTGGCTGCTCAAGATGCTGCCGGCGCAGCAGTCGGCCGCCACTGAGCAACGGATTGAAGATCTTGCACTCGCTGCTGCAGCCAAGTTCTATGCCATCGCGCAGGTTTTGTTTGCGCCCAATCTCGAACTCTGCACAACGCTCGAGAGGATGACCTGCCGGCCCTGCCACCGCATGCCGCGCGGCGTAGATGCCGAACTGTTTCATCCATCGAAGTGCAGGCGCGCAGTGGACGATCACGAAAGCGTGCTGGGCTTTGTGGGACGGCTCTCGGTGGAGAAGAACATCGCGGGCCTGGTGCAGGTACAGGACGAACTGGAGCGCATGGGAGTCGGCAACTTCCGTTTTCGCATCGTGGGCCACGGTGGCGACGAGGCATGGCTGCGCGAGCGGTTGCATCGAGCGGAGTTCATGGGCGTGCTGCGCGGAGAAGAGCTGTCCACTGCTTACGCTGGCATGGACCTGTTCGTCTTCCCGTCGCACACGGACACGTTTGGCAACGTGGTGCTGGAGGCGCTGGCCAGCGGTGTGCCTGCCGTGGTCACTCCTGATGGCGGGCCCAGGACGATTGTCGAGGACGGCGTGACCGGGCGCATCGTGCCCGATGCTGAGTTCGCTACAGCCGTTGCGGAGATTCTGGGCGATGCGGAGAATCATGCAGCCATGCGCACTGCCGCGCGAGCTTACGCGCTCACGGCGAGTTGGGACTCTGTGTTCGAGGGAGTGTACGAAGCGTACGAGGAGATTCTGCCGCGCCGTATGTGGGTCGCCGTTGGCTGAAGTGCGCCGGATGCTTAACCGAGTCCTTCGATTTGCTTGAGGGTTTTTCCGCCCTCGCTCTTCCACGCAGTCAGACCGTTTGCGCTACCGCCGTGTATTACGGCCGCCGCCGCTGATGGACTTGAGAATTCGGCGTCCTTGGTAAACAGGAGAAGGTTGCCCTTCTGAGTGAGCGTGCCGTCGGCAATAAGCTGTTTTCGCTCGGCCACGACATATGGATAGCTTTGAGCAGACGGGCGCTCTTCCAGAACTGCAGTGGACTCATGGAATACGACGAATCCGTTGGCGGTACGCTGGCCTCTTGCAACTGCGTCCTTGATTTGGCAAATGAGTACCCCGCCAGGCTGACGCTGCGAGGCGACTTGGGAGATCGGAGCCAGAAGGTCCGAGCCCAAGACTGGAAGAAGCTGTCGAATGCATGACAAGAATGCTTCCATGTCTGCCCGATCCGACTCGGGTAGCTTTGAACCGCCAGCCTGATTCTGGTCGAGTGCGAACCTGCCAACCTCAGCTGCTTCAACTAGAAGTCGTGATTCAAGGTAACGGGCGTGAGCCTTCGTTAAGGAACCTCTGAAGAACTTCC
>DCFV01000032.1:1287-5559 GCA_002314435.1 Acidobacteriaceae bacterium UBA1795 | reverse complement strand
CAGCTCCCCCTCTACGCCGGCTTTGCACTCAACGGGGAACCCGGAGGCCTGCTCTTTGCCAAGTTACGCGCTGGTGAGTCGCGCTTTGTTGGTCGCATGCGGAATGCGCGCGCTACGCTCTTGGAAAACCTCCATGGCCGCGATGCATTGACTCGCAGCCCCCTCACACCTGACCAGATGCACGCCTGGCGCGAAGCGATCGAACAGCTCGCGCGCGACTTCGTCGACGGTCGTGCTGAGGCCGACCCGCGCGTCTGGCCCGAGACCTGCAACCGCTGCGGCCTCCACACGCTCTGCCGTATTCACGAACTCCGCACCGCCGTTGACGCAGAAGACACCGAGGAAGCCGAGGCCGCCGATGAGTAGACCGCTTCCGCCCGACCAGCCCCAGCGCGAGCAGGCCCTCGACCCCGACTGCTCCATTCTCGTGCAGGCCCCCGCAGGCTCCGGTAAAACTGACCTGCTCACGCGCCGCTTCCTGCGCCTGCTTGGCGAAGTCGACGATCCCACCCAGATCGTCGCTATCACCTTCACGAAGGCCGCCGCCGCCGAGATGCGCCATCGTATTCTTTCGGAACTGGAGAAAGCCGCCGCCTTGCCGGGCGCACCCGTCGAGTCCGACGCCTTCTCCATGCCGGCTCTCGCCCGCCGTGCCCTTGCTCGTTCCCGTACACTCGGCTGGCAGTTGCCCGATCTGCCCGCGCAGCTCCGTATCTCTACAATCGACTCGTTCTGCCGCGAACTCGCCATTCAGCAGCCCCTGTTGTCCGGCTTCGCCAGCGAGCTCACCCTCGCCAGGCAGCCCGACGAGCTCTACCGCCGTGCTGCCCATGCCACGCTTGCCCGCATCGGCTCCGCAGCCCCCGCGTTCGACGCCGCCATCGAGGCACTGCTCGTCTGGCGCGACAACAATTGGAGAGACCTCGAAGACCAGCTCGTTCAGATGCTTCGTCAACGCGACCGGTGGATGCAGGACTTCGTTCTCGACCGCGAGCCCGACTGGGATGCGCTCCGGATGCGCCTTGAACGGCCCTTTGCCCGTGCTGTCGCCGACACGCTGGAACACGCTTCCAGCCTCCTGAACCAGCTCCCCCACGCGCCCGCCGAAGCAATGACTCTCGCCCGATTTGCCTGCGGACAATTAGAAGGCCGCCGCCTCCAGGATCTCGCTGAGCTCGTCGAGTTCCCCGCTCCGCCGTTCTACACGTCCGACCAGCTTGAGGCCGCTCGTGCAGCCTTCGTCTGCCTTGCCGATCTGCTCCTCACCGTCGACGGAGCCTTCCGCAGCGGCATCGACAAGCGTCTCGGCTTTCCCGCCGACCGCAAAGCGGAGAAAGCCCGCCTCGCTGCCCTCATCGCAAGCGCGCGCACCATCCCCGGCTTCGAGTCAGCGCTTGCCGCCGTGCGCAGCCTGCCTCCCGCGCGCTACACAGAGGACGACTGGCGCATCGTCAGCGCCTGCTTCACCCTGCTGCGTCACGCCGCTGCCGAGCTTCGTGTCGTGTTTGCGTCCGCCGGCGTCGTCGATTTCATTGAGGTCGCGCAAATCGCCCAACGCGTACTCGTCGCTGACGACGGCCAGCCCTCCGACGCCGCCCTCGCCGTCGCCGACGGCATCCACCATCTACTCGTGGACGAGTTCCAGGACACCAGCCGCCGCCAGCATCGCCTCCTCGCAAGTATCGTCGCTGCCTGGCCTGAACCCACCGGCCGCACCCTCTTCGTCGTTGGCGACCCAATGCAGTCCATCTACTCCTTCCGCGAAGCCGACGCCGAGCTCTTCCCGCGCGTTCAGCAATTCGGCCTCGAGCTTCCCGGCGAAGCCCTGCCCCTCCGCTTTGTGCCCCTCGCCACCAACTTCCGCACTGAGCCCACGCTCGTTGAAGCACTCAACCAGGCCTTCGCCGCCATCTTCGCGCAGAACGATGGAAGCGGAGTGCCCTTCTCGCCCGCGCTGCCCGCGCGCACAGCCGCCGAGATTCCTGGTCCGCCCTTTATGCTGCACCTCAAATTCCTACCGCAATCCGCCAGCGCCGAGGAGCGCGAAGCCGCGCACGCCGAGCAGACTCGTAAACTGGTTGAGCTAATCCAGAGCCATTTACCTCACATCGCCGCTGCCCGCACTCGCGGCGACAAGTACCGCATCGCCGTACTGGGCCGCGCGCGCAAGTCACTCGTCCCCATCGCCCGCGCCCTGCGCCAAGCCGCCATCCCCTTCCTCGCCGTCGAGCTTGAGCAGCTCACCAACCGCCCCGAAGTCCTCGACGCACTCTCCCTCGGCCGCGCCCTACTTAACCCCCTCGACCGTGTCGCCTGGCTGGGCGTTCTGCGCGCTCCCTGGTGCGGCCTGGCCCTCGCCGACCTGCATGCGCTCACCAGCGCTGACGACCCGGCAGTCCTTCAGCGCCCCATCCCCGAACTGCTCGCCGAACGCATCGATCTCGTCTCCGACGAAAGCCGCCGCGCCGTGGAGCGCGTCCTGCGTGCTGCCTCTGCCGCCGCACCCATCGCCAACGCGATGCCTACCGCATCTCTCGGCACTTGGCTTGAGCAGGTCTGGCTTGAGCTGGGCGGTACCAGCTGCGCCGATGCCACCGCGCGCACCAATCTCGATCTGCTCTGGAACTGCATTGACCAACTTCCCAACGGCGCGCAGGATCTCCTGAGCCCCGCGCTTGATACCGCACTCAAAGATCTCACTGCTCTGCCCGACGCCGAGTCCGACAGCGAATGTGGCGTGCAGCTCATGACCATGCACAAGTCCAAGGGCCTTGAGTTCGAGGTCGTCCTCGTGCCCGACTTGCAAGCCGCCAGCGGCCGCACGCGACACGGGCTGCTCTCGTGGCTCGAACGCGGGCTCGTCGAGCCGGAGGACTCCGGCGCGGTCACCGAGTTCCTCGTCGCGCCGCTACCCTCAAAGGGAGCCGAGCGCGGCGGTGCCAAGGCATGGGTCGACCGCGTCCATCGCGACCGCGAAACGCGGGAGATGCGCCGCATCCTCTACGTCGCGGCAACCCGCGCCCGCGAGGAACTGCACCTGTTCGCGCGTCCCACATACAAGCTCGCCGGAGAATCGCTCACGCTCGCGGAGCCTGCAAACTCCCTGCTCGCCACCGCGTGGCCGGCGCTCGCGCAGCAAGTTCAGGAACGCTTCGACGTATGGCAAGCTTCAACACCAGCAGATCCGGAAGTAGACGAACAGATTGTCGAGAGTCTAGCCGCTGCTGCCATCAACGTTCTCGTGATGCCGTCGCCCGCTCAGCCTGTCGTGTTGCAGCGGCTCCCCTCAGACTTCGACCTCAATGCACCCGAGCACGCATATAACGCGCGCCAGCCTATCGCCGCAATCGATGCAACGCGACTCTACGCCCGCCACGAGGGCGGTGCTCTCTCCCGCGCACTGGGCACTGCTGTGCACTCGTTGCTGGAAGAAACCGCCCGCCTACGCACCACGCTCGGCTGGCCCGCTACACGCGAAGCCCTGCTCCAGCGCCAGCCGCGTATCATCGCACAGCTCCGCGCAGCCGGGCTCCGTCCGTCGCAGGCCGAGTCTGTTGCCGCGCGCGCTATCGAGTCTGCACTCGCCGCCGCGCGCGATCCGCACGGACAGTGGCTGCTTTCGCCACACGCCGAAGCCGCCAGTGAAGCGGCATTCGCAGGCGTACTCGGTGGAGCGGTACGCACCGTGCGCGTCGACCGCCTCTTTCGCGCTGGCCTCGAACCACTCGTTGAAGGTTCCGATGCCTGGTGGATCGTCGATTACAAGACCGCGTACGCCAACGATCTCGATCCAGCCGTGGCTCTGCCCGAACTGCGTCGTCTCTTCGCGCCGCAGCTCGAAACCTACGCCGCTATCCTGCGCCGGTTCCATGGCGCAGACGCACTGTTGCGCGCCGCGCTCTACTATCCGCGCATGTCCCTGTTCGATTGGTGGGAGATTGCGTTCTAGGCTTTTGGGGGAGGGCTCGCCGCGATTTTGTTCTCCGCCTGCTTGGCCATACTCTTCGCGTGGCGCACGTCGTCGCCCTGCACCCAGAAAATCACATCCTCGGCAATGTTCGTCGCATGATCCGCCACGCGCTCCAGAGCGCGCGAGATCATCAGCGCGTTCAGCGCCTGCGGAGCAATGTGGCTCTGCTCCTCCATCACCTTGGTCAGCGACTTGTACGCGGCGCGATTCATAGCATCCACCGCGTCATCCATCGTCAGTACCGCGCGTGCCGTCTCCGCATCTGCCTCAATAAAGGCCTGCAGACTCTTGCGTACCATCTC
>DCFV01000032.1:0-960 GCA_002314435.1 Acidobacteriaceae bacterium UBA1795 | reverse complement strand
TGCGCACGCGGTCGCTGATGCTCTTTGCCGCATCGCCCACGCGCTCCAGATCTGCGTTGATCTTGATCACACTCAGGATGAAGCGCAAGTCGATGGCCATCGGCTGTTCCATCGCCAGCAGATCCAGCGCCGCCTGGTCGATGTCCCGTTCCAGTCGGTTGATCGCGTTCTCACTGCGGCTCACCAGGTCGCAGATTGACAGGTCGCGCACGCGGTAGGCCTCAATGGCCCGTTGGATCGCCTGCTCCGCCAGACCCGCCATCACCAGCAGGTTTTCCTTCAGTTCATCGAGGCTCTGTTGAAAGCGAATGCGTGTCATCCAAACCTGCCTGTAATGTAGTCTTCTGTCCGCTTGTCGCTGGGGTTGGTAAAGATCTTGTGGGTCGAATCGAACTCCACCAGACGCCCGTTCAAGAAGAAGCCCGTCTTCTCTGCCACACGCGCGGCCTGCTGCATATTGTGCGTCACAATCACGATCGTGTACTGCGACTTGAGCTGAAAGATCAGGTCCTCGATCTTCGACGTCGACACCGGATCCAGCGCCGACGCAGGCTCATCCATCAGCAGTACTTCCGGGTCCACAGCCAGAGCACGCGCAATGCACAAACGCTGCTGCTGTCCGCCTGAGAGACTCGCGCCCGATTTCTTCTTCAGGTCGTCTTTCACCTCATCCCACAGTGCCGAGTTCTTCAGCGATTTCTCCACAATTTCGTCCAGCGCGCGCCGATTCGAATAGCCGTTCAGCTTCAATCCCGAAGCTACATTGTCATAGATCGACATCGTTGGAAACGGATTTGGCCGCTGAAACACCATGCCCACGCGCCGGCGGATCTGCACCGGCTTGGCATCTGCATAAATGTCCACGTCACCAATACGCACCGAGCCGGTCACGCGCGCAATCGGGTTGGTCTCGTGCATGCGGTTCAGGCAACGCACAAACGTGCTCTTGCCGCAGCCCGA
>DCFV01000092.1:44104-57191 GCA_002314435.1 Acidobacteriaceae bacterium UBA1795 | reverse complement strand
TGACGCAGGATCAGGCGAAGGAACTGGTCGCTTATGCAGCGCAGTATCACATCACTGTGATTCCGGAGCAGGAGGCCTTCGGGCACTTGCATCATGTGCTCAAGTTCGAGACATACTCGCACTTGGGCGAGACGGCGCACGGCGCGGTGCTGGCTCCGGGCGACGCGGGAACGCTGCCGCAGATCGGCGCATGGTTCGCCGAACTGGCGAAGGTCTTTCCCGCGCCCTACGCGCACATCGGCGCCGACGAGACATTTGAGCTAGGCCTGGGGCGCACGCGCGAAGAAGTGAAGGCGCAGGGACTGGGCAAGGTATACCTCGACTTCCTGGGGCGGATTCACACGCAGTTGGCGCCGCTGAACAAGCGGCTGCTCTTCTGGGGCGACATCGCGGAGAACTCGCCGGAGCTGGTGGGCACGCTGCCCAAAGACATGATTGCCGTGTCGTGGCACTACGATGCCGCGCCCGACTTCACCAAAAATCTCGAGCCGTTCATCAAGTCGGGGCTGGAGACCTGGGTGGCGACCGGCGTCAACAACTGGAATCGCGTTTACCCCGACAACAACGAGGCGCTGGGCAACATTCGCGCCTTTGTGCGCGACGGTCAGAAGCTCGGCGCCAAGGGCATGCTGAATACGGTGTGGAACGACGATGGCGATGCCATCTTCGACGAGAACTGGTTCGGCGTGCTGTTTGGTGCGGCGGCCAGCTGGCAGCAGGGCGAGAGCTCTGAAGCTGCATTCACCGCGTCGTTCGGCCAGGCATTCCACAGCGACCCGACGGGCAAGATCAGCCAGGCGCAGCAGGCCCTTATGGCCGCGCACGCGCTCCTGCGCAAGGAGGGCCTCAACGACGCGCAGAACGCGTACTTCTGGATCGATTCGTTTTCACCCGAAGGCAGACAGGTGGCGGCCAAGCTTCTTCCGGTCGCTCCGGAACTGCGCCTCGACGCCGAACGCGCAATCACTCTTCTGGCTGAAGCGCGAGCCGCCGCCAAAGCCGACAGCCGCACACTCGCCAACAATGAGGCACTCGACGCACTCGAGTTGGGTGCGCGGCGCATCGACTTTATCGGCTACAAGTTCCAGGCCGCGGACGACTGCGTGAAGGCCTACGCCGAAGCGCAGCGGCTGGCCGCCACTGGCGACAAGAGCCATTGGGATGAGGTTGCGAATCTGCTGGACACCGTAGCGTCGAACAACGGCCGCATGCAGGACATTCGCGACGGCTACGCGCAACTGGGCGAGCTCTACAAAGAAGCGTGGCTGCGCGATAACCGGCCCTACTGGCTGGCCAACAATATGGCCCGCTTCGACAGCGCGGCGCAACTGTGGAATGCGCGCGGCAGCCAGTGGGAGCTGGTGATGTACCAGTGGTGGGACTCGCACACCCTGCCGCCGGCCGACAAGGAAGGGCTGCTGGCGCAGTAACGCACTGGAAACCGAAAAGGCCCGCTGCATTGCTGCAGTGGGCCTTCTTCCGTGTGCGCGTTTACTTGATGGTGAGGTCAGCGTGCAGTGGGGTGTTTTCGCTGGAGTCGCCGACGAGGACTGTGAACTTGCCGGGATCGATGGTCCACTTGTGCGCGGCTTCGTCCCAGTAGCTGAAGGCACGTGCATCGAGTGTGAGTGACACGTGCTTCGTCTCGCCCGGAGCCAGCCGCACTTTCTCAAAGCCCTTCAGCTCGCGCTCAGGTCGCTGCGCCTTGGCCGATGGGTCAGAGACATAGAGCTGCGCTACCTCCGCGCCCTCCGACTTGCCGGTGTTGGTTATGTCGAAGCTGACCTTCACTTCGGAGCCAGCCGCGGCGCTCGCAGGAACTTCGAGCTTTGAGAAACTGAACGTGGTGTAACTCAGCCCGAAGCCGAACGGGAACAGCGGATGCTTGCCCGTCGTCGACCAGTAGCGATAGCCGACCATCAGCTTGTCGTTGTACGTCACGTGCGGGATGACGTCGTCGCGATCCGGGAGTCCGACTTCGACAACGTGCAGCTTCGTATCCGCTCCCGCGATCGGGTAGTAGTCCTTAAAGGAGGGGTTGTCTTCCCACGCACGATCGAAGCTGACCGGCAGTTTGCCCTCGGGGTTGTGCTTGCCGAAAAGAACCTCGGCGATGGCCGTGCCCCCTTCCTGCCCGGGATACCACGTGTCGAGCAGCGCGGGCACCTTGTCCAGCCAGCGATGCGTATCCACCGGGCCGCCCGCCGTAAGCGTGACAACCGTGTGCGGATTGGCCGCTGCCACCGCATCGATCAGCGCGTCCTGTCCCCAGGGCAGCGTGAAGGTGCGGTCGAGGCCCTCGCTCTCTGTGGATGCGTCAAAGCCCACCGCGACCACGGCCACGTCGGCCGCCGCGGCAAACTTCTTCACATCTTCGGAGAGCAAAGTGTCCTCGGCAGCGATGGCCAGGCCGAAGCGGTTGCCCACAAAACCGGGGAGATAGTCGCCCTCCACCTTCACCGTCTGACCGGCGCTTAGTTCGATGGTCGCGGACTCCGGATGCTGGCCTTCGACCTGCGTCTGCTCAATCACCTGCCTGCCATCGACGCGGATCACGTAGTGGTCACTGCCGGAGGCGGCAGCCAACACCAGGTACTTGCCAGCCGTGGCGGCCTTGTACTTGCCCGTGTAGCGAAGGCTGCGCGGCGTCTTGTCCGGCGCGCCCCACCACTCGTTCTTGTAGTTGGAGATCGTCGGCTCATCCGATGTGGCGGGTGTGCCGGAGAAGTCCTCGCTCGGATAGGTGGCTACCTTTATGGGGCCATTCCACTTTGTTCGTCCGAACAGGTCGCCCATATCCGGCAGGCCACGTGTGTAGAGCACATGCACGTTGGGACCAGCCAAATTCGCAATGCCGGTAACGATGCTGATCGGCTCAAAGGCCTGCGCCTGCGACGAGCCGCCGCCACCGGTGATCGCCGGCCACGCGTCGGGACCAATGATGGCGATGGTCTTTACTTTGCCCGCGTTGAGCGGAAGAATACCGCCGTCGTTCTTTAGCAGCGTGAGGCTTTCACGCGCGCCCTGCAGGGCAACGGGCCGGTCCGCTGCAGAATAGGTGGACTGCGTAAGATCCTGTTGCGGGTGGTCGAGCCAGCCGTAACGCAGGGCTACGCGCAGAATGCGCAGCACCTTGTCATCGATGGTCGATTCCTTCACCGCGCCGCTCTTCACCGCGGGTTCCAGCACCTTGTCGTTCATAAAGCGCGGCGAGGGCATCTCCAGGTCAAGGCCATGATTGGCTGCGGCAACGCCGTCATAGGTGGCGTCCCAGTCCGACATTAAAATGCCCTGGAAGCCCCATTCGCCCTTCAGCACCTTCAGGTTCAGGAACTCGTTCTGCGTGGCATGGCTGCCGTTGATCAGGTTGTAAGAGTCCATCACCGCGTCCACGTGGCCCTTGGTCACAGCGGTTTCAAAGGCGGGCAGGTAAATCTCGCGCAGGGTGCGCTCGTCCACTGTAACGTCCACGTTGTGGCGGTTGTATTCCTGGTTGTTGACGGCGTAGTGCTTCACCGTAGCGCTCACGCCTTGCGACTGCACGCCTTCGATCCACGGCACCACGAGGCTGCCATTGAGATACGGATCTTCGGAGAGGTATTCGAAGTTGCGGCCGTTGACCGGTGAGCGTGCGATGTTCACGCCCGGGCCGAGCAGGAAGTGGACACCGCGCGCGCGGGCATCCCTGCCCAGACTCTGGCCCAGCGAACGGGCAAACTCGCGGTCCCATGTGGCGGCCAGAGCCACGCCGCCGGCGTAGGCAGTTGTTGGACCCCAGGTACGAACGCCGACCGAAGCGTCGCTCATCTTGAGCCGCGGCAGGCCAATGGTTGGCGCGGCATGGGTAAACATGTCGTCAACACCGCCGATCAGTTCGATCTTCTGCGCGAGTGTCAACTTGGATAACATGGCGTGGGCCTGGGCCTCGACGGCTGGTGAGTCGGCCACGGGTGCCTGGGCAACTGCCAATCCGGCAGTAGTCAGGGCAAGGGCGAGATACGCAAAGCTCTTGAAGACAAACGATTGAGCACGTGATGTGGTGGGTGTTTTCATGACGCGAGACAGCCTACATGATTTGCTGCGCGGATGTACACCGAAATGAGGCGGAAAAGCTGCCGGATAGTCGCCTGTCCTGCCGCTGGTGCAAAAACGCACGAACTTGATCCTGTGACCAGAGTCACAGCGCCGGGTGAATCGTGTCACTGCTACGCTCCCTGAGCGGGGCGCAGACTCGGTATCCAACGGGTAGGGAAGCAGGGTTCCGCCTGGGGCGGGGGCTCAGAAAGGCTGGCACAGACCGCAATTCACGAGCCGTGCGCAGCGCAAGGGACGCCGGAAGGCATTTTGGAGGCATCGATGAGCTTTGCAACAGGATTGAAGACCATTGTGGTTGCGACCGATCTGGACGGGTGCTCCGAGGCCGCCCTGGAGTATGCCCGCAAGATCGCCGCCGCCTATGGCGCGCGCATTGTGCTTGCATACGGCGTAGATCCCGTGGAATACGCCGCTGTCGGCAGACTCCCCGGCGCAGTGCTAAGCGAAATGCCCGAAGAGGCCCGCGCGGTGCTCGATCGTATGGCTGCGGACCTGCTCCGCGAAGGCATTTACTCCCACTCTGAGATTCGCCAGGGTGCCGTGGCGCAGATGTTGATTGATGTGGCGCGGCAATACGAAGCAGGGCTGATCGTTGTCGGCACCGAAGGCAAGCAGGGAGCCGGTCCGGTACTGGTGGGCACCATCGCCGAGCAACTGGTGCGCCTGTCGTCCTGTCCCGTGCTGGCGGTAGCCGCCGACTGGAATGCGGGACCGTTCCGTCCCACGCCCGGAGGCCCGGTGATTTTGGCCATGGAGAAGAACGAAGCAGCGAAGGCTGCTGCGTCCACGGCCTTCTCGCTGGCAGAGAAGTTTCAGCGCTCGCTGATCGTGGTGCATGCCCGCACCGCGGCCGAGGCATCCGCTTTCCTTAATCCATGCGCGTCAACGCTCGAGGAGTTCGGCATCCGGCCCACTGCGGCAGTGCCGGTGCGCTGCCTGGTCAAGGACGGCAAGCCGGCCGACGCGATCCACGACGCCATTGAGCAGAACCATCCCAGCATGCTGGTTCTCGGGGTCAAGCGGACCAGTGAGACGCCCGGCCCGCACGGCACGGCCTTTACGCTGTTGGCCCAGTCGCGCGTGCCCGTGATGTGTGTGCCGCCGGAAACGGTGCCGGCAGTGGAGTGCGGCGAAATGGAATCAGAGGCGGCTCGCTAGGCGCGGGAGCCGGAAGCCCTCGTATCCGATGCGAGGGAAAGGAATGCATTTGCCGGAAACGCACAGAGGCGGGAATCATGAGATTGCCGCCCGGTCCTCAATTTGGAACGGATTGTTAGACGATGAAGCCTGGTTCATCACAGATCCGCAGCACCATCAGCCATGCGTCCGTGGACGTCGAGCGGGCCGGAGCAGTGCGCCGCCGTCCTGTCGCTTCAACGGCCGCAGGGGGAGATAGGACCATGCCACCTGAGCCGAGAATTGGGCTGGATGAAGCCACGGCCCGCCCGCTGGCGGAGTTGCTGGCCTGCCCGCCCGATGTTAGCAGCCTGCTCAACGTCGCCAGCAAAGTCATCGAATTCCACGATGGAGACACGGTCTTTCGCCAGGGGGAGATGTGTCGCGGGCTCTATCTGGTGGTGTCGGGGCATCTGCTGCGTCGCGCCGAGCGCTTGGAATCGCGACTGGTGCTGGGTGGAGTCCATGCCGGCGAGCTGGTGGAACTGGCAGCAGCATTGGGTGAGCTGCGGCATACCTACACGCTCTCGGCGCAATCGAATGGGTCTCTGATGATGTTGGCGCTCGACTCACTCCGGAAGACATTTGAGGTGTATCCGCCGCTGCGCATGCAGTTGCTGGCCGAGCTGGCGCGCGAGGTTTCGCGCGGTTACAGTGCTTGCTGTGCCACACGGCTGGCAGGAATCCGCCGGCGTAGCGTGCAGTTGCCTGCCGCAGCGCACTAGCCCCGGTTTGCGGTTTGCGAACCTAAATAGCTGTATTCAATGTGTTTGAAAGTGCGGCTAGGTGTGATCTCTGCGGTAGAGTGTGCCGCAACGTTTGACCTTGATTAAATTGAGATATACTCTCCACTAGACCTGCAGAACAACTATGGCCGGAATGCATTCTCATCACCCCCCGGAAGATTGCCTGAACTGCGAGCATCGCCATTTGCGCATGTTCTGCAATCTCACACCTGAAGCCCTGGCGGACTTCGATGGCATCGGCATCATGATGAGCCATGCACGCGGTGCAAAGCTGTTCTCTGAAGGGGATCCGGCTCGCAACGTCTTCATCATCTGTTTTGGCCAGGTCAAGATTTCTTCCACTTCCCGCGATGGCAAAACCATGATTCTCAAGATCGCAGGCCCGGGCGACGTTATGGGCCTGAGCGCTGTTCTTGCCAACGTTCCTCATGAGGTCACCGCCGAGGCGATTGAACCCTGCCAGGTGAAAACGATTCGCAAGCAGGAGTTCGTCGACTTCCTCGGTCGTCATGGCATCGCCAGCATGCATGCGGCGCAGTCGCTTTCCGGCGAATACCTCACGGTCTTCCATGACGCAAAGCGTCTGGCGCTTTCCGGCTCGGCAGCCGGCCGGTTGGCTCGTCTGTTGCTGGACTGGGGGCGCACTGCCGCCAACGGCAAGCCGGAGATTCGCTTCACCATGGCGCTCACTCACGAGGAGATCGCCAACATGGCCGGTACCTCGCGTGAGACCGTCACGCGCCTCCTCAACCAGTTCCGCCGCGACCAGTGGATCTCGATCAAAGGCTCCAGCCTCACGATCGTGAAGCCTGAGCAGTTGGAGCGTCTGACCGCGTAAACGCTGTCTTTGCCTGAGTTCATCCAATAGAAACCCCGTCGGCGCAACGCGCGGACGGGGCTTTTTGATTTTCGCAGGAGTATGGGGTCTTAGAGCTGCATCGCCAGCCCCTCAGAGGCCTCCGCAAACGAGCTCGTCGCAGCTTCACGCAGTGTAAGCACGGGGCATCGGGCATGTGCCAGTACGCGATAGATCGTGCGATCACGGGTCAGGTTCACCAGAGCCGAGCGCTGCGTGGCGCCCAGCACAATGAGACCCGCGTTCAATTCTTGCGCAGTGGCCAGAATTTCAATGGAGGGGTTACCCTGCACCACGCGCGGCTCCACGCAGGTGGAGCAGCCCAGTTCGCTTGCGCCGGTGGCTTCCGCCAGGGCGCGCAACTCGGCTGCTGTGGCTTCCAGTCCCTCAGGCGAGTCCTGGTGCACGCCGGTCTCCGGCAGCACGTGAAGCAGCACCAAGCGGGCCTTCTGGCTGGTGGCAATCTGGCAGGCAAGCGCTGCGCTCGGGCGAGAGGCCTCTCTAAGTGTGGTGGCGTGCAGGACAACCTTTTGTTTGTCCGTACTCTCCACCGGGAGATGAGCCTCGGGTCCCACGGTCATGACCGGGAGGTTGACCGAGCGCAGCACTTGTTCTGCAACGGAGCCAAGGAGAAGCTTACTCACTTTTCCCCGACTTCGGGTTCCGAGCAGGAGCCGGTCAGCCTTGAACTGCCGGGCTGCTGCTGCAATCTGTTGGGCGGGGTTGCCTTCGCGCACCAGGATGTCGCAGGAAAGGCTGCGCTGGTGGGCAAGGCTTCGCCAGGATTCCAGGGTCTTGGCCGCGTAGTCCAATGCGCTGGCCGGGTCATAGTAGGGCATGCCGACGGCGTCCACCGCGATGGCGGCGCTGGCGTTCAGCACATGGAGCAGGATCAGGCGCGCACTGGTCTCCGCCGCTTCCTGAAAAGCGAATGGAATCAGCCGATCCATATCGCTCAGGTCGGTTGCGACCAGGATAACGGAAGGATGTGCCCAACGGCCTGCGGACTCCGGCATCATCATTAACC
The DNA here is from genome assembly GCA_002314435.1 of Acidobacteriaceae bacterium UBA1795. Taxonomy (GTDB): domain Bacteria; phylum Acidobacteriota; class Terriglobia; order Terriglobales; family Acidobacteriaceae; genus Telmatobacter. The sequence goes on along the minus strand of DCFV01000092.1, from coordinate 49,291 downwards.
TCGTACCCGTCAGGGTGCCACTTGGGCGGTTGAATCGATGTGCCGCGCGGCACCCCAAACGGTGATTTGCATCACAACCCCAACGGATAGGAGGCCATATGCGCTCCCCGCCGGGGAAATCATTTTCGCTCCGAAATCGGTATTAGGGAAGGGAATATTTCGGCCGGCTACGGAAGCACCGGAGCAGGCTGCATCAAAAAGGCAAAAGGGGCACAGTGGAGCCATCCTCAACGACTGGTTCCGGTTCTGCCTGGAGAGCCGATTCGCGCCCCCGCTGTTAGGGCTGTGCCGCAAACGGCTGTCCGGAACGCAGACCTCCGCGGTGCCCGGGATACGCAAATCATCCAAGTCCGAGCGGCAGATCACGCCTGATTTAGGGTTACATAGCGCACTGATTCCAAGGTGTTAAGCGGCATTTTCCCCGTTCTTTATTGCTTCCTTATGCAGATTGAAACTATGTTTGGGAATGGAAACCCACTTCCAATCCTGCCGCATTTGTAGCATCCCCAAGAAAAAACAGCTCTGATGTGTGCTGCCTTGCGCCCTTCTGCTTCTTGCATCGCTTTTTCATTTTTTGGCGCAATCCAATTCAAAAAACAATTGAAGTTTCTGGAGGCTTTGACCCATGGGTTATCGACTTACTCGGCGTGTATTCGCCGTCGTCTGGGTGGCATTGGTCGCGCTGCTTTTCGCGCCAGTGGCCAGTCATGCGCAGACCTTCCGAGGTGGCATCAATGGCACAGTGACCGATCAGTCGGGCGCTGTGGTGCCCGCTGCAACGGTAGATGCTGTGAATACCGCTACTGGTGTGTCGCACAAGACAGTGTCGTCGAGTGCAGGCGAGTATGCGTTTCAGGATCTGCCGCTCGGCACCTACAAGGTGACAGTGACCGCCGCGGGCTTCAAGACTTCCATCGTTTCCAGCGTTCCAGTCACGGCAGGCGTCATCTATACGCTGCCAGTCAAGCTGGGCGTCGAGTCCACGGGTGAAACCGTGGAGGTGGCTGCAGATGCGCTGGCCCTCGACACGACCAGCGTGACCGAAACCACAGTGATCCCCTCGGAAACCGTGCAGAACACGCCGATGAACGGGCGCGACTTTACGCAGATGATCGGTCTTGCACCTGGCTTTGGTGGCTACTCCGCTGGCGGCTTCGGCTCAGTCAACGGTTCGCGTGCCAACCAGGTCAACTGGCAGATTGACGGCGTCGACAACAACGATCTCTGGCACAACGTTCCGGCCGTCAACCAGGGCGGCGTTTCCGGCATTGCCGGCATCACGCTGCCGCTCGATTCGATCGAAGAGTTTTCGCAACAGACGCAGTCAGGCGCTGAAGCCGGCCGTAACGCTGGTGGAACCGTCAACCTGGCCACCAAGAGTGGCACCAACTCCCTTCACGGGTCGCTCTACTACTACAACCGCAACGAACTCTTCTCCGCGAACAATCCCTTCAACACTGGCCCCAAAGACAAGCTGCGCAACGAGCAGTACGGCGCTTCGGTCGGCGGCCCCATCAAGAAGGACAAGCTGTTCTACTTCCTCAACTACGAGAAGCAGCAGTTCATCATCGATGTTCCTGACACGGCCACCGAACCCTCGGCGGACTGGCAGGCGGCGGCTGAGACCTATGCCGAGTCTTACGGGATTCCGGCCAGCGCCTTCACCACTTCTGCGAATGTTCTGAAGGCTCTGTGGCCGGCCGATGCGCTCACCGGCACGGCAACCACGTCGAATTACCCTGTCACCGAGCCGACCACTGGCTACAGCTACAACGGCTTTGGGCGCCTCGACTACACCATCAACGACAAGAACAACGTCTCCCTGCACATGTTCGGCGGCCAGGGCGACCAGACCTCGTACGTCGGCTCCAAGCTGGTCTACTACTTTGAGACCGCTCCGATTCACGTCTACAACTATTCCGCCGTGTGGAACAGCACCCTCAGCCCCAGGCTGACCAATCAGGTGCTGGCTGGCGTCAACTACTTCAACCAGGTCTTCTTCGATCTGAACCACAGCTTCGATATGGCATCTCTGGGCTGGAACACTGAGGTCAGCTCGGCGCTCTCCGGCGCGCCGGCCATCTCGATCAGCGGCTTTGACGGCACCAGCGCCGCCACCCCGCCCTCGGGCCGTAATGACATCACCGGCCATCTGGACGACGCTGCCAATTACACAATTGGAAAGCACCAGATACGCTTCGGTGGTGAGTTCCGCCGGGCTTACCTGAACGAGTTCTATCACCGCAAGATGCGCGGAGCCTTCAAGTTCGACGGCTCTGAAGGCCCGTGGGGCGCCAACGCTTACGACTCCACCGGTGCGTTTGCAGGCGATAGCTGCACCGCGGCTTACGGCGTAACCGGCACCTCTGCGGACACCACCACTGACTCGCATGTGCTGGCCTTGGCCGACTACCTGCTGGGTTGCTCTCACTCGAGCTCCATCGCCCGCGGGAACCCTGAGCGCGAAGTCGACGTGAACAATTACAACCTGTTCCTGTCAGACTCTTACCAGGTGACCCCGAAGCTGAACCTGAATCTCGGCGTGCGCTACGACTTCCTTGGACCGATGCACAACAGCACCAAGGATCTGTCGGTCTTCCTGTTCGACAAGGGCATCACCTTCCAGGGCGATGGCCTCAGTAGCTTGTACCCGGCGGCGTATAACGATTTCAGCCCGCGTATCGGTGTCAGCTATCAAGCACGTCCGAACACCGTCATCCGTGCCGGTCTCGGAATCTACTTCGATCAGCCCAACCTGAATCCGTTCCTCGACAACCGTCCGCCGAACGGCGGTGCGTCTGGCGCGGAAAGCAACCCAGGCGGCGCAAGCCCGGTGGGTCTGCTCAGCAAGTCGCATCAGGTCATCGTGCCAGATGCCTCGCTGTTCTCCACTTCCGCGGCGTTCAATCCCGCCAACAGCTATGGCCTGTTCTCCATCAATCAGAACTTCCGCTCCGCTTACAGCGCCAACTTCAGCCTCAACCTTGAGCAGCAGCTCAACTCCAAGATGTTGCTGACCGTTGGCTATGTAGGCTCGCAGGCTCGCAAGCTGCTTTCGATCCACGACATCAACCAGGCGGCGCTGGGCAGCTCCAGTCTCGCCACCGCGGCCTTGCAGAATGCAACCCGTCCATACGCACAGCAGTATGGAGCCTATGGGTATGACAGCACCAACACTGCGGAGTATCCCTACGGCCCGGTCAATGAGATCTCGTCGATAGGCAACTCCAACTACAGCTCGCTGCAGACGATCCTGCGGATCTCCTCCTGGCATGGGCTGACCTCGCAGTTCACCTACACCTGGGGACACGGTCTCGACCAGATGACCCAGTACCGCAACGCTGTGCCGCAGGACTCCACCAACTTCAAGGGTGAGTACGGCAGCATGGACTACGACACCCGCAACAACTTCAACTCCTACCTGAACTACACCGTGCCGAAGTTCAACGGCCCCAACTGGCTCTCCAACGGCTGGCAGTTGAACGGGCTGCTCAGCTTCCACAGCGGCCAGCCGTTCACCGTCTACACGGGCGATGACACGAGCGGCACCGGTGAAGGTGCCGACCGTCCAGACCAGGTGGCTGGCGTTTCCGTCAAGGGCGACCGCAAGCTGAGCGGCGGTGTCGAGCAATACTTCACCAACGCCAACGGTGCCTATACCAACCCGAGCAACGCCTTCGGCACCCTGAGCCGCAACTCGCTGGTAGCTCCCGGCTTCAGCGATGTGGACTTCTCGGTCTTCAAGAACGGCAATATTTCCGAGCGCGTGAAGGCTCAGTTCCGCGTGGAGTTCTTCAACCTCTTCAACCACACCAACCTGGCTCCGCCGGATAACTACCTCTCCGACGGCGACTCCTTTGGTACGGTCACCACGACCATCGGCAACTACAACGGCGCCCCCGGCATCGGCCCCGGCGAACCGTTCAACACCCAGCTGGCTTTGAAGATCATCTTCTAGGGAACCTCTGAACAACGCCGAGTTATGAAGGGCCGTGACCGATATTTCTCTGCATCGGTTCAGAATCGGCCTTCTTGCGATGATTCAGCGATTGTTTTTGTCTGCCGGAGGCCTCTTGCGGCCTCCGGCAGACACACTACGCCCCTTGTGGGGCCAGCCGTTGATTCAGTTTCTTCAGCCGCTTGCGGTTCTGGTAGAGATTGACCAGCGCGAAGGCTGCGCAAAGCCACTCGTGATTTTTCTTCAAGCCGCGATAGCGCACCTTCACGAAGCCGAAAACGCGCTTCAGCACACGGAAGGGCCACTCCACCTTGGCTCGCACTCGTGCCTTGGTACGGTTCTTGCACTTCTCGACTTCATCCACCCCAGCCTTGGTCTTTACGCGTCGCGAGGTCATGTCCTGCGCTTGGGGCGCAGCCGCCTGGATGGCTTCCGTCTGCCCCTGATAGCCCGCGTCGCCCCAGACCTTCTTCTCATCACCGTGTAGTAACTCGGGCAGCATATGAACGTCGGAGACCGAGGCCGCCGTCGAGCAGACCGAGTGTACGATCCCCTCTTTCGAGTCCACCCCGATGTGCGCTTTCATGCCGAAGTGCCACTGGTATCCCTTGCGCGTCTGGTGCATCTCCGGATCGCGCTCCTTCGGTCGAAGACGGCGCCTGGATAATCGTCGCGTCGACGATCGTGCCCGTGGTGATGCGGATGCCGCGGTTGGCAAGAAATAGGTTGACCGTGTCCAGCATCTAGCCGCATAAATCGTGGGCTTCGAGTAAGTGGCGAAAATTGAGGATCGTCGTTTCGTCCGGCGCTGGCGCCCGGCCCAGATCGATGCCCACGAAGCGGTGAAGCGCGGCCGAATTGTACAGGGCGTCCTCGGCCGATGGGTCCGACAGCCCAAACCAGTGCTGCACAAAGTACAGCCGAAGCATGATCCCCAGACCCTCCGGCTTGCGGCCCCGCTCACCCTTCGGATAGTGCGGCTCTACCAGCGCAAGAAGCTCGCCCCATGGCATCACCGCGTCCATCTCTTCCAAAAACTGTTCCCGACGAGACTTCTTCGCAAACCGCTGAAACTCCGCCTGCTGGGCCAAACTCATCTGACGCATCCGCGATCTTCTCCCTCTGTCCAAATTACCCGCCACAGTTGTGAATAGGGGAGTTCTTTAGAGGTTCCTTAATAGGCATGCGTGGAGACGAGCGAGTACAGGACGGGATGTTCAGCTATGTTT
>DCFV01000092.1:24884-43991 GCA_002314435.1 Acidobacteriaceae bacterium UBA1795 | reverse complement strand
AACTCCGCCTGCTGGGCCAAACTCATCTGACGCATCCGCGATCTTCTCCCTCTGTCCAAATTACCCGCCACAGTTGTGAATAGGGGAGTTCTTTAGAGGTTCCTTAATAGGCATGCGTGGAGACGAGCGAGTACAGGACGGGATGTTCAGCTATGTTTCGTTAGAGCAGCGGGTACCTCAGGATCATCCGCTACGGGCGGTTCGCAAGCTGACAGATACGGTATTGCGGACGTTGAGCCCGGAGTTCGATGCGCTGTATGCGGACTCGGGGCGGCCGTCGATTGCGCCGGAGTACATACTGCGGGCGCTGCTGCTGCTGCAGGTGTTCTATTCGGTGCGCTCGGAGCGGCTGCTGGTTGAGCAGATCGACTACAACCTGCTGTTCCGCTGGTTTGTAGGCCTGGGCATGGACGACGCGGTGTGGAACCACGCGGTGTTCTCGAAGAACCGCGACCGGTTGCTGACCTCTGACGTGGCACAGCGGTTCTTCGCCGAAGTGAACAAGCAGGCGAAGCGGTTCATGAGCGATGAACACTTCACCGTGGACGGGACGCTGATTCAGGCGTGGGCCTCGCAGAAGAGCTTCCGTTCCAAGGATGGGTCCGATGACGTCGATGGCACGGATTTCCGCGGCCAGAGCCGCTCGAACAAGACGCATGAATCGACCACCGATGCCGATGCACGGCTGTACAAGAAGAGCTACGGCAAGGAGTCGAAGTTGAGCTATCTGGGCCATGCGCTGGCTGAGAACCGCAACGGGTTGATTGCTGCTGCGATGGTGACGCACGCTGATGGATATGCCGAGCGCGACGCTGATTGTTGATGCTTGAGCAAAAGCAGAAGGGCCGCTCCCGGCGGATCACGGTTGGCGCGGACAAGGCTTATGACACGAAGGATTTCGTCAGCACGGTGCGGGAACTGAACGTGACACCGCATGTTACGAAGAACGACAAGGGCCGCTCGATCAACCTGGACCGGAGAACACGCGGCGACCCGGCTATGCCGTCAGCCTGAGCCGCCGCTGGCTAGTCGAGAAGGGTTTCGGCTGGCTGAAGCAAACCGGCCCGCTGCGCCAGGTCAAGCTGCGCGGCCTGGAGAATGTGGACTGGCTGTTCGTCTTCAGTTGCGCAGCGCACAATCTGATCCGGCTTCCCAAGCTCATCGCTCAACCACCGGCAAGGCTCAGGGAGCAGTGTGCCTGAACCATGGTTGCGGGGCTCCGGACTGCCTCCCGGAGCCTCGCGAACCCCTGTAAACACCGACGAAACCGCGTTTCAAACAGAATTCAACCGGGCCAAGGCGCAACACCCCAGGAATGACGCTGCGATTAGCCAATTTCAACAAGTTCTTAGAGAGCGTAAGGTGCGCAGTTCGGCCGGTAATAGGCTGAAGCTTCCGTCCCTTTTGCGCCCCGCTCGGCTGTTCGGCACTTCGCCACCTTTCGCAGCAGTAGCGGAAGCGACTTCGCGCCCGCCGCCGCTCACGAGATACATGCCTACCGCAGCGGTCGATCGGTCCACAGCGTCTTGTCGGCGATGGACTGCACCGGAATGAGACGTCCGGCCAGCAGTTGCTCCACCTTGGACTGGTTTGTGTCCTGTGCAAAGAGCCACTTGCGCTCGCCCGTTCCCCACATCCTTGCCAATTGGTCATCGTTCAAGAAAATCTTCGGCGCATCGGGATAGCAGGAGCCCCACAACATGGACGAGCCCTCGCCGTGCGGCGAGCAAGGCGTCATCACCAGGTATGCGGGTTTTTGCAGGAACCCGTGCGTGTAGAAGACGACTGATGAGGCGTCAGACTGATCGCCGTAGACGATGAACGAGTCGGCCGGTGTACCCAGGCGCTCGATCGTGTCGGCCAATGGCTTGGAACTCAGCATGGGCTCAAAGCGTGCAAAGGCGATGTGCGCGGCGACGAGGAAGACGGCCGAGGTGAGCGCCACACTGACGGTTGCAGCCACGTGCCGTTTGCGCAGGCGCAGCAGCCAGCCCGCCGCAGGGCCGATGAGCAGCGTGACCAGCGCAAGGCCCGCGGGCAGGCGCAGCGCGGCAAACGAAGGGCCCGTCAGATCGAACAGGTGAGACATCGACAGCGTGTAGCCGCCCACGTCGCGGTGCGCCAGCAGCGTGCCGATGTCTGCCACGAAAGGCAGGTTGCGCGACTCCCACAATCCCCAGCCGAGCGCCGAGGCGGCCAGCACGCCCACCACGGCAAACAGGCCTTGTGCGCCGGTGAGCCATGCTGTTGAGAGGATCGGCTTGGTGCCGTCGCGGCCGTGGCCCTCTTCAATCGAAGCCAGCACGCCGGCAATCAGGATCAGCAGCGGTGTCCACGCCGGAAACGTGTAGTACTCCTGGTTGGTTGAAATCGAGAAGAAGAGGAGTGTGACGCCAGCGAACAGACCCAGTAGCCAGATGGTGCGTACGCGGAACTTCAACTGCGTCACGTAGGTAGCTACGTCTTCGCGAACGGCATTGTCGAGGTAGAAGTCGACGGTCTGGCCGGCGTCGCGATGCAAGTGTTGCAGCCAGGTGCGGCGGGTGCGCCAGCCAACCACCAACAGCGCGGGCAGGAAGAGACTCCACGGGAAGAGCCAAACAAGGTGGAGCAGCCAGTAGGCCACGAACGGCAGTCTGTTGTAGTCGTGCGGGAAGCGCTCGCCCAGGAAGCGCAGGAAGTGCTCGTTGACGAAGTAGAAGTACCAGAAGCCGTGCACGTTGCCCAGTGTGGGGTGGTTGCCCAGCGGGTGGCCCTGATCGGGATTCGCCAGGCCCGCCAGAACATGCCATGGGGCAGCGATGGCAAGGTAGAGCGCAAGGCCCGAGATCGGCTTGAACTGCAGCAAGCGGCGCCATTGGCCGCTCAGCAGCAGCAGAGGAATTGCCGCGCCCGCGAAGAAGACCGGCGCAATCAGGCCCTTGGTGAGCGTGGCGAGCGCCAGTGCCGCCCACATCACGTAGAAGCGCACGGGCCGATGCGACTCCATGCCGCTGAGGAAACAGTAGAGCGCTAAGAGAAACAGGAAACTGAGCAGCGCCTCGGGAATGGCGAAGCGCGTGAACAGAAACGGCCCAATGGAGGTGAGCACGCCCAGCGCGGAGTAGAAAGCGGCGCGGCGGCCCCAGGCGCGGCTGGCCCACAGCCAGGCTATCCAGGCGCAGCCCAGCAGCGACAGCGCATTGGGCACGTGCATCGCGAACACGTTGTTGCCAAACACCTTGTAGAGCCCGGCGGCCAGCCAGTAGGGCAGGGGCGGCTTTTCCAGGTAGCGGATGCCGTTCACCTTGAGCGTCACCCAGTCGCCGCTGAGGGCCATGTGTTGCGCGGCCTCGGCGTGGCTGGCATCGGCGTCGTCCAGCAACGGAGGAGAAAAGAGGGAGGCAAACTGCACGGCGGCAAAAATCGCCACCAATAGCACCCAGGCGCCGAGCGCGGAGGGCGCACGGCCGGGTCGAAGAGTTGGTGTCGTCTGGTCTGTCATCGTAGAAGCTGATGCAATCCTGGATGTGCGAAGATTTGCGGCCCGGTTGGCCTACCATTCGTTTCCCATGGTCCTGAAGCACGGCCGCTGACAGCAGACTATCCGCAGAGCGGACCTCGGGGCGGAGCCGCGCGCCCAGGCACGGGCTGAAAAGAAATGCGCACTATGAGGATACCAGTCGTGAAGCCGCCGAGTGCCAGCGATCAGGACGGTGCCCGGTATCTCTGCCAGCCGGTCCGCGTCGGGTGCACAATAGAAAGAGCAGGGAAGGCAAGAGTCCGATGCATTCCGGCGTGATTCCGTTTCGTGAGCCCGTTGTTCCAGCACCGCAACCTGACTGGCATGGCCAGTTGGTCGAGTGGAGCCTACTGGTGGGACGTTGCAGCCGAAAGCCCAGCCGCAGGCGCGTACACGGCCTGCGTGTGGCCACTCTGCGGTTGGAATCGGAGCTCAAAGTCTGGCAGTGTGGCCGCTCAGCCAGCGATGCAGCTACGCGTGTCGCGCGCCGCTGGATCCGCGAAGCGGAACGTCTGCGTAAGGTGCTCAGTCCGGTGCGTGATGCCGACGTTTTTCTTGAAAAACTGACCCGTTTGAATAGCAAAAGAGGAACTGGTGCAGCCGCTCCTGAGGGTCGCGATTGCCTGCGCGCGCTTGCGCGGCTCGAACGACGGTTGGAACGGCGCCGCACTGCGGCAGAAAAGAAGCTCCTCCGTACTCTCGCGGTACGGGGACAACGAATGGACAAAATAGGCAGAGAACTTGCGCAGGCATTGGCTAAGCCCGGTGAGGCGGACTGGGCCGCAGCGTTGCAGGCGCTCACGGCTGAGTTGGTCGCGGATGCGCCCTACCTGACCGCAGATACGCTGCACGATTTTCGCGGGCGCGCCAAAGCCGCCCGTTATCTGGCAGAGCTTTCCGCTCGGCGCGACGCGCGAACTGCCCGGCAGGCCGCGGAGTGCAAAGCTATCCAGACCGTCGCCGGGGCATGGCACGACTGGCATGTTCTGGCCACTGAGGCGGCCGGCAACGCCCTTGGCGACACTTCCGGCTCCCTCTGCCGCCTGCTTGCCGCGATCGCCGAGCGCAGTCTGACCCTGGCTTTGGACGAATGTCGCTGCATTGCAGCGCAGTGGCGCAAGGAAAGTGCACGGTCGGACATTGCCCACATTGAGCAGGTGAAGCGTACAGTGCGCCGAGCCGAGCCACCGACGGCAATCGGCGAAAAGCACCGCGCATAAACGATGCACACATGTTAAGCGGCTGGACCAGCGCAAGCCTCGTCACTGTCGTGTATCTTGACGGCAGAACCACTTTTCGATTTCCCCGGAGAGCGCGCCACTGCCCATGCCCACGTTTGCCGCCATCGATATCGGTTCCAACTCCTGCAGGCTCAAGATCGCAAAAGTTGTTGCGCATGGGCTCAAAACCATCCACGAGGACCGCGAAGTTACGCGGCTTGGCTCGAGCGTTTTCGATTCCGGTTTGGTGTCACCAGACGCGATGGCGGCTACACTGCGCGCACTCAAGCGATTCCAGCGTGCGGTGCAGGCACACGGTGTGGATCAGATGCGCGTGGTGGCCACGTCGGCCATGCGCGACGCACGCAATGCGCCAGCCTTTCAGGCGTGGGTAAAGGCCGAGACCGGCTGGACAATGGAGATCATTTCAGGACTGGAAGAGGGGCGTCTCATTCATCGCGGGGTGATGCAGAACGAGCCCGGCGCGAGCGGCAAGGTTTTGCTCATCGACCTGGGCGGCGGCAGCTGCGAAATCACCCTCTCCGAGCATAAGCGCATTAAGGAAACGATCAGTCTTCCGCTGGGTGCCGTGCGGCTCACGGAGGAATTTTTGCAGGTGGATCCCGCACCGGCCGACGGTCTGCGACGTATGCGCCAGCTCATCGCGCGCGAACTACGCCGTGCACATCGCAGAATTCAGGCCGGGCGCGTGCCGATGGTCATCGCCACCTCCGGTACGGCGGCCGCACTGGTGGAAGCCTGCAATACAGCGGACCGTCCGCCCAAGCGGCCTGCGCGCAAGGCCGAGGCTTCGGCCGCGCTCGACGGGCTGGCACCGACTCCAACGGTGCGCAAACTGGCCGCACGGTTGTCGAAGATGACGCTGCCGGACCGTGAAGCCGTGCCCGGTATCGGCCCTCGCCGCGCGGAGATTATCGTGGCTGGCGCGCAGGTCTTCGCCGAGCTGCTTGAGAGTTTCGGCCTCAAGGGATTTCGTTACTCAAGCCTCGGCCTGCGCGATGGCATCCTGACGCAGATGCTGGCCGAGCAGGACGCTCGCGCGGCGGCGCATTGCGAACTGGAGCAGGAGCGTTGGGAGAGTGTGCTGGCCACGGCGAAACGCTACGGCGTCGATCTCCGCACGGCCGAGCCCGTGCGAGCCCACGCACTGCAGCTCTTTCGGGAGTTGAAGCATCTTCACGAGCTGCCGCCTGAGTACGAAGGCTGGCTGGCCGCCGCAGCCGTCTTGCGCGACACCGGCAAGTTCGTCAACCACCAGGGCCACCACCGGCACACGCAGTACATCATCTCTAGCTCAGAGATGTACGGCTTCACGCAGCTACAGCGCACAGTAGTCTCTGCGCTGGCGCGCTATCTGGGCAAGAGTCGCCCGCAGCCCGGCGACCGCGCCCTACGGAACATTCCCTCCGATGAGCACAGGCACATCCAGCGCGCAGTGCTACTGTTGCGCATCTCTGTGGCGCTCAACCAGGATCGCGCCAGCGATGTGCTGCGCTTTGCCGCGCACGTCTATCCCAAGCGCGTCTACGTTGAGGTGCAGCCCGGGCGCACCGGAGCAGAGCTTGAACTTTGGTCGCTGAGAAAAGAAGCCGACTACTTCCGCGAGGTCTTTGGACGCGAGCTCTTCGCCACGCTGGCGTAGATCTGCCGCGCCATCCGCGGGTCAATGAGCCACTGCAGCAGCGGCGGATGCTTCGACATATCCAGTCGTACAACCGAGCCCTTGCGCATGCGCACGCCGGCCGCGCCGTTGCCTGTGATGATGCGGCCCAGGAACTTGAACAGGTTGGGATTGTGGCCCACCATCAGCACGCCATCACGATCGGCGTACTTGTCCACCAGCGCCTGAAAAGCGGCATAGTCCGCGTCGAGCCCGAGCGCAGCGCTTACCTCCACCTTGGCGTCGTAGCCCAGTTCAGTGCCAACAAACTGCGCGGTCTGCAGCGAGCGCTTCAGCGGGCTTGAGACGATCACATCCACTTCCACGTTGAGGGCGCTCATCAGGCGCGCCATCAGCATGCACTGTTCCTTGCCTTCTTTCACAAGGCCGCGCTTCACGTCCTGCTCGGGATTGTCGCGCCGTACGCCGGCATTGGCGTGGCGCATCAGGTAGAGAATCATCGCCGTTCGAGGCGCCTGCTGGGGCTTTCGCAGGCTGCGCTTAGAATGGCGATTTTAACACAAATGTAACAATGCGATGCCGGTCCAGTGCGGTGACTTAGAGCCCGGTTTCGCCAGTGTAGACGCAGCCGCTGGTGCAGGTTTCCCGCACCACCACCCTGCTTAGCCCGGGGAGCGCGGGCTGAAGCTCTTCCCAGATCCAGCGGGCGAGGTTCTCGCTGGTGGGGTTATCCAGGCCCGGAACGTCGTTCAGGCAGCGGTGGTCGAGCGCCTCCTCCACGGGAGCGAAAACTGTCTTGATATAGGCAAAATCGACCACCCAACCCAGGTCCGGGTCGACCGGCCCGACAACGTGAATCTCGATGCGGAAGCTGTGGCCGTGCAGCCGCTTGCATTTGTGCCCGTCCGGCACCCTGGGCAGCCAGTGCGCCGCCTCAATCGTGAATTCCTTGAAGATTTCCATCGGTTTCCCTACGCAATGCCAAGAATTTTGTGGGTCTGCAGGCTGAGCCGCCAACGCGGATGGTCCATGCAGTAGTGGACTGCAAGCCCGATGTTGGCAGCGCGGCCCGGGCCGTCCATGGGCTGTAGAAAGAAATGCCGGAAGGCCAGCTTTTCGAATGCCTCCGGGGGTGCCTCTGCCTGCGGATAAACCAGCTTGAGCTCGTCCCCCGTTCGTTGCACCAGCGGTGCGCCAGCTTTGGGGCTGACACATATCCAGTCGATGCCTTCCGGCACCGCGATTGTCCCGTTGGTTTCGATGGCGATCTCGAAGCCGCGTGCATGGAGCGCTTCGATCAGCGGCTGGTCGAGCTGTAGCAGGGGCTCGCCCCCAGTGCAGACGACAAACCTCCTGCCCGCCTCTGTGTTTGCCGGCCATTGGGCTTCCACGGCTGCAGCCAGCTCGCCTGGTGTGGTGAATCTTCCGCCACCCGGCCCGTCGATACCGACAAAATCCGTATCGCAGAACTGGCAGGTCGCCGTCGCGCGGTCGGCTTCGCGTCCAGTCCATAGGTTGCAACCGGAGAAGCGACAGAACACCGCTGGGCGCCCTGTCTGTGCGCCCTCACCTTGCAGCGTGTAGAAGATCTCTTTGACGGAGTAGATCATTGGGACTGCATTGCTCATTGCGCTGCCCGGGTGTGCCGGGCCAACAGCGGGTCTTCGGTGCCAACTTCGCGGAAGCCCTTCTGCCGCAACAGGCAGGAGTCGCATTGTCCGCAGGGTACGCCCTCAGGCGAAGGGTCATAGCAGCTGCTCGTCAGGCCGTAATCGACGCCCAACTCAATACCGCGCTGGATGATCTGTGCCTTGGTGAGTTCGAGCAGCGGCGTGTGAATCTTCAGCCGTTGCCGGCCTTCGACACCGGCTTTGGTGGCCAGGTTGGCCATCGTCTCGTAGGCGGCAATGAACTCTGGCCTGCAGTCGGGATAGCCGCTGTAGTCCAGCGCATTGACGCCTATGAAGATATCGCTCGCGCCGAGCACTTCGGCCCAGGCCAGGGCAAAGGACAGGAAGATGGTGTTGCGTGCCGGGACGTAGGTAATTGGGATGCCGTGCGCGATTTCCTCGTCGGTGCGGCCTTTGGGCACGGCGATGTCGCTCGTGAGTGCGGAGCCTCCGAAGGCCCGAAGGTCGATGCTGGCGATGCGATGCTGCTCGGCGCCGATGGCCGTCGCCACGCGCTTGGCTGCTTCGAGTTCCCAACTGTGCCGCTGCCCGTAAGAGAAAGAAAGTGCGTAGGGTTGGTAGCCCTCGCTCTTTGCAATTGCCAATACCGTCGCGGAATCCAGGCCGCCGCTCAGCAATACCACCGCTTTGCGTGGTTCTGTCGCCATGTTTGTTGACTCCCAAGGGGGTACAGCCCCTCTTTTATAGTAGCCGTTTGCTGGCTTGACCTGTCGGATTGGAGGGCGGTACAAGGATCCAGAGCTCGCTGACCAGCAGGCCGCGGAGTAGCCGCTGCTCGCGGGCCAAGGTGAAACCGGCCGCAGCAAGTGCGTGACGATGGTCGGGCAGCCAACGTACGCGGAGCCCGGTGAGCAGGCCGAAGGCAAGGTAGAGCGCAGCCACCAGCGGGCGGGCAATCAGACCGCCGAATGGGCCAGGCGGAAGGCTGAACTCCGAGATGATCCACTGAGCGTCCGGCGTAACGCAGGTGCGAAGGCGGGTGGCTAATCCAGCGACCTCTTCTGTGGTGAGGCAGTCGAGGAAGAAGTTCGTGACGACAAGGTCGTAGTCCGCATGCGGCGGCTGCCAGGTGCGCGCGTCGGCCGCGTACGTGCGGACTCTCGCGGCATTCGGCCCGGCGTTGCGCTCGAGCGCGCGAAGCATGGCGGGGCTGGCGTCGACGGCATTGATTTGAATCGCGGGATTTGCAGCAAGCAGGCGCGTGGTGAAGCGGCCGTCGCCGTCGCCGAGCACGAGCGCCAAACGGCACGGTCGCAAGTCGCCGAGGAAGGTGCAGCGGGCATGCATCAACAGCGGCCCGAAGGTGGAGGCCTCTAGCCATTCGTAGACACGGGCCAGGCGGTCGAAGTTGGCAGGTGGATTCATCGCACCAGGAGCACGAGCGGGGTGAGGAGCACCAAGTCGGCAGCGACGCGCAAGGAGAGCGGCCGCGTGCGCACGCGGCCGCAGTCGAGTAGCGCAAGCAACAACCCGCTCAGCGCGGCCGTTGCAACAAGTGCAGCGGCGCCCGGTTGTGCATTGGCAAGGGCACAGGCAGATATGATGCCCGCAGCGGCGAGCGTGCAGGCCTTGGGTGCGATGTGCGCAGGTCTCGTGGACTCCCAGCGATCAATGGAGTGGCAGTTGAGCCAGGCCAGTGCGGCAAAGACGAGAGCGACGATTACGGTGCATCCCAGCTTGCTAGCGGACGCGCGCGTCAATGTGGGCAGTGCGCAGCCGGTGGCGAAGAGCATGCCGACGAAAAGTTCCTTCGAGAGGAGGGCAGAGAACCGCCGCGGTCCTCGCGGCAGGTGCACTCCGGAGAAGTACGCCAGCGCAGCCACGGCCAGCACAGAGTTGCGCTCGCGGAAGATGACGGGCATCTGCGTAAAGACCAGCACCGCGCAGAGGCTTGCCGCAGCCAGCGCGGCCGGCAGCAGGACGCGCCGGTGTCGCCAGTGAAAGTAGTGCCGCTCGTGCAGGAGGTGGAGATTGCCCAGGCGCAGGGCAGCGCGTGCATCCAGCAGGCGGTCGACGATGTAAATGCTCCAGACACTGAGCGCGAGCAGAAGAGGCACCCATGCAGGCAGCCGCACGTCGGCGGCATGAGCGAAGGCAAGCGTCCAGACAACGGCAACCGTGGGTGCATCAAGGCTGGCCAGGTGCCAAAGCCGGACCGCCGCTGGCGCATCGAGCGCTCGCGGTGTTTGGCTGGTTTCGCCGAGCAAGTGCCGGGTCGTTGAATTTGCCAGGGGAAGTGGCATGGATTCGATTGTAGATTCGACGGCGGGGAACGCCGCGTGGTTTACGCCAGGCTCTGGTCGACCAGCGACCGCAGTTTGGCGTAAACGTCGGCAGTATCGATAAAGAATGGTGTCTTGAGCACTTCGAGCACCAGTCGGTGCTGGGCCGGGTCGTAGTCCCAGCGAACCTCAACGCCGTACTTCGATGCCGCACCGCTGTTGCCGTCGAGTTCGATGCCTGCATCCTTGGCCTTGGCGCACAGCGTGGCAAACTGCTCCGGCGTAATGCGGGAAAAAGCGAGCGGGTCGTTCTCTGTCATGGAGTCACCTGCAATGAGTGTATGCGGGCCGTGCGCCAACTCTTCGACTCTAGCAGGATTGCGAGAATACTTTGCAAAACTGGAGGGCGTGGCAGGCGCAGTAGTGAACCGGCGGAACTAGCAGCTCACGTCGAACACCTGAGCCGCCGCACCATGCACGCTGGCCCAGCGACCCGCCATCGCGGCTCCACTCCGGCACCATGGCGTAAAAGTCATGCCCCATCGGTGCGCTTAGTGCGGCCTGCCCGGAAGCACGAAATGTTCTGCACAGCGCGGTTCGTAGTTGTCACCGGCCATAATGACGGGGCTGCCGTAGCTGGCTGGTTTGCCGTCGATGAAGCGCTGCGGGTAGAGTGCCTTGGCTCCACAACTGCAATAGGCTACGAGCTCGGTGAGGTTGCCGGCAAAGGTGCGGACCAGCCAGGAGAGCTGGAGCATCTCACCAAAGGGAAGGCCGCGGAAGTCGAGCTCAAGGCCCGACACCATCACGTCGTGGCCGGACTCGAGCAGGCGCTTGGTGAACAGGAACAGGTCCTGCACAAACTGGCCTTCGTCGATGGCAACGCACTCCAAGCGCTTGCCGATGTTCTGCTCGGTAGCGGTGAGGATGGGCATGGCCGACCACGGATCGACGAACGGAAACTCGATGGCTTCCATTTTGCCGCAGCCGTTGGTGTTGCGGCTCTCCACAACGCCCGCGGCAGCCTTGGTGTCGGCGCTGGGCTTGAGCAAAAGGACGTGTTGTTTGGCGTATTGGCGGCGGATCTCGACGCGGCGCAGTAACTCCGCCGTTTTGTTGCTGCGCATCGGTCCAACGATGAGCTCCAGCCTGCCTGTCACGATGATCTCCAACATGTCTATTGTCTATTCTGCCGCGTCGGGTTGCGCGCGCATGTGGATAACGCGGCATGTTTTCTCGCATCGAGCGCACGGTGCGCAGCAGAAAACTCAGTCTGCGGCGTGGGCACTTTTCGCTGCTGCTGTGCGGCGGCGCGGGGCATTTGTTGCTTTCGCAAGCTTGACGCTGGGCTGCGCGGTCGAACCGGGCTTGGGAATCGCGTCGAGGTCGGCTTTGCCTTCGGCGAGTCTCATCAGAAAGTCCTGGCTTGAAAAGGCGGGCGCGTCTTTGAGGGCCTTTGCAGCACGCACGTAGCTGCCGTCCGGCTGCTGAACACGGGCCTTGATGGTGTCTGCAAGGTATGCGGGCAGGATTTCGTCGTGGATACGCGCTTTGGCAGCGGCGTCGCGGACGGGGAAGACGACCTCGCAGCGCTCGAAGAGATTGCGCGGCATCCAGTCGGCGGAGCCGAGATAGGTTTCGTCATCGCCGCCGTTAGCGAAGTGGAAGATGCGGGAGTGCTCAAGGAAGCGGCCGACGATGGAACGCACGCGGATGTTATCCGAGAGTCCTTTCACGCCGGGACGCAGAATGCAGAGGCCACGAACGATGAGGTTGATCTGCACGCCGGCCTGCGATGCGGCATAGAGCGCCTCGATGACCGAGGGCTCTAGCAGAGCGTTCATCTTGGCCACGATATGTGCGGGGCGGCCGGCGCGGGCGTGCTCTGTTTCGCGGCGTATAAGGCCCAGGAAGCTCTCGGCCATGGTGAGCGGAGCCACAAGCAGCGGGCGGTAGTCGTCAATTTCGGCGTGCGCGGTCAGGTAGTTGAAGACCATGTGAACACGCTCGGTGATCTCGGGGTTCGATGTCAGCAGGCTCAAGTCGGTGTAAAAGCGTGCAGTGACGGGGTTGTAGTTGCCTGTGCCCAGATGGCAGTAGCGGCGCGTCACGCCGTCCTCGTCGCGGCGGACCATCAAGGCCAGCTTGCAGTGGGTCTTCAGCCCGACCACACCGTGGAAGACCTGCACGCCTGCGTCCTCCATGCTGCGCGCCCAGCGGATGTTCGAAGCCTCGTCAAAGCGCGCCATCAGCTCGACCACCAGAGTGGTCTCCTTCGTCGCTGCCGCATCAATCATTGCCTGGAACATGGGCGAATCCTGGCTGGTGCGGTAGAGCGTCTGCTTCATGGTCACGACGGCCGGATCGACAGCGGCGTGCTCGATGAAATCGACCACCGGGTCATAGGAATCGTAGGGGTGGTGGAGCAGGATGTCGTGATGGCGCAGCTCATCGTAGATGTCCGCCGACTTGCGGCTCAGGCTGAGAGGGCGGGGCGTAAACGGCGCGAACTTCAGATCCGGTCGATGTACGTCGCCATAGAGAAACATCAGGCGCGAGAGATTCAGCGGGCCGTCACCCGGGAAGATCTGGTCCTCTTCCAGTTCGAAGTTCACGCGCAACCGCTCCACGATCTCCGGGTCAGCGCCGGCTTCAATCTCCAGGCGCACGGCGTCGCCCTTGCGGCGGTTGTGCAACTCAACACGGATGGTTTCCAGCAGCGACCGCGCCTCTTCCTCCTCGAAGTAGAGGTTGGAGTTGCGTGTAACGCGGAAGCCGGTTCGCGATACGACCTCATAGCCGCGATACATGCCGCCGAGGTTCTGCGCGATCAGTTCGTGCAGCAGAAGGTAGTCGAAGACGCCATCGGACGAGGGCAGTCGTACGAAGCGAGGCAAAGTGCGCGGCACAGTGACTACGCCCAGCACCAGCGGGCCGGAGCTCTTGCGCTTGCGGCGCAGCAGCAGGGCGAGACACAGGGCCTTGTTGAGCACACGCGGAAAAGGATGCGCAGGGTCAATGGCTATAGGGGTCAGCAGGGGGTCAACTTCGCGTTGAAAATAGCTCTGCGCAAAGGCTTGCTGTTCCTCGTCGAGTTCTTCCCAGTCGAGCAGGCGGATGTTCTGCTTGCGCAGGTCGGGCAGCAGTTGATCGTTCCAGCAGCGGTACTGGGCTTGGACGAAGCTGTGAATCTCTGCGGTGAGGGTGGCGAGAGACTCATCGGGGCGCAGGCCATCAAAGCCGGGCTCGCGGTAGCCGTCTTCAATTCGCTGCATCAGGCCGGCCTGGCGGATTTCGATGTATTCATCAAGGTTGGATCCGGTGATGGCGAGGAACTTGACGCGTTCGAGCAGAGGATTCGTAGAGTCCTCGGCTTCTTCGAGGACGCGCCGATTGAATTGCATCCAGGAGAAGTCCCGGCCATTGAAGAGCTTTTGTTTCTGCGAGCTGCGGGCCATGCCATCCGTCCTGTGCGCCGTGTTGGTCAGTCTACCGCGTTTGGGGTCACGACGGCACGGGTAACAGGCGCAGCCGTAACAAGCCCCGATCTAACCATGGATAAAAGGAGGGGCGCAATCATTCGTGTTAAGCCTTAGAGAAAAGGGGGAGAGGATGACTGTCAACTAGCCGAAATATTAACCAAAGCCAAGAAAAAGTTAGAGAGCAGGCGCACGTTGACCTGTGGCCGCAAACAGGTGGAAGATGAAAACTGGGTCGGTTTGCCGCTCTTCGGCTGCCGGCGAGGAGCCTCTTCATGTCGAAAGATTCTGCTTGCTGTTCCGAGGGCCTCATTCCCGCTGAACCGTTGCCCCCAGGGGCTCACGACTTTTCCTGCAAGGTGACGTCACTGCTCGACGGCAGCCCCAAGGAGGAGGCCGTGGTGGCCCAGGCGCTGGCTGGCCACGAAGCGATGCTCGAACAAATCGCCGCTGGCATGTACACAATGGCTTCCATGATGGTGGGCGCTGGCGAGGACAGCGTGCAACTGGTTGAGACGGCAGTAGCGAATACCGATATCTCGGTATGCCAGGATGCACACGAGGGGCGGCGCAGCAACCGGCGAGCAATTGCCAAGGCGGCGATTCGGCTGCTGGTGGAGCGTACGCCCGGGTGCCTGGACGCGCCCGTCGGCGTGGAGTTTCCGCGCACCTGCATTGAGGACGACGATCTCGAGTCGGCCGGCGTATCCAGCGAAGAACTGGAAACAATGATCGCCGGTCCAGACCGCGAGCGCGTGCGTACCTGGCTCGAGAGTTTGCCTGCCGATCAACGCGTGATCTTTGTGCTGCGGGCCGTGGGGACGATTTCTTCTCAGGAGACAGCCGCGCTGCTGGCGGCTCATGGCGGACCGGGCGCCGCGGCCTGGACGGCCGATTCGGTGCGCGAGGTGTTTCGCCAGGCCCTCTGCTCGCTGGCCTCCCAACTGATCCAATCCTCCGGCATGCGCTGAAGCTTCCGGCCCCGGGCTTTCAAGTCCGGGGCCATGTACCCCCCTAACGTCCGGTAATCCTGCGTGCGCCTCGCTACATCCAATCCATTTCTGCTTCGCTACACTAGATTTAGAACCCGGATGCAGGGTCCGGGCATCCATTGGTGAGTGCGCAATTTTTCGCGGAAACTTGAAACCACCTGCGGTGATTCGAAGACGATCGATGCCCTTTGACGACACAAACAACATGACGGAATCTTTTTGCGCCTTTGCGCTGGCGATTTTGAGCCTGTCGCTGGCTGGCCCCGCGCTAGTGGCGCAGACGGCTCCTCCTCAGGTCCCGGGCGTTTCCACAGCTCCCACAGCGCAAAGCTTTCAGGGCAGTGTGCCGGTTGGAAATGCTTCGGCCGAGGCGCTCGACTTGTCGCTGGACGATGCCATGCAGCGCGGCCTCCGCAACAATCTGGGCCTGATTCTGAGCAACACGCAGACTGCAGGGGCGCGCGCGCAGAAGCTTATCCAGTTGCAGGCGCTGTTGCCGTCTGTCGACTTCAAGGCTCAGGAAAGCGTGGAGCAGGTGGACCTGGCGGCCGAGGGTCTGCGCATCCCCGGCTTCCCGGTCGTCATCGGTCCCTTTGGCTACACAGATGTGCGGGGCTCGTTGACCTGGTCGTTGCTCGATTTGCCCTCGCTGCGTGCATATCTGGCGGCGCAGCACAACTTTCAGGCGGCCCAGCTTTCGGCTCAGGATGCACGCGACCTGGTGGTGCTGACGGTGGGCAACGCCTACCTGCTGGTGGTGGCCGATGAAATCCGTGTGGAGAGCGTCCAGGCGCAGGTGGCCACGGCCAAGATCTCGCTGGACCAGGCGGTTGCCAATCACGAGGCAGGCACAGCTCCGCTGCTCGACGAGCTGCGGTCTCGCGTGGATTATCAGGCGTTGCAGCAGCAGTTGATTTCGGCCCAGAATAGCCTGGAGAAGGACAAGCTTTCGCTTGCCCGGGTTATTGGCCTGCCGCTCGAACAGAAGTTCAATCTGACGGACAAAGCGCCCTACTCGGCCTTTGACCAGATCGATATCGATGCTGCGATCCGCGATGCGCACGCCAACCGCAAGGACCTTGCAGCCATGGTGGAGCAGACCAAGGCGGCAGAACTGCAGCGCAAGGCGGCAACCGAAGCGCGGCTGCCCAAGGTGCAGTTCTACGGCGACTACGGTGTTATCGGAGTCAACCTTGCAACCTCGCATGGCACCGGCGAAGCACAGGGCACGCTCACTGTTCCCCTGTTCGAGGAGTACTCGCTGCGCGGGCAGGCTGAGATTGCCCAGTCGCAGCTGGACACCCAGCGCGCGCAGTTGAGTGACAAGCAGGCGCAGGTGGAGGCAGACGTGCGCGACGATCTGCTAGACATCGCCTCCGCGCAGAAGCAGGTTGAGGTCGCACGCTCCAGCGTCGATCTAGCCAACGAGGCTCTCAGTGAGGCACAGGAGCGCTATGCCAACGGTGTCAGCGACAACCTGGCGGTCAGCCAAGCCGAGCGGTCCGTTGCGCAGGCCAACGATCAATACGTCGCCAGCCTCTACCGGCACAACATCGCCAAGCTCAGCCTGGCGCGTGCCTTAGGCGCGTCGCAGAACTACAAGATTTATCTGGGAGGAAAGTAGACGTGGCGGAATCAACCCCAACAGCGGTACGGCCTGAAAGCGACGAGAGCACCGAACCCGTGCAGGCGCCATCGCGCCGCAGAGGCATCATCATCGTGGTCCTCGTGGTGCTGGTGCTGGCGGGGCTCGGCTTCTGGTGGCGCTCCACCTTCAGTGAAGACACCGACGACGCGCAGGTGAACGGCCACCTGATCCAGATCAGCTCGCGCATTTCGGGCCAGATTGCAAAGGTAGACGTGGACGAGAACCAGTATGTGAAGGCCGGCGACGAGATCGCCCAGCTTGACCCGCGCGACTATCAGATTGCCGTTGAGAACGCCGAGGCGGCTCTTGCCAGCGCCCAGGCCGCGGCCGCTGCGGCACAGGTCAACGTGCCCATTACCACCGTGAACACAGGCAGCAACCTTACAGCGGCCGGAGCCGACGTGAGCGGTGCGCATGCCTCGGTTGCGCAGGCCGAGGATCAGTTGCAGGCGGCGCAAGCTCGCGTGGCTCAGGCTGAAGCCAACAACATAAAGGCCGAGGCCGACCTGACCCGTTACACCCCGCTGGTGCAGAAGGACGTCATCAGCAAGCAGCAGTTTGATGCAGCGGTAGCATCGGCCAATGCAACTAAGGCCGCACTGGCTGACGCGCGGGCTAGCGAGCGGGCCGCAGCCTCCGGTGTACGCGTTTCTCGCGATCGCGAGGCCCAGGCCCAGGCGCAGTTGAAGTACGCCCAGACCGGTCCTCAGCAGGTGGCGGCACAGAGCGCTCGTGCCAAGCAGGCGCTGGCGCAGGTGCAGCAGGCCCAGGCCCAGCTTGACCAGGCGCGCCTGAACCTGAGCTACACCAAGATCGTTGCTCCGGTCGACGGCATCGTGACCCGCAAGAGCGTCGAACTCAACCAAAACGTCTCCGTGGGCCAGAATCTGATGACCCTGGTCTCACTAGACGACCTGTGGGTGACGGCGAACTTCAAGGAAACGCAGCTGAAGCACATGGCCGCCGGTCAGACAGTGGATATCCGCGTGGACGCGACCGGAAAGGACTACAAGGGCAAGGTGACGCAGATTGGTGGCGCCACTGGTTCGGTGCTCTCGCTGTTCCCGCCGGAGAACGCCACAGGCAACTACGTGAAGGTGGTGCAGCGTGTGCCCGTGCGGATCGACTTTACCGACATCAAGAATGAAGATCCCAACCACGTGCTGCGGCCCGGACTCTCCGTCGAGCCCAAGGTGCGGGTGAAATAGAGTCGCAGATCACTATCGGACCGAAGAACAAAGGCCAGCTCACCGGAAGATCGGGAGATGGCCTTTGTTCTTTTGAGAACCAGGGCGAAACAAGCGTGCAGACGACTGCGAGCGTTCAATAGCTGCGGAGTACAGCCCTAGGCTTCGGGCCGCTTTTCCATGACCTTCAGGCGGGTCCCCACGGTGAGACCCGCCGTCCGGCTCGTCAGGGACACCTTCGCCGTGGCGATGTGCCCGTCGAAGTGAGACTTGGGTCGCAGGACCTCGACCACGCGCGCCACGTGCTTGTGGCGAATGGCAAGGCGTTCAAACTCGTGATGAATTCTCTCAAGCTCCAGGTTGGCTTTGTCGTAGGCGGCCTGGAATAGCTCACGGGGCTTGTCGTTATTCATACCGGGCTCCACACTCGATGATTCTAGGTAAACCCTGACGGCAGTGTTATCGCACATTGGTGGTAGTTGACCCCCACGGATAGGCTAGTGCGGGTTGCCACCTTGGAGAGCGAGAGCTGGTTACCTCTCCCCGCAGAGACGGCACTTCCGTTTAGACTGGTGGGGGTTTGCGCCATGAAAGACGCTCTGTTTGTATCAAAGGAAAACTACCTCAAGGCCGTGCTCGAAGCCGAGGCTGAAGGACACCAGGTGTTCCCGGCCACGCTGGCACACTGGCTGGAGGTTTCGCCACCAGCGGTGACCATGGCCCTCAAGCGTCTGAAGCGCGATGGCTACGTGGAGGTGGGCGCCGATGGCATCGTGCGCCTGACACCGTCAGGACGTGAGACCGCGTACCGTACTGCGCTGCGCCACCACCTTATCGAGCGCATGCTCAGCGAGGTTTTCGGCATGGAGTGGTACGAAATCCACGAGGAGGCCGAGCGGCTGGAGCACGCCGTCTCGCCTTCCTTCGAGGCCAAGCTGCGCGAGAAACTAGGCGAGGGCGGTGCTTGCCCGCACGGCAACGCCGTTTTGCCCGAGACCCCGACAGCGCGCAAGCAGCGTGGCGAAATTCCACTTTCAGAGGCAACAGCCGATTGCTGCTACACCGTCGTCAGCCTGCACGAGCGCGATCCCAAGCTGCTTCGCTTTCTCCATCAGATGGGCATCGGTCCCAGCCGCAGTCTGCGCGTGGTCAGCCAGAACTACGACCAAACTGTTTCGATTGAGCTGCCTGCAGGCATTTCCGTACTCGGTCGCCCAGCCGCAGAGGCCGTCTGGTTACGGCTGGATGCAGAAACCTACATCAAAAATAAATAAAAAAATTAACTATAGTTAATTCGCTGTGACATACTGAGCTTGTTGCAGGCCGGCAGCGTTCTCCGGCCAGTAGCTTCTTTTTCCATGGCCGATCAACTCACAACCCCGGTTGCCACAGTGCAACCCTCCCTGCCGGAGGTGCATGCAACTGTGAGCATTTCGGGCTCACCGCTCTATTGGAAGCGCCTGCTCGGTTTCATCGGGCCGGGGTTCCTCATCTCGGTGGGCTACATGGACCCCGGCAACTGGG
>DCFV01000092.1:13469-24628 GCA_002314435.1 Acidobacteriaceae bacterium UBA1795 | reverse complement strand
CCCGGCAACTGGGCCACCGACATCGCCGGCGGTTCGCAGTTCGGCTACACGCTACTGTTCGTCGTCATGCTCTCGAATCTCATGGCGATCCTGCTGCAGAGTCTGGCGCTCAAACTCGGCGTAGCCACAGAGCGAGACCTGGCGCAGCTCTGCCGCGAGGCGTGGGGCCCGCGGGTCAGCTTCGTTCTCTGGATCGGCGCGGAGGTGGCCATCGCGGCCTGCGACCTTGCTGAGGTGATCGGCTCGGCCATCGCCTTGCAGCTTTTGTTTCACATCCCGCTCTTCTGGGGCGTGCTCATCACCGGCCTCGACGTGATGCTGATCTTGCTGCTCCAAAAAGTCGGCTTCCGCTACGTGGAGGCCCTGGTGATCGCGCTCATTGGAACCATCCTTGCGTTGTTCGGCGTGCAGATGCTGTTATCGCGCCCTGACTACCTGCCCGCGCTGCACAGCTTACTCGTGCCCTCAGCGCAGATCGTCACCCACCCCGCCATGCTCTACATCGCCATCGGCATTCTGGGTGCGACGGTGATGCCGCACAACCTCTACCTGCACTCGTCCATCGTGCAGAGTCGCCGCTACCCGCGCACGCCACAGGGCCGGCGCGACGCAATCCATTTCGCCAACATGGACTCCGCCATCGCGCTCACTCTGGCGCTGTTTGTGAATGCTGGCATTCTCATCGTGGCCGCAGCAGTGTTTCATCGTAGCGGACACTTTGAGGTGGCGGCTATTCAGGATGCCTACAAGCTGCTGAGTCCGCTGGTGGGTGCGGCCGGCGCCAGCACGCTCTTCGCCGTTGCGCTGCTGGCTTCAGGGCAGAACTCCTCGATCACTGGCACGCTGGCTGGGCAGATTGTGATGGAAGGTTTCCTGCACCTGAGGGTTGCCTCCTGGTTGCGCCGTCTCATCACGCGCGGCCTGGCCATCGTTCCCACCATCGTCGTGGTGGCTTTCACTGGAGAGCAGGGCACAGAGAAGTTGCTCATCCTGAGCCAGGTGATTCTGTCGCTGCAGTTGAGCTTTGCCGTAGTACCCCTGGTACTGTTCACTGGCAGCCGCAAATACATGGGCGAGTTTACGAATGGCTGTGGTCTGCAGGCGCTGGCCTGGAGCACGGCCGTGCTGATTGTCGTGCTCAACGGCTGGCTGTTGGTGCTGACGGCGATCCAGTAGGCGGGCAACTGTGTCCCGCCGCTCCTGTGCGATGTGTCGTACGATGGACCTCGAATGAAAGTTCTGACGGCAGCCGAGATGCAGGCCTGCGACCGAGCCACAACGGAGCGCTTCGGTGTGCCTTCGCTCGAGCTAATGCGCGCGGCCTCAGCGGCCGTGGCTCGTTTTGCGCGTGAGCAGTTTCCGAAGGCGCAGCGCGTGACCGTCCTATGCGGGCGAGGCAACAACGGCGGTGACGGCCTGATGACTGCACGCCTGTTGGACGAAGCGGGCCTCGCGGTCACGACCCTTCTCCTTGGCGCACCGGAAGGCCTGAAAGGCGACGCGGCCGCCGCATGGTCTGAGCTCTCATCCTCTGCGCACGGCCCCATTCATATCGTCACGGAGGCATCGGAACTCGCTCAACTCGACGTTGTGCTGTCCACCGACCTGCTTATCGATGCCGTGGTCGGCACCGGATTCACAACGCCTCTTCGTGGGCTGGCACTTGCCGCGCTCCAGTGGGCGCGCGCCTGCACAGCGCCGATGCTGGCCGTAGATCTGCCCTCCGGCTGGCCCGCCGACTCGACCGATTCGCGCGTTGACACGCCGGTCTTCGCAGCGGACGCTGTCATCACCTTCACCGCGCCCAAACCGGCGCACGTTTTTGGGCAGCTCACGCGCCACTGGCATCAGCCAGTGGTTGTTGCGCCCATAGGCTCGCCCGACGAGGCCATCGTCTCCGCGCACAACGTTACGTGGGCCGGTGCTGCGCACTCGCTGGTGGAAACGCCGCGTGTCGCTGACGCAAACAAGGGCCGCTATGGCCATGTGCTGGTGGTGGGTGGGGCAGTTGGCAAGGCCGGCGCGCCTGCTTTGGCTTCGCTTGCTGCGCTGCGCGCGGGCGCGGGGCTGGTTACTGCTGCCGTGCCCTCTCCGGTGCTGGCCACAGTCGCCGGCTTCGCCCCAGAGCTGATGTCTATTCCGCTCGCATCCACCGATACGGGAGAGCTCGCTGGCGACAGACTGAGCGCGGAGTTTTTCTCGTCACTCACCAAAGGCAAAACCGTGCTTGCCATCGGTCCGGGAATGGGGCAGAGCCCCGGTGCGCGCGTCTTTCTCACACAGTTGCTCGACGCCACGGGCATTCCCGCGGTGCTCGACGCCGACGCGCTGAATCTCCTCGCTGCAGATCCAGCGCTCTTCACGAAGCTGAGTGCTATGGGCAAAGCAGGCCGCACGGTGGTGCTCACGCCGCATCCGGGCGAGATGGCACGGCTGACGGGCACCTCTGTTCCGGCAGTTCAGACGAACCGGCTCGAAGCGGCGCGCACATTCGCGCAGACGCATGGGGTCACGCTGGTGCTCAAGGGCGCGCGCACGCTCATTGCCCATCCCGACGGCCGCGTTGCAGTGAACACCAGCGGCAACCCGGCCATGGCCAAGGGAGGCAGCGGCGACATGCTCACCGGCTGGATCGCCGGCCTGCTGGCGCAGTATGCGGCTGAACCCGCGCGCGCCGTGGAGGCGGCCGTGAATCTACACGGCCTCGCGGCCGACTTCGCCGTACAGCGCGCCGACGAGCACACGCTGTTGGCCACGGACACACTGCGCGCGTTTTCGCGGGCTTTTCGCTTTCGCCCATACGGCCCCAGCGGTTATGGTTGCTTGCAGGGGCATTGCACGCAGCGGTCCCGCGTGAGGGCAGAGCAATGACAAGCGCCGCACCGACGGCTGAGGGCAGGAAGCACGAGTTCACCACCCACAGCGGGGCGGATACTATCGACGTGGGGCGCAGGCTGGCCCGCATTCTGCGGCCGCCGCAGCTACTGCTGCTCAAGGGCGACCTGGGCACCGGCAAAACCACGCTGGTGAAAGGAATCGCACAGGCGCTGGACGCCGCTGAGCCCGACGAAGTGACCAGCCCCACCTTCACCCTTCTGCACGAATACGACGGCTCGCTCGACGGCAAGCCCGTGAAGCTCTTCCATCTCGACGTCTACAGGATCGAGGGCGAGCGGCAACTTGAAACCCTCGGTCTGGAGGAACTGCTCACCGACGACGCGCTGGTGCTTGTCGAGTGGGGTGAGAAGTTCAAGAGCATCAAGAAGCGAGCCACCGGCGAGATCGAGATCGCTTCGATTGGCGGTGACGCCCGCAAGATCACGGTGACGCTGAAAGACTAGCCACCTGCGGTGGGGCAGACCCGCTTGAGCCGCTTTTCGAGAAGAGTATGAGCAGTAGTTCCCACACAGAGCACGAAACAGGCTGCTGCGGCGGTGCATGTGCGTCGCAGCCTGAGCTGCCGCGCGCCGTGGCATGGCTGCAGGGTATCACGCTCGCGTGGATGCTGCTGGAGTGCGCGGGCTCGCTCTTTGCTGCTGCGCGTGCGCACAGCGTGGCGCTGCTGGCCTTTGGGGCAGACAGCCTGATCGAGCTGCTTTCGGCGACGGTCGTGCTGCTGCAGTTTGCGCCTCGCTTCGGGCTGAGCAAGGCGCACGCTGAGCGGGCCGCCGCAGTGCTCCTCTACGCGCTGGCCACGGCCGTTACAGGTATTGCGGCGCTTTCTATCAACCATCGCGCAGAGACAAGCGGCCTCGGCATGGCGGTTACGGCGCTGGCACTGGTGGCTATGCCTGTGCTGGCCGCACTTAAGCGCAGGCAGGCGCGGGCGATGAACAACCGCGCGCTGGCTGCGGATGCAGCGCAGTCGGCCACCTGCGCGTATCTCGCGGCAGTCACGCTAGCCGGTCTGGCTGCGAATGCACTGTGGCAGATTGCGTGGGTTGATTCGGCGGCCGCACTCGCGGCCGTGCCGATTCTTCTTATAGAAGGGCGTCGTGCTTGGCGGGGAGAGGGCTGCGGGTGCAGTGGGTGATCTGTAGCCGCGCTCGCTAGTAGCCCATAACGTTGTAGCCACAGTCGACGTACATGATTTCGCCGGTGATCGCGCTGGAGAGGTCGCTCGCCAGGAACAGTGCAGCGCCGCCCACTTCCAACTGATCCACATTGCGGTGCAGCGGGGCACGCTCGGCATGGGACTTCATCATCTCACCAAGATCTGCGACGCCGCGTGCGGCCAGCGTCTTGATAGGTCCGGCGGAGATTGCGTTGACGCGGATGTTCTTCTGGCCCAGGTTCCACGAGAGGTAGCGCACAGCGGACTCAAGACCCGCCTTGGCCACGGCCATTACGTTGTAGTGCGGTACTACTTTCTCGGCGGCAAAGTAGCTGAGGGTCATGATGCTGCCGCCCTCGGTCATCAGTGCGGCGGCGCCGCGACTCACGGCGATCAGCGAGTAGACGCTCACGTCCATCGCAATGCGGAAGCCCTCGCGACTGGTGTTGACGAACTCACCCTTCAGGTCCGGGGCCGGCGCATAGGCCACGGCGTGCACCAGGATATCGAGCTTGCCGTACTTCTCCTTGAGCTGCTCGAACAGGGTGTCGATCTCGCTGTCGCTCGAGACATCGCACTGGAAGCCCGAGGCGCCAGGCAATTCGGCAATCAGCCCCTCGGCTTCGAGCCTCATGCGTTCGTTCTGGTAACAGATGGCCAGCGTGGCTCCGGCCGCGTGCAGCTTTTGGGCGATGCCCCAGGCGATAGAACGCTTGTTGGCCAGCCCGAAGACAACGGCCGTCTTACCTGCCAGATCGATCATGCTTTTGGTGTGCTCCTCAAAAGTGTGGCTGCTCTGTGGGGGAAAAGCCAAGCCTGCCGTCTAATAGAATATCAGCCGCCGAGGTCGACGAGCTCCACTTGACCGACGGGCCGGCCCAGAAAGCGCGACCCCAGCCGCTCGAATTTCTCTACGGAGTCGGTGGCAAAGCAGCGAATCTGCGTGTCAACAGCTCGATTTCCCGGTTCCACAGCTGCGGCGCGGCCGTTGATCATTGCGGCCGCCGCCGCCGCCGCAGATTCAGCCGAATCGATAACACGCATCCCGGCGGGCACGGCACGCTCGATCAGAGGTCGCAACAGCGGGTAGTGGGTACATCCCAGCACCAGGGTGTCCGGGTTCAGGCCCTCGGCAGCAGCTGTGGCGTTCAACTCGTCGAGATAGATGCGGATCACCTGTTCAGTCACCGGATGGTTGGTCCAGCCTTCCTCCACCAGCGGAACAAGCAGCGGACAGGCCTTTTCCAGCGCGCGCAGGCCGCGGTGGTTGCAAGCGGTCTGGTAAGCGTGGCTTTGCACGGTAGCATCGGTAGCGATCACCAGCACGTCGTTTGAGCGCGAGGCGGCTCGGGCGGCTTCGGCTCCGGGTTCGATCACGCCCAGCACCGGCACTGGCACGGCGTCCTGAATGGCGTCGAGCGCCAGTGCGCTGGCCGTATTACAGGCGATGACCAGGAACTCGGCGCCCTGCTCTCGAACCAGGAACTGCGTGCTCTCCACGGCATAGCGCGCGATAGTGCGGCGCGACTTGGAGCCGTAGGGCAGGCGGGCCGTGTCGCCAATGAAGGCAAAGCGAGCGCGGGGCATGTGGTCGACCAGCGCGCGCAGCACAGTGAGTCCGCCAAAGCCGGAGTCGAAGACGCCAATGGTGCGCGCGGAAGTGGAAACCAACGGTTCGGTCAGTGAATCGGTCATGGCGTAGAACTTTCGGCGGGGGTGGCATCGGCAGTCAGATAGGTCCGCGTCAAGTCGGCATGGCCGGCCATGTTGGGGCGTTGCTCACCATCGACAAGAAAACGCACCTGGGTGACGTGGGACAGGTTGGCGCGAAGCGTGCCGCAGATGGAAAGTACAGTCAACGTCTCGGTTTCAAGGCCAGAAGGATGAGCGGCGGCGAAGGCCGTGGTCAAGTTCACGACGGCCAATTGGGCATCCTGATCCGGCGAGTCCTTCGCGTTGGGTGCAGGCAGCAGAAATACCTGTGCAATGCCCGCGGCCCCGCCAGAGACCGGGTGCGCCGCACCGGGTTGGGCGTAGAGATCGAGCAGCCGGCCCAGAATGAGCCGTGCGCGCTGGCCTGGGTCGGCGGGCAGCGGCAGAGCCTGTGCTTCGGTTAGCAGCGAGCCGTCCATGTCGTTGGCCACGAGCAGCGTAGCCTGCTCGGTGGGTGCTACGGCCGGGGCCTGCGTGGGTGCGGAGTCTTCGCCGGCCAGCAGCCGCTCATGTGCGCGCTGGCGCAGATGCCAGAGGATGCCGCCCATGGCCAAAGCTGCGGCAAGAAGCACGAAAAACAGGATCTTTTGATAACGGGGAATCACGGTTGGCGGACCCCCGTGTTCTGCGGGTTCAGGCGCTGCGGGTCGCTGCGCCACTCCAGCAGAGCCGCGGCCAGCGAGGCGGCCACGCGCGCCAGGTAGTTGGGATTGTCAGGCTCAGCGGTCACGTTGCCGTCTGGCCCACGCTCGGGAGCAATCTCAACAGCCAGAGCTGGGCAGGTCATGCTGTCCAGACCAGCCAGTGCGGTGCGGCCCAGCGTCACATGTGTGCCCGCCTGCTGCAGTGCCGAGTTGAGAGCCCCAGCCAGCGCCAGGCTGCGCGTTACGTAAGCCGCCTGCGCCGTCTTCCAGGCCATAAAGCGCGTGGCCGGCGCGGGAGCCAGCGATGAAGTGAACAGATGTAGCCCGGTGCCGCTCTCCGTAGCGTGCAGACTCAGGCAGGCTCCGGCCTTGGCGTGGTCGGCAATTCCAGCGCGGCGGTCCGACTCCATGGCGGCGTCAGACTCACGCGTAGTAATGACGGCAATGCCGCGCGCATTGAGGACCGAACGTAGGCGCACACTCAGAGCAAGGGTGGCGGCTTTCTCCATCTGGCCGCTCGCCAGCCGTCCGCCAGTGTCGTCGCCGCCGTGCGCTGCATCCAGCACCACCACAAAGCGCGCAGCGGGAGCAGCCGGTGCCTGGGCGGCACATGGTAGGGCAAGAGCAAAGGCAGAGAGCAAGACTGCCACTCTGCCTTTTTCCCATCTAGAAACCCGACGGTTGGTTTGCCCGTGGTGCAAGTTAATCCAATGCATAGATGGTGAGGCCGCTCAGCAGCTTGGGATAGAAATCGGTGGACTTTTGCGGCATCACCGAGCCGGCAAAGGCCACTTCCTTCAGTTGTTCCATGGTGACGGAGTTGGTTAGAAAGGAGACGTCGGCTTCGCCGCGCCGCACCTGGTCTACAGCCTCACCCGCATCGCGCAGATAGCGGATGTTGGTCTGCTCGCGAACCTTTTCCGCGTCCAGGCCCAGAATCCGGTCGAGAAGGATGGTGTGCAGATAGCTCAGGTCTAACTGGCGCTGCGGCTCGGGCAACTCGGCCAGCGCCGCGGCGCACGCCTCGTGCTTAGCGCGGAGAAGGTAGTCACCGCCCTTGGTCACGGCAACGAAAGCCACACCCTTCTCCGCCCTCAGGGTGTCGATCAGGTCGCGAGCATCGCCCGCAGTCAGCTTTTCCACGGTGAAATACGTCTCGGCCGCCTTTGCAAAAGCAGCGGAGTTGAAGCTGTCCAGGCTGTGCACCACACGGTGCGTAGGCAGTATCACCAACCCGTCGGAGTCCATGTTGACGTAGGTCATCATCACCGCAGCCTCGGGATACGCGGGCTGGGGCAGATGGCTGGTGCTGGTTTCGGTCTTCACGGCTGCGGCAGGCGCGTGCTCCTTGGAGTAGTTGAGCGCCGTCTCGTAGCGGTGGTGGCCGTCGGCAATGATTAGCTTTTTGTCGGCCATTGCAGTGGTCAGAAGACGGATAGCCGCCGGATCGCTGATACGCCACGCACGGTGCAGCACGCCGTACTCGTCTGTCACCTCGGCGTCGGGCGAGCCGTCGCCATCGTAGAGCATCTTTTCGACCGAGCAGGCGGGGTCCGAATACAGCATGAAGATCTGACCGAAGTGGGCGTGCGTGGCTTTCAGCAGGCTCAGCCGGTCGCTCTTGGGCTTCGACAGCGTGTACTCATGCCGAAAGACCACCTGCTCGGAGTAGTCGTGCAACTTGCCGAGGGCGATAAAGCCACGGCGCTCTTTCGTAATGTCAGTGCCGGGGACCTTGAAGGTCTGCGAATAGGCGAAGATACAGGGATCTTTCTCCTGCGTCAGGACTCCCTGTGCTCGCCAGGCTTTCAGGTCACGGGCGGCGCGTGTGTAGACGCTTTCGCCGCGCTCGGCATCGAACAACTCAGGCAGGCCCAAAATGATGCGAACTAAATTGTACGGGCTGCGTTCGTAATAGGCCTGCTGCATGGCTGGTGAAATCTTGTCGTAGGGCTGGGTGACTACATCGTCCAGCTTGACTGCGGAAGGGTTGTAACGCCATGCGCGGAATGGATAAACGGTGGCCATGTGGCTGGTCTTACTCCCGTTGCAGCGGCTGGATTTGCGCTCGGTACACCACGCCCCAGAGGGCGAACGTGGGCCTGTGGGCTCAGGCTCGATTGTATCCCAGCGGCAGCCCACAGCTTTCGCGGCATGAAACGGTCCGCGGAACTCGCCGCGAGCCCAGCGCGGAGCATGGGTCAACCGTGCTAACATCGCCTTCAACTCCAGGGGCCCCGGCATGAGAACGCTAATGGATCGGCGCAACTTCTTCCCCCGCAGGCGCTGTGGATTTGGGCTGGCTTTACTCGCTGCGGGTCTGTGGCTGGCGCCGGGCGCTCCGGCACAGGACGACCCACTGAATAATCCGCACGTAACGGCGCCGCCGGCCGCTACGCCGGCTACCGGCGCGCCCAAGGGTGCCGAGCCGGCCGCCGCCACTGGTGCCGCGGCGGCCCAGGCGCGGCCCGGAGCGCTCATCCGCATGAACGTGAACCTGGTGCTGATCCCGGTCACGGTCACCGATCCCATGAACCGTTTGGTCACCGGGCTCGAAAAGGAAGATTTTCAGGTCTACGAAAACAATGCGGCGCAGAAGATATCCAGCTTCGCCAGTGAGGATGCGCCCGTCTCCATCGGCATCATCTTCGACCTTTCCGGCTCCATGACGTCCAAGCTGATGCGGGCGCGCGACTCGATTCTGCGGTTCATCAAAACTGCAAACCCGGAGGACGAATTTTTCGTGATAGGGTTCAACGACCGCCCGGAATTAATTGAGGACTTTACCAGTTCCACCGAGGACATTGAGGCGCGCCTGACCACCGTGCGCAGCGGCCATCGCACGGCTCTGCTGGATGCGATCTACTACGGCGTGGAGAAGATGAAGGAAGCGAAGCACCAGCGCAAGGCGCTTCTCGTCGTCTCCGACGGCGGCGACAACCGCTCCCGCTACACCGAGGGCGAGGTGCGCTCGCAGGTGCGCGAGGCTGACGTCGAGATCTATTGCATTGGCATCTTTGACCCTTACGCTGCCACCCCCGAGGAGCGCACCGGGCCCTCGCTGTTGAACGATCTGTCCGAGGAAACCGGCGGTCGACTTTACCGCGTCGACGACTTGGCTGAGATGGGCGACATCGCAGAAAAGATTTCCACCGAGCTGCGCAACCAATATGTGATTGGCTATCGCCCGAAGAACCTCAGCCACGACGGTAAGTGGCGTAAAGTAAAGGTGAAGCTCAATCCCCCACCGGGATTGCCGCCCCTGACCGTTCATGCTCGCACCGGCTACTATGCGCCTTTGCAATAACGCGATCGTTGCACTTGTGTTGTATGCATCGGCGTTGCCGCTCGGGGCGCAGCAGGCTCCCCCCAAGCAAGCGCAGACGCCTGCACCCTCGCTCAGCGAGGATCGGGACCCCGTGCGTTCGCCCGATGCCGCTCCGGCGGAGGCGGCCGGCGGCCCGCTCCACAAAGAGAGCGAGGGCTACGTTCTGCGCACCAACGTGGAAGAGGTGGTGCTCAATGCCACTGTGCTCGAAGGCACGCGCATCGTTCAGGACCTGAAGAGGGATAACTTCCAGGTCCTTGAGGATGGTGTCAAACAAACCATCCTCAGCTTTCAGCACACCGACCTTCCGGTCTCGATCGGCCTGGTGGTGGATAACTCCGGCTCCATGTCGCGCAAACGCCCGGCGGTGAATAAAAGCGCGCTGGATCTTATCGCTGCCTCCAACGCACAGGATGAAGCCTTCGTGGTCAACTTCTCCGACGAGGCTTTCATCGACCAGGACTTTACCTCTGACGTGACCAAGTTGCGCGACGGACTCTCGCACATCGAGTCGCGCGGCGGCACGGCACTCTACGATGCGGTGGTGGCCTCGGCTGACAAACTCGTAGCCGACGGCAAACGGCCCAAGCAAGTGATCGTCATCATTACTGACGGTGAGGACAACGCCTCCACTCTCACGCTCGAACAGACCATCCGCCGCGTGCAGCAACTCTCCGGGCCAGTTATCTACTCGATTGGTCTCTTGTTCGGCGACGACATGTCGCGCTCCGAAGCACGACATGCGCGACGGGCCCTGGAAATGCTTTCGACCGAGACTGGCGGCATGGCGTTCTTTCCCAAGACGATCGAGCAGGTGGACGAAATTGCCGCCGAGGTGGCGCGGGACATTCGCAGCCAGTACACCATCGGCTATCACTCCACCAAGCCGACCACTGAGCCCGGTTTCCGCCGCGTGCAGGTCATAGCGCAGGCCTCCGGGATGGGCAAGCTCGAAGTGCGCACCCGAACGGGATATTTCCCCGGTGTGCGCGTGCCCAAAAAAGGAGCTGCGGGGCGATAAGGAGCCCTTAAAGCCCCGCACGATAGACTGGAACCTGGAACCCACAGGAGCCAGATACCAAGCAATGTCCGACTACAAATACGCAACGCTTGCTGTGCACGCTGGGCAGCACCCCGATCCCCAGACGGGTGCCGTGAATGTGCCCGTGTATCTTTCCTCGACGTTTGAACTGACCGGCATCGGCACCGACCGCGGCTGGGACTACTCGCGCGCCGGCAACCCCACGCGCGACCGGCTGGAGACCGCGCTCGCCGCGCTCGAGGGCGGCCACTCGGCCCATGCTTTTGCCAGCGGCATGGCGGCCATTCACGCGCTCGTGGCGATGCTCAAGACGGGAGACCATCTCATCTGTTCGCGCGACGTCTACGCGGGCACGGTGCGCCTGTTCGACCAGATCAT
>DCFV01000092.1:0-13143 GCA_002314435.1 Acidobacteriaceae bacterium UBA1795 | reverse complement strand
GCCATGCGCGCGAACACCAAACTGGTCCACATCGAGACACCTTCGAATCCGCTCATGGTGCTGTCAGATATCGCAGCCATCAGCGAGATCGCCCATGCGCGCGGCGCAGAGGTTAGCGTGGACAACACCTTCATGTCGCCCGCGCTGCAGAGCCCGCTCGCGCTCGGTGCCGACATCGTGATGCACTCGACCACGAAGTATCTGAATGGCCATTCCGACGGCATCGGCGGTGCGCTCATCGGCTCCAAGCCCGAGCACAAAGACCGCTTCCTGCTGGTGCAGAAGGCCTCCGGCGGCGTCCTCTCGCCGTTCGAATGCTACCTGGCCCTGCGCGGCATCAAGACCATGCCTCTGCGCATCAAGCAGCACGAGGAGAACGGCCGCGCCGTGGCCGAGTTCCTGTCCTCGCACCCCAAGGTGAGCAAACTGGCTTATCCGGGCCTCGCGAGCCATCCGCAGTACGAACTGGCGGTCCGCCAGCAGAAGGGCTTCGGCTCAATGTTGAGCTTTGAGTTGGCCTCGCGCGAAGAAGCAGCACGCTTCCTGGCGGGGATCAAGATCTTCTTGAACGCCGAGTCGCTGGGCGGCGTCGAGTCGCTCGCATCGCACTCGGCCACCACCACGCACGCTTCGGTGAGCGCCGAGACGCGCGCGCAGATGGGGATCACCGAGGGTCGCATCCGCCTCTCCGTCGGCATCGAGGACAAGGAAGATCTGATCGCCGATCTCGATCAGGCGCTGGCGGCGGTTTAGAGCAGTGGGTCTGGTGCTGGGCGTAGACACATGCGGGCCTTCGGGTTCAGTTGCGTTGGCGCGCCTTGCATCGGACTCTCTCGAACTGCTGGGCCAGATCGAGTTGGTTGGCCGCAGCTACTCCGCCACGCTCATTGCGGCGGTGGAAGAGCTGCTGTCCCAATCTCATGCACGCATCGAGCAGCTTGATGCAATCGTCGTGACAAACGGTCCCGGCAGCTTTACCGGCGTGCGCGTGGGACTGGCCGCCGTGAAAGGCTTGGCTGAACCAGCGCAGATACCTGTTGCCGTCGTTTCGCGCCTTGCCGTCCTTGCAGCGAAGGCCTGTATCGCTTTCGCGGCACTCGATGCCCATCGGCATGAGATTTTTCTTCGCATAGAAATGCCCGGCACTGGGCCGCGCGAACTGCTTGCCGGCGCCGCAGAGCTGACCGCACTCCTTCCGCCCCCAACAAGGATTGCGGTCTGCGACGCGGGCTCCGCTGCGTTGCTGGCCGCCGCTTGGCCCGCAACCAAGTTGGTGCAATCCGCTTCGCCCACCGCGGCCGATGCGCTGGCGCTGACGGCTCCACTGGTCCGCGCGGGCGCGTTTGTGGATCTCGCCCTGCTCGATGGGCACTATCTGCGCCGATCAGACGCGGAGATCTTCAGCGCGCCGGTTCCGGGCGCATGACGCCCCCAAACCTGCGCATCCGGCCCATGACTTCGTCCGACATAGAAGGCGTGCGGGCAATGGCTGCTGTTCTGCCACATGCCCCGCACTGGACGCATGCTTCCTGGGAGACACTGCTTTGTTCGGTCGCCCCGCGGCGGGTGCTGCTTTCGGCCGAGGCCGCTCCGGGCGTCATTACAGGGTTCGCCATCGCCAGCCTGATGCCGCCCGAGGCCGAACTCGAATCCGTCGCCGTGGCACCTGAGTTTCAGCGGCAGGGCATCGCACTGGCGCTGATTCAGGCCATCGAAGCGGAAATCCGGGCCGCCGGAGTCACCGTCCTCTTGCTGGAGGTGCGGCCCTCAAACGCCTCTGCCCGGGCGCTTTACCACGCGCTCGGCTTTGCCCCGATCGGTCGCCGTCCCGGCTACTACGCTGATCCGACAGAAGATGCGCTCCTGCTTCAGCGGGAATTACACTAGGCTGCACCGCTGCCACCGAAGCCCGTTCCTTGGTTTCAGGGTGTGACTCGCATCACGCTTGTTGGGCCAATTGCAGAAAATCCACAAAGAGCCTCATCTTTTGGCCCTTTTGGCGCTTGCGGTCCCCGCTGTGGGCGATATATATGTAAATGTTCCGTGAACCACGGAGGTGCCCGATGGATGAGATAAAGGACGTAACGCTGAGCGAAGAAATCAATCGCCTGCAGGCAGAACATCACCGCTACGCTCAGCGTCTGGAAGAGTTGATTCAGAAGCCCTACCTCTCCGAGGACGAACAGCTCGAAGAGGTACGTTTGAAGAAACTGAAACTCCATGCCAAGGATCTGATCTACGCCCTCGAACACCGCGCAGCGGTGGTGGCGTAGAGCAACAGCTTCTGGCGAGAACGGGCGATTGGTGAGCCGGCGGCCTATGCCGCACCGAAGATGAATCGTGTGCGCAGCGGCTGCGCGCTCGTGGAGATTGAACCGTATAATCGTTGGGGACTATGGTTCGTGACGGTTACATATACGGTTTGAGTCTTCTGGCGGTGGCGGCGGCGGTTTCTTGGGCCACGCACGGCTGGGCGTGGGCATCGCTGCCCGTCTTGCTCGCTCTGTTTTTCCTTTGGTTCTTCCGTGATCCCGAGCGGCAAATTCCTGCCGGCAACGGACTGATCGTCTCGCCCGGAGACGGTCTTGTGACCGAGACCATTCAGATCTCCACTCCTGACGGCCCCCGCCAGCGCATCAGCATCTTTCTCAGCGTCTTCGATGTGCATGTGAACCGCTCGCCAATTGCCGGTATCCTCACTCAGGTTCGCTATCAAAAGGGTCAGTACCTGAACGCAATGAACCCCGCCTCGGCGGACCGCAATGAGCAGAACATCGTTACTGTGCGCGGCGAGGGCATTGAGGTCACGTTCAAACAGATTGCCGGCTTGCTGGCGCGTCGCATCGTCTTCAACCTGCCGGAGGGTGCGTCGGTTGAGCGCGGTCAGCGCGTGGGCCTGATCAAGTTCGGCTCGCGTGTAGACGTGATTCTGCCCGCCGGTGCCGTGCTCCACGTAAAGGTGGGGCAGAGGGTACGTGGGGGCGCCAGCGTGCTCGCAGCTATGCCGGAAGCAGCCGCCGCGGTTGACCTTGCCACTGTGCGGCGCGCTGCCACTGCCAAGGCACTGCCCGACGAGCCCCAGGGAGCGCGCGCATGAACCATCGCGATCCGGCTGAGGCGCGCGCGCGGGCCCAGGCCCGGCTGCGCCGCGGCATGTTTCTGCTGCCCTCGCTGTTCACTGCGGGCAACATAGGCGCCGGCTACTTTTCCATTGTCCAGACCATCGCCGCCATCAGCGGAGACACGGTGATGCATTTGGACTGGGCAGCCATTGCCATTCTGTTTGCAATTCCGTTCGATGCGCTCGATGGGCGCATCGCGCGCATGACCAACACCTGCAGCGATTTTGGCAAGGAACTGGATTCACTGGCTGATGTGATCACTTTCGGTGTGGCGCCCAGCCTCCTTGCATTTGTTTGGGGCTTCCACTTCCTGCCGGATTCGATCAATCCTGTGCTGCATCAACACCTGGTGCAGGCTGGCGGCTTTGTCTGCTTTCTCTATCTGATGGGTGGAGCCTCGCGCCTGGCGCGCTTCAACATCAGCCACGACGCGCAGCCCCGCAATCCCGGACGGCCTGACCGCAAGTACTTTGTTGGTATGCCGATCCCGGCTGCTGCGGGCTTATTGGCTGCCACCGTCCACTTCTTCGGTGGCATTCCGGTCGGCGAGGGCGAGTGGTGGGTGTCGATTCCGTGGCTCGTGTTGGTGGGTCTGAGCGGCTATCTGATGGTGAGCACTTGGCGATTCTGGTCGGGCAAGGAGATCAACCTCTCGCGCAGCCATCCGTTCCAACTCTTGCTGGTGTTGGCCATTGTGCTCTACGTCATGCTGCGGTTCTCTAACGTGGTGCTGCTCACTATTGCGCTGATCTACATGTTCTCTGGCATTTGGGCGCGGGCCGCATATTCGTGGTCGCGTCGCCGCAGACGCCCGGAGGAGCCGAGCGTTTCGTCGCAGCCGGATCCGGCCACGCATTCTTAAGAACAGGTTCAAGAGGAATTTCGTGTACAAGATTGCAATCGCAGGCGCGTCAACGCTGCTGGGCAAGGAACTAAAGGAAGCACTCTCTGACTCGCCGCTGGCGGCGGCCAGCTTTGTGCTGCTCGACGAAGATCAGGCCCTCGGCCAACTGGACCAGGTGGGCGACGAGGTAACATTTGTCCAGGCCATCTCCCCGGACGTCTTTGACCGCGTCGACTTCACCTTTTTTTGTGGCCCGGAACAGTTGACCCGCAAGCACTGGAAACAGGCGCTCGCAGCGGGCTCCACTGTGCTCGATCTCTCCGGCGCGCTCGATCGCGAGGCTGGCGTGCTGGTGCGCG
This sequence comes from Acidobacteriaceae bacterium UBA1795, assembly GCA_002314435.1. Taxonomy (GTDB): domain Bacteria; phylum Acidobacteriota; class Terriglobia; order Terriglobales; family Acidobacteriaceae; genus Telmatobacter. The sequence goes on along the minus strand of DCFV01000092.1, from coordinate 8,818 downwards.
CGCCGTGGGTGAGCGCCGATGACGCCAGCGCAGACCTGTTCACGCCCGCCATTGTGCCGGCGCACTCAGCGTCACTGGCCTTGGCCCTGCTGATGGAGCGGCTGGGGCAGAGTGTCCCAGTGCGTGCGGCTTTCGCCACGGTGTTGCTGCCGGCCAGTGAGTTTGGCCGTGCCGCTATGGACGAGCTGCACCAGCAGACTATCAACCTGCTCAGCTTTCAAACGCTGCCGCGCGCCACCTATGACGCACAGGCCGCCTACAACCTGCTCTCCGGCTTGGGCGAAAGTTCCACAGTCAACCTTGCCTCCGCCGAAGCGCGCATCCGCCGCCATTTTGCCGCGCTCGGTGGCCATCGCTGGCCCGCACTCAGCCTACAGGCCATCCATGCACCCGTGTTTCACGGCCATGCCTTCTCGATCGCCTTGGAACTGGAGAGGCCTGTTGAGGTAACCGTGCTGGAAGAGGCGCTCAGCTCCGATCATCTGGATCTCGTGCTCGAAGACACGGACTCGCCGTCGAATCTGGCTGCTACCGGCCAGAACGACGTGGTTGTGCGGCTGAAGCCCGAGCCTGATCCGCGCAACCCATCCCTGACCAGCCGAGTGTGGCTCTGGGCGGCCAGCGACAACTTGCGCCTCTATGCGCAGAACGCTGTGGAATGCGCACTGGACTTGCGCCGCCTCCGTCCGCAGGGGACTGTGCAGTAGAACTCCGAAAGAACGAGGCTATCGCCCGCCGCAGCGCATCCAGAGCTGTTCGATGTAGCTGTCCGTCATGCCGGCAATGTAGTCGGTGACGGTGCGTGCCAGCCCCTCTGAGGGGATCTGTGCCTGATGGTCCGCGGGAAGAAGGCCGGGGTCAGCGACGAGCGAGGCGAAGAGGCTTTCAATCACTGCAGCGGCGTGGCGGTGGCTCTCTTCCATGCCAGGCGAATTGTAAAAATTTGCATAGAGAAAGGCCTTGGCCTGAGCGCGTTCTGCTTCAGCAGCCGGACTGAGCGCCGCCAGACGCGCAGGGGCCCGGCGAATGTCGTCTAGCGTGGCGGCTCCGAGAGTCAGGACGGCTGCGCTGACAGACTCCATCAGGTCGGTGACCAGCGAGTTCAGCATGCGATTCAGCGTTTCATTTACAGTCAGCTTCACCGGTGCGGCTGGAAACTCGGCGAAAACCTGATCGTAAAAGCGCCGAAACAGCGGCACTTCGTCGTGGATCTGTGCCAGTGCGAGGATGCCCGAGCCGAGGCCGTCATCCATGTCTGCTGTTAGGTAGGCGATTTCGTCGGCCAGATCGATGAGCTGCGCCTCGAGTGGTGGAAACTGGTCGAGAAAGTACTCGGCCAACTCAGGGTGCGTGGCGGCAGTGTAGTCGTGCGAGTGCTTGATAATTCCCTCGCGGACAGCGAGCGTGAGGTTGAGACCGCGAAACGCCGGTGAACGCTCCTCGAACCAGGTGACGATGCGCAGCGCATGCAGATTGTGGTCGAAGCCCAGACCATGGGTTCGAAGCGCGCGGTCCAGAGCCTTTTCTCCGGCGTGACCGAAGGGCGGGTGGCCGATGTCGTGGGCGAGAGCGAGGGCCTCGGCGAGGCCAGTGTTCAGGCCGAGAACTGTGGCAAGCGTGCGGGCGATCTGCGTGACTTCCAGCGTGTGCGTCAGCCGGCTGCGGAAGTGGTCGCCGGGGGGATCTTCCGGGAGGCGGGCGAAGACCTGGGTCTTGCCAGCCAGACGGCGGAAGGCACGCGAGTGGAGGATGCGCGCAGCGTCGCGGGCAAAGGGCGCACGGTAGGGGTGGAGTGGCTCGGAATGGGCACGCACGGCTTGCGGGCCGGTTTCGTCCACAGCGAGCGCGGCGGATAGAGCAGGCGGCTGAAAGGGTGCGGCGGCCATCACAGTCGTTATACCTCACGCGGGGTGAGACTTGACGATAGACAAGCCGCGTAAGGCGGGAGTACTATCCTGCCCGGATTTGCAAGAGGGTGCGCCTGCCGCCGCTAAAGGCACGCGCGAAGCAGTTGTTGGATTCTGGGGGGATGCACACGCGGACCACGCAGCAGGAGGGACCCATGAACACAACGAAATGGCTGGCGCTCACGTTGTTGGCGCTGGGAGTTGGATTGATGTCCGGTTGCAGCCGGCATTCGACCAAGGAAGTGTATTACCTGGTGGTGGCCAACCAGCAGTTGCCCTATTTTCAGACTGCGGCGGCGGGCTTTAACCGCGCAGCGGAGCAACTGAAGGTCACCGCAAAGGTGGTCGGCCCGGATAACTTCGATCCAAAAGCCGAATTGGCCGAGTTCGAGAAGGCTCTGGCAGCCAAGCCGGCCGGCATCCTGATTTCTGTAACAGACGTGGGGATTCTGCAGCCGGAGATCAACGCAGCGATTGGGGCAGGGATTCCCGTGATCACCATGGACGCAGACGCGCCCGGTAGCCGGCGGCTTTTTTACATCGGAACCAATAACCTGGAGGCTGGACGGCTGGGTGGCAAGCGCCTGCTGGCCAGGATGGGCGGCAAGGGCAACGTCGTATTCTTTGCTCTCACGGGACAGAGCAATATCGATGAGCGACTGAAGGGCTTCAAGGACGTGCTTGAGTCGCGGCCCGACATCAAGATTGTCGACACAATCGACACGAAGACCGATCCGCGCACGGCTTTTGACCAGGCACAGCAGTTGCTCGCGCTCACTGGACCCAAGAAGATTGATGCTTTTGTGTGCGTGGAGTCTGCATGTGGCAAGCCTGTTTCTGACGCACTCAAACGGGCCAATGTGACTGACCGCGTGCTGATTGCATGGGATGCCAATCCGGATACCCTGGATGGCATCAAGGCGGGAGTGATCGATTCGACCATCGTGCAGAAGCCGTTTACCATGGGCTACTACGGACTGAAGGCGTTGGACGAGGTCTTCCATGCACCGCCATCACAGATGGGCAAGTACTATGCAGCAGATCCATTCTCGCCGTACCCGATGTTTGTGGACACGGGCACGGACCTGGTGGACAAGAGCAATGTAGAGCAATACATCACCTCCGCAGCGCAGGCCAAGTAGGAACGCTGAAAAGACAACGGCCGCACCCTTGAGGTGCGGCCGTTGTCTTGTGCAGGGTGAAAGTGCTCAGTTGGTTCGAGCTGCGCCGGTGAGATTGTCTTCTTTGGCCAGCTTGACGCGGGCAGTCTCCAGCTTGCGCTGCAGTTTGGCCACGTCGGCCGGTTCCACGTCGGCCGCAGCCGACTGAGCATACTGCGTGAGAGAGAGCTGCCACTGCGCAGCGGCCAGGCGGATGCGCCCGGTCTTTTCGTAGAGGTCGCCCAGGTGCTCGTGAACGGTCGGGTCGGTCTGGTCACGTTCGACGGCCTGGCGTAAGTTCTCTTCTGCCAGCTCATACTGACCTAGCTTGAAGTAGGCCCAGCCCAGCGAGTCGAGATAAGCACCATTCATCGGCTCCTGATCCACTGCCTTTCGGATCAGCTTGACTGCTTCGGGTAGCTTGAGGCCCTTGTCGGCCAGCATATAGCCAAAGTAGTTGAGCACCATGGCATTCGAGGGGTCGATGTCGAGGGCTTGGCGGAAGTACGGCTCGGCAGCGTCAAAGCGCTTCTGCCGCTCGGCTAATGCACCGCGCAAAAAGAGCAGGTAGACGCGGTCCTCGTCCTTGGTGGTCAGCGCCTGCGCCTTGTTTAGAGCGTCTTCCGCATCTTTCCAGCGGTGTACGCGCGTGTTGATCTGCGCGACCTCAAGCCACACGGCGCGGTCCTTGTCGGAGTTGTTCAGAAGGCCTTTGGCCAGAGTGATGGCTTCATCGGTTTTGCCCTGGTCCACCAGTTGGTCGGCCAGAATGAGCTTAAGTTCGTTGTTCTTGGGATTAGCTTCAGAGGCCTTGCGCGCAACCTCCGCAGCCTTGTCGAACCTCTTGGCGTCGCGCCAGGTATCCACCTGTCCCTGATAGCCTCGCACCGCAGAGTCGCCGCTCATGTCAATCATCTTCTGGTAGGCCGCAATGGCCAAGTCTACTTTGTTCTGCTCGTGGTAGACGGAGCCTAGCCTCTCCAGGAAGATGCCACGGTTGTTCTTCTCCTCTGCTGTATACGCGCCGTTGGCGTGCGAGGTCAGGTCGACCATGTGCTCGTAGACCTTTGCGGCCTCTTCGTAGCGGCTCAGCACGTCCAAGAGCAAACCTTCGTTGAAGCCCGCTTCAAGGTTATCCGGGTCCTTTTTGAGGGCATTCTTGATGCTGGACAGAGCGTCTTCATACTTGCCCTGTCGCCGCAGGATTTCGCCGATATGCACCAGCGTGCCCACATCCTCAGGGTCCGCCTGGGAGAGATCAGCGTATACCTTGAGTGCCTCATTCAGCTGGTCGTCACTGAGCAGAGCCTGGGCCAGTGCTCCAAGGCCGCGCGGTTCACCGGGTTCCATGTCCACAGCACGGCGGTAGGCGGCAATGGCGTCTTTGGGGCGTTTCATCTGGTCATAGGCAGCGCCCAACGCCAGTTCCATCTTGGAGGTGCGGTCCTGCTGCGGAACGGCCTCAATGATTTTTGCGGCGTGCTGCATATCGCCGCCTTCCACGTAGAGGCGGGCCAGATTGAGCACCACCTCTTCCGAGTCGGGGTCGATGGACTGTGCAGTCTTGAACTGCTCTTCGGCCTTCTGAGGCTGGTGCTGCACGGAGTAAAGCTGGCCGAGCACCATGCGATCTTCCACGTCGCTTGGCTCAAGCGAAATGATCTTTTCAAACTCCGCTACGGCCTGATCGAGTACGTTGCCGCTCGGCGAGGCAGAGGACACGGCGTTTTGCGCTTCGCTCAGTTGGCGCAGGTAGATGCGCCCGAGCAGCTTATGTGCCGACAAATCGTTAGGCGAAGTCTTCAGCAGATTGCGCACGGTCGATTCAGCTTCGCGTACCTTGCCGACGCGGAAATAGAGGTCGGCCAGCGCTCCGTTCAAGGCCGGCGAGGTGGGGTCGGCGTCGAGCGCGTTCTTGTACTGGTCGATGGCCTGGGCCACGTACTCTGATTGCCCGGAATTCACCGCGTCTTCTTCGTAAATCCCGGCCAGAGCGGCGTGATAGTAGGCGCGGCCACGGTCCGGGTTGTCGGTGTCGGCGGGCTGGGTGCTGGCCGGAGCGGCCGCTTTCAGCGGCGCAGATTGCGCCCCTGCCACAACAGCGGGCAGCGCAAGGAGGGAAACTAGGGCCAGCGAACGCCGCAGGGGCTCGGGCATATGCTTTGCTTTCATCATTCCAGGGACTTCCATGCCTTTCCGACCGGAACGTGCGAAATATCTCCCCGGAGGACACAAAACCTCATTAGACGGGAGGCCGGGTCGACCCGTCCCAATGTTAAAGACGATTTTACCCTCGATTGGTCGCAACCGTGCGTGCGAATGTCGGCTTTTGCATGGTTGGTGTCGCGGAAAAAGGGCACTTTGCCCAGCAGCGGGCGGGGTCAGGGGCGTTCGGTTGTGCCTGGGAACCAGCCGTGCTGGCGCAGGGCATGTAGCTGCCGGTAGAGGATGTCTACCTGGCGTTCCATGCGCTGCATTTGCCGTTCGCCTGGGTGGTCTTCTGCGGCCGGAGACTGGACCGCGCCGGGCTCGGGTTCGGGCCAGACGGCCGTCTCCGGCCCGGGAGGTACGACAGCCACAGTGCGTTCTTCCAGCCATGCCAGCTGGCGGTCAAGCAACTCGAGGCGGTTGTGGATCACCGCCGACTGCTTCCACTGCCAATACCCATCGAGTGCGGCCAGGGTGGTGACGCTCTGGGCAAAGCGGCGCAGATAGGTCACAAAGGCGGTGACGAATTTGGCGAAGGGCGCGCGGCGAGGCCAGCTCTCAGCCAGCAGCCGCTCAAGCGACTCTTCCGAGTCGTTGTGTGCCAGGCCAGTGGTGCGGCGAGCCTCGGCCAGCACGCGCAAAGCGCGCGCGTGGGTGCGCCAGCTTTCGCGCAGCAGGTTCAGGTAACGCCGGTCCGCGGCCAAGCTTGCTTGCAGGATGCGGGGGGCGCGTTCGCGTTCATAGGCAGGGAAGAGGAAGATCATCGCCAAGATGGCGATGATTGCGCCGGCAATGGTGTTGAATGTGCGGATCAGGGCCAGCTGCCAGTCGCCGGAGTAAGGGAGCCATGCCAGGACGAACGTCGGCGTGAGGAAGAAGGAGAACGCCGCATAGCTGACGGGCAGAATCGCCATTGATAGCAGAGCCAAAGGGAAGAGGACGGCAGCCGTGGCCAGCGGCGAGTGGAGCACGACGGCCAGCAGCGCGGCAAGGATGCCGCCGCCTATCGTACCGCCGATGCGCTCAAAGCCGCGGCGCAAAGTACCGGAGACGTGGGGTTGCAGCACAATGAGCGAAGTGAGCAGCAGCCAGTAGCCGTGGTCGATGTGCAGCAGAAGGATGATCGCCACGTCGAAGCCGCACACGATTGCCACGCGCGCGGAATGGCGCAGGGTGAGCGAAAGCGGCGTAAAGTTGGCGGTCAGTGTTTCCAGGGTCCAGCCCTGGCGCAACGCAGCCATGCGCCCCAGTACGTAGCCAAAGTGGCTGGCTGAGGCACCGGGAGGCGCAGCATGCGGGTCGGCAGGCTTGCCCAGCCGCAGCAGCGCTGCCGCCTCAATCGACGACTCCAGCAGCGATGCCGCCTGCGCGATCTGCGTGAGCAGAAAGCGGCCTGTGGCATCTTCGCTGCTGAAGCAGCCTTCGAGCGTCTGCGGAAGCAGTTCCATCTGGCGGCGCCGGCCGCGCGCCGTGGCCAGCGACTCGCTGCCGCGGCGCGTAAGCAGTGCGGCTACCCACAGTTCGGTCGTGCGCAGTTCGTCCAGGCCGGACAAGCCGCGGCGCATGCAGGCAGAGCGTTCGTCGCCGGCCTCCGCTTCCAGATGCTCGGCCAACGCGACGGTGCGTGCGATAAGCAGGTCGGCATGCTCCAGCAAAACCACGAGCTGGCGGCCTCGCAGCGACTCGGCGGCGCGGCTTGCGCGGATGTTGGCCACGGCGTGCCAGCCCCGCTCCACGGCACGGCGAATGCGGTACTGGTGATGCTGCGCGAGGCGATGCCAGAGTGAGGGGCGCTGCTGCGGCCGTGCGGCCAGATCAGAAATGGACCCGAGAAACGAAGCCAGCTCGATGTAGCAGTCGGACACAGCGCTCCGCGCCGGCCTATAGGCATCCAGCGGCCAAAGAAACAGCGACAACGCCGCCGCCCAGGCACCGCCCGCCAAGATCAATAGCGCCCAGCCCAACGCTTCACGCCAGTGCAAAGTGGGCGTTCCAATGCCGCAGATGAACAGCAACTGCACCAGCACACCGGCGGATGCGAACGGCTGGCCGAGCACGGCGACATAGCTCCAGACGAAACACCAGATCAGCGTGAGTGGCAATGCCCAGCGCAGGCTGCCGCCAGCCAGGGCGCCCAGAAAAATGCCAGTCGCGCCACCCAATGAGAGTGTGACCAGGCTTCCCATGCGCGTGCGGTAGGGCCCACCCCTGTCGGCAACGATGGCCTCGAAGCCGCCCAGAGCCGCCCAGCCCATGTTGTGCAGGCCTGCCAGGTCGCCCAGCACGAGCGGAGCACACAACGCCACGCCGGCACGCAGCCCGCGGAACCAGTCCATTTCGCGGGCCATGGCGTTGGCCTTGTCGCGCAGGCGCTCCAGGGTTGTTCCGGCGTTCGTCATGTTCCTTCGTTGTGCGGCTCTTGCATCAGTGGCGGAAGTGCCGGATCCCAGTGAACACCATGGCCAGTCCCAGCTTGTCGGCGGCGGCAATCACGTCCTGATCCTTGACGGAGCCACCAGGCTGAATGACTGCAGTGGCACCCGCAGCAGCCACGGCTTCGAGCCCATCAGGGAACGGAAAGAAGGCGTCAGAGGCGGCTACAGTGCCGGCGAGCGGCAGCACTGCCTTTTGCGCTCCGAACTTTGCCGCATCCACACGGCTCATTTGCCCTGCGCCCAGGCCTACGGTCTGGCCATCACGCGCGTAGACGATCGCGTTGGATTTAACGTGCTTGCAGACCCGCCAGGCGAAGAGCAGGCTGCGCAACTCCTCAGCCGTGGGCGGGCGCCAGGTGACGACGTCCAACTCGCCCTCGCTCACGCGCGCCGTATCGGCATCCTGCATTAGCAGGCCGCCAGAGACATTCTTCACCACCGGTCGCGCCGGCGCCGGGCGCACTTCCACCAGGCGCAGGTTCTTTTTCGCGGCAAAGCGCACGCGGGCCTCGGCAGTGAAGCCGGGGGCAGCAATGGCCTCAACGAAGAGCTTGGCGATCTCCTCGGCCGCAGCGGCGTCCACCTCGCGATTGATACCGATGACGCCGCCGAAGGCTGAAACCGGATCGCAAGCCAGCGCCTTTTGGTAGGCCTCGAGGACCGACGTGCCGGTGGCCGCGCCGCAGGGGTTGGTGTGCTTGATGATGGCCACCATGGGCTCGCCGAACTCGCGGGTCAGCTCCCAGCAGGCATCCAGGTCGACAAGGTTGTTGAAGCTCAGCTCCTTGCCCTGCAACTGCGTTGCACCAGCAACGCCGAGGCCGGAGCCGTCAGCGTAGAGTGCGGCGCGCTGGTGGGGGTTCTCACCGTAACGCAAGGGCTGTGCTAGGGGCATGTTGATGCGCAGCGTCGAGGGCAGTGCGTTTGTGTCGAGTGCGATGGGCACCTCGGGTGCGGGCGCTTCGTCCATCTTTTCCAGTGCGTTGGCAATCGTCGAGTCGTAGGCGGACGTGAGTGCAAAAGCCTGCTTGGCAAGGCGCCAGCGCGTCGGCCGGCCCAGGGAACCGTGGGTTCTCTTAAGCTCCTCGATTAAGGCTGGATAGTCGGC
>DCFV01000187.1:4404-4661 GCA_002314435.1 Acidobacteriaceae bacterium UBA1795 | reverse complement strand
GCAGTGGCCTGCGTCTCAACGAGGCCGCCGTCAGCGGTCATCACCACGTTCATGTCCACTTCGGCCTGCGAGTCCTCTTCATAGCAGAGGTCGAGCAGCGCTTGGCCACCGACGATGCCCACCGATGTGGCAGCCACCAGTTGCTTGAGCGGCGAAGCCTTGAGTGTGCCCGCCTTGACCAGGGCATTGAGCGCCAGCGCCAGGGCGACCGCCGCTCCGGTAATGGCGGCGGTACGCGTGCCGCCGTCGGCCTGGAT
>DCFV01000187.1:2507-4081 GCA_002314435.1 Acidobacteriaceae bacterium UBA1795 | reverse complement strand
GAGCGTAAGCTCCGGCCGATGAGGCGCTGTATCTCGTGGGTGCGGCCGCCGATCTTGCCACGCTCACTCTCGCGCGGGGTACGGGTGACCGTTGAGCGGGGGAGCATGGCGTACTCCGCGGTGACCCATCCACGGCCCGAGTTGCGCAGCCAGCCGGGGACACCCTGCTCGATGGTGGCATTGGTGAGCACGCGCGTGTTGCCGAGGGTGACCAGCACCGAGCCTTCAGCGGTCTGGACATAGCCGGGAGTAAGGGTGAGGGAGCGCAGTTGGGCGGGTGTACGCCCGCCGGGACGGAAAAAGGCAGAGGCATGGGTGGCTTGCATAGGGGGATTGTACGGGAAGGGCTTGTCCAGTGTGGAACGCGCCGGGGCAAGTTCCATGTTGGGAAAAGCTCTTCGCCTGACTCCAGATCGGGAAAATCCCGGTAACTCATTGATATTGCTATAGAAGAAGGCGATCAGGCCTCCGTGACTTCCCATTTTAGACCGAAGCCGACAACCGGCAGGGTGAAATGCGAAGAGGGGTCTATTGCCATAAATCAATGATTATCAGGCTGTTATTGAATCTGTTCGAGTTTGGCACGCTGCGTGTAACAGAAGAGGACAACTCCCAGACTCGGAAATGCGTCATTCTGTATCCGCAATGGGGCCGGGATTCCTGAAACGAGACCCCCAAGCCAGGCAGACAGCGCAGCCAGAGTATCGGGATGGAACTGGACTGAAGACTAGCGACATCAAGGCACGAGTGAGGAAATACAGGGGCCGGCGGCGAACATAGCCGGGAAAAGGGACGTCGCATGCCGGCCTCGGACTTTCCATCTCGCGCTGCTTCGTCGGGGACGCAGGCGGGCAGATTCAGGCTGCCAGCTGTGCCCCATCCGGAGCCTGCTTTCAGATCGAACTGCCTGTGCGCGTAGGTTTGCGATTTTGCACCGGTCAAAGATGCACGCCATTTAACTGGAACTTGTGAGGCGAATACAATGCTCGAGACGGTCTTTAATTTGAGGGACATGGATTCGATCCCCCCATTCGCGGAGCAGACGACACGATTGCATGTGCTGGTGGTGGACGCAGATCCGGCCATTCGCTCGGCATGCGCCGAAATTGCGGCGAGCCTGGGCTACGCGGTCGATAACACCGGCGATATGGCCCAGGCACGCGCCCTGCTGCGCGGCCATGCGTCGGACATTCTCTTGGTCAATCTGCCCTGGGGCAATCCGCACGGGCTCGAACTGATCTCCGAGGTAAAGCTGCTTTACCCGCAGATGGCAGTGATCGCCATGACGGCCTCTGGATCAGTGAATGCGGCGGTGGAGGCGATGCGATGCGGCGCCTCGGACTACTTGACCAAGCCGTTTGCCGTCGATGAGCTGTCGGCGGTGCTGGATCGTGCGGCAGCGCGCCACAACGCCAACGCCGAGGCCCGCCAGCTGCGCGAGCGGCTACGTCTGAGCCAGGGGCTGGGGGCCATGATCGGCCGCTCGGCTGAGATGGAAAAGCTCTATCGCATCCTGTCCAAGGTGGCGCAGAGCACCCATCCCGTACTAATCCTGGGCGAGAGCGGCACGGGCA
>DCFV01000187.1:0-2237 GCA_002314435.1 Acidobacteriaceae bacterium UBA1795 | reverse complement strand
TGGTGGCGCGCACCATCCACGCCTATGGGCCGAACGCCGAAAAGCCCTTCCTGCCGGTTGACTGCGGATCGCTGGTGCCCACGCTGATCGAGAGCGAGCTGTTCGGCTACGTGAAGGGCGCGTTCACCGGCGCCAACCGCAGCAAGGACGGCCTCCTGGTCTCTGCAGAGGGCGGCACCGTGTTCTTGGACGAGATCGGCGAGCTGACGCTGGATCTTCAAGCCAAGCTGCTGCGCGCCCTGCAGGAGAAGGAAGTGCGGCCCGTGGGCGCGACGCACCGGGTGCCGATCAAGGCACGCATTGTGGCCGCCACCAACCGCGATCTGGCTGCGATGGTCGAGAAAGGCAGCTTCCGCAAAGACCTCTTCTACCGGCTCAACGTGGTAAACCTGCGGCTGCCTGCACTGCGCGACCGGCGAGAGGATATTCCTCTGCTGACGGCGCACTTTCTGGACCGCATCAGTCGCGAGCGGGGCACCAAGTTCGTGCTGAGCGACGAAGCGCTGCGCACCATGATGCGCCACGACTGGCCGGGTAACGTGCGCGAACTGGAAAACGCCGTGGAACGGGCCTGCGCGCTCTCCTCCGGCCCTGTGCTGCACCTGGGCGACCTGCCCACGCAGCTGCAGCAGGAGGGGCTGGCCGTGCACCGCGCGGCAGCGGTGGCCGCCCACGCCGAGCAGACCGGCAAGACGCAAGGTGTTGTCCCGCTGGCCGACCTGGAGCGCGAGGCCATCCTGAGCGCTATTCGGGCATTGAACGGCGACAAGCTGCAGGCCGCAAAACTGCTCGGCATCGGCAAGACCACCCTCTATCGGAAACTCAAGGAATACGGCATCGCCGATCCGTTGCAGGAAGAGTAGCCGCCTGACCGGGACCAGCCGAAGGGCGGCGCACTGCGCCGGCGATGCATTGCCTGCGCACGTCGCAGCCCCGGCAACACCAGGGATCACCTCCACCACAACACAGCAAAAGGAGCCGCAGATGGATATTTTGATGGTGACGGGAATCGAAGGGGCACGCAATTGCGCCGCGGCAGTCGAAACCCAGCTGAGGATGGCGGTCGAAGTTGCCGACGGCCGTAAAGCGGCTCTTGCCGCGCTGCGCAAGCATGAGTACACCGTCGTCGTGGTGGACGAAACACTCGCCGAGTGCGACCCGGCCTCGGCCGACGCGATCTGGGAGCAGGCAGGACTGGCAATGCCTCTGCAGGTGAACTTCGCCCTCGCCGGCGCCGCCCGCGTCATCCGCGACATCCGCTCCGCTCTGCACCGCCGCCAACGCGAGCAGGCCCTGGCAAGGCGCGCTGCCGTGAGCGCCATGGAGACGGAGATGAAGACCACGATCGCCGGTCTGCTGCTGCACTCGCAGCTGGCCCTGGCAGGCAATCATGTACCTCCGCCGGTAGCCGAAAAGCTGCGCACGGTGGCCGACCTGGCCACCAGCCTGCGGCAACAGCTGGCTGTTGCAAATCAGGAAGGCTGACAGCCGGACTCTGAGCGGCTCGTGATTCCAGAGTTTCCTGCGTGCACACGCGACCGCCGGGGCGCAGTTGCCCCGGCGCCTTTTTTCTTGCTTGCTTCGCGCTCCTGAATTCAGATTCGCAATCTCGTATATTACCTTTGGCTGACTCTGCCGCCAGGGCGGCGTGGCCCATCGTGCGCAGCTTCGCCCTGCCAGACTGTAAGCTGGTAATAGTTCCATGAATGACTCCGCTGTTTTATTGATCGATTGCCCTGACCGCAAGGGCCTTGTGGCGCGTGTCGCCGGCATGCTCTACGAGCATGGTGCGAACATTCTGCATGCGGATCAGCACCAGGACCATTCGCTCGGCTTGTTCTTTATGCGCGTGGAGTTTGCGCTGAACGGACAGGACGCCAAAGTGCCAGCCTTTGACCTGGAGGCCTTTCGCCGCGATTTTGCACCGCTGGCTGCTGAACTGGGCATGCGCTGGCAGTTGAGCGCTGGGGCCGAGAAGCCTCGCATGGCGCTCTTCTGCTCGCAGTATCTGCACTGCATGGCCGACCTTCTGCACCGATGGCGGACCGGCGAGCTGGGCTGCGAGATTCCGGTCATCGTATCGAACCACCGCGACGTGGAGAACCTGGCTGCGTTCTACGGCATCCCCTTCGAGTACATTCCGGTGACCGCGGCTACGCGCGCCGCGGCCGAGGAGCGGGAACTCGCGCTGCTGGCGGAACTCAACATCGATCTGGTGGTCCTTGCGCGCTACATGC
>DCFV01000235.1:3005-3430 GCA_002314435.1 Acidobacteriaceae bacterium UBA1795 | reverse complement strand
GGCATCGAGAACTACTCGCGCCACTTCAGCGGCCGCCTCCCGGGTGAGGCTCCTCCCACACTGCTCGATTACTTCCCGCGCGACTTCCTGCTCTTTGTCGACGAAAGCCACGCCACCATTCCGCAGGTGCACGGCATGTGGTTCGGCGACCGTAGCCGCAAGCAGAACCTGGTCGATTACGGTTTCCGCCTGCCCTCTGCCATGGACAACCGCCCTCTCAAGTTCGAGGAGTTCGAGAACCGCGTGCAACAGGCCATCTACGTCTCTGCAACGCCCGGTCCATACGAACTCACTCGTTCGGCAGGAGTCGTCGTGGAGCAGGTCATCCGGCCCACCGGCCTGATCGACCCCGAGGTCGAGGTCCGCCCCGTCAAGGGCCAGATCGACGACCTGCTCGCCGAGATTCGCGACCGGGCCAAACGCGG
>DCFV01000235.1:0-2695 GCA_002314435.1 Acidobacteriaceae bacterium UBA1795 | reverse complement strand
ACCAAGCGCATGGCCGAGGACCTCGCCGGCTACTACACCGAAGTCGGCGTCCGGTGCCGCTACATGCACTCGGAGATCGAGACGCTGGAGCGCGTGAAACTGCTGGCCAGCCTGCGCAAGGGCGAGTACGACGTGCTGATCGGCATCAACCTACTCCGCGAAGGCCTCGATCTGCCCGAAGTTTCTCTTGTCGCCATTCTTGATGCCGACAAGGAAGGCTTCCTGCGCTCGGCCGGATCGCTGATTCAGACCATGGGCCGCGCCGCGCGGCACCTCGAAGGCAAGGCCATCCTCTACGCCGACCGCATCACCGATTCCATGAAGCAGGCCATGGGCGAAACCGACCGCCGACGGGCCATCCAGCGCGCCTACAACGAGGAGCACGGCATCACGCCGCAGTCAGTTATCTCCTCTGTTGACATGGGTTTAGCTCAGATTCTCAAGTCCGAGTATGGCGACGTACTAGAGGAAGAAACCGCCGGACTGCCGGAATTCAACTCCCAAGCCAACGTGGACCAGTACATTGCCCAACTCGAAACCGAGATGCGCGAAGCCGCCAAGAAGTTCGAGTTTGAGAAGGCCGCCAAGCTTCGCGACGCCATCAAGGAGCTGCGTGAGAAGGAATTTCTGTTCGGGTGAGCCGCCGAGCCCGCTCAAAAGTGTTCCACGTGGAACATTTCAGAGCGTCTACGGACCTTTTGCGGGGCCCCTGCGTTGCGTGAGAGGGAGTTTTCTTCGGGCGGGGAGCCGGACTGCTGAAAAAGTGTTCCACGTGGAACATTTTAAAACGCTTACGTCCATCCTGCGTGGACCCTTCCCGGTTCAAGTATGCGCTCTTTGAGGGAAATTCTTTGCAATGAAATTTAGGATGAGCGGGCTGAGGGGTGAGCTTCGTGCTCTCCCAGGTACCCATCCTCCGCTACGCTCAGGAGCTGCACCTGGGGCACCCAGAGTTAGTGCGGGAACTTACATCCTCCGGCACCCGCGCCACCCGCCATCAGCACATAGGCATAGATTCTGGCCTGATGACGCGCCCGAATCTGCTCCAGAATGGCCTCCGCCGTGTTCCTGGGGCCCGGTTCCTCAAGGAAGGGCAGACGGCGAAAGCAACTGAACGTAATGAAGTGAAGAGTCTCCGCCTTCTGAAACCGCTTCAGGCCGTATGGCATGGTCTTATCGTTGTCTTGCCGCAGTCTCGGGCGAGGACCCGCTCATCGCGATGGAGCTGCGATGAACGGGGCAAACTCCCTCTGGCATACTCTCCAGGGCCTAACTCCCGATCTGTTGAGATCCATGACCGGGCCTCCGGCTGAACCACTGCCCGTTTCGGGCAGTTTGTCTCGTATACAGATTCTGTGACGGTTCTTCTGGCGTACGTGTGAGATAAATCACACCGGAAAGGCCTATGATCGGTTCAGAATAGTGTCGATAGGCCCTCTCGCTGCCCCTTCCTCAGATGCGAGAATCATGTTGGAGCTTTCATGGCAACTTTAGGCAGTTTTGCTCTTCTGGTCGCGCTGGCCCTGACCGTTTATAACCTGTTTGCGGGCACTATGGCACTGCGTCTGATCGCCACCGGCCAACCCAGCCGCGTGGCCCCGGATCGTCTGGCAGACACTGCCCGACGCGCCGGCATCGCAGGCTTTGCGGCCGTGAGTGTCGCGGTCTTCGCACTGGTCTGGTCGGTCTTCGCCAACGACTTTTCCATTACCTACATCCTCGAGCACTCCAACCGCGCGCTGCCCGGAGCCTACAAGTTCGCGGCACTGTGGAGCGGCCAGGAAGGTTCGCTGCTGCTGTGGGCATGGCTGCTGGCGGCCTTTGGCTTCGTTTTGCGCCTGACTCACAAGACCGACGTGAAGCTCTACGCCTACGCCGGCACCATCCTCGCGGCTGTCCAGACCTTCTTCCTCGCAGTGGTCAACTTCGCCGCGCCGCCGTTTGCGTTGATGAAGGGCGCCGTCCCGGACGACGGCAACGGCCTCAGCCCGCTGCTCCAGTACCCGGAGATGGTGATCCACCCGCCGATGCTCTACCTCGGCTACGTGGGCTTTACCGTTCCCTTCGCCTTTGCCCTGGGCGCTCTGATGATGCGCTACCCCGGCGAAAAGTGGATCAAGATCACCCGCGTCTGGACGCTCGTCACCTGGATGTTCCTGACCCTGGGCATCTTCCTCGGCATGCACTGGGCATACGCCGTGCTGGGCTGGGGTGGCTACTGGGGCTGGGACCCGGTGGAAAACGCCAGCTTTATGCCCTGGCTCACAGGAACTGCCTTCCTCCACTCCGTGATGATGCAGGAGCGCAAGGGGATGATGAAGAGTTGGAACGTGTGGCTCATCTTCACCACCTTCCTGCTGACGCTGCTGGGCACGCTGCTTACGCGCGCCGGTCTGGTCAGTTCCGTACACGCCTTCGCGCAGTCGTCGATCGGCACCTGGTTCTGGGTCTTCATGCTGATCGTGCTCGCCGTCTGCATCTTCACTTATGTGCTGCAGCGCGATCACCTGAAGAGCGACCAGCAGCTTGAGTCGCTGGTCAGCCGCGAGTCCAGTTTCCTGTTCAACAACCTCGTGCTGCTCGCCGCCTGCTTTGTGATCCTCTGGGGCACGCTGTTCCCTATCCTGAGCGAGTACGTACAGGGCAGCAAGGTCACCGTCGGCCCGCCGTTCTATAACCGCGTGGCCGTACCCAT
>DCFV01000224.1 GCA_002314435.1 Acidobacteriaceae bacterium UBA1795 | reverse complement strand
GCAAAGCTCTGGAAGACGATGGAGACGTTGATCTCGACGTCGCCGATGGGGCGCTCATGCCAGTAGACCTTTCCTGCGGAGGGACGGGAGAGGCCGGTGAGCATGCGCAGCATGGTGGATTTGCCTGAGCCGGAGGGGCCGAGCAGGGCAACGATTTCGCCCTGCACGATGCTCAAGTCAGTGGCGGAGATGACCTGGATGCGGTTCGCGCTCGGCTGGGCATAGTACTTCTCGATGCGTTCGGCGCGAATAATGGCGTCGGTCGTGACGCCGCCGGCGGGCGACTGGACTTCTGCTTCAGGCATGGGGGTCTCTCCGCTGAGGGGGATTGCGACGCGCTGCCGCGACGCTGTCCGGTTGTTAGTCTAAATCTGCAAGATTGCGAGCAGATCAACAGACTGGTACGCCGACGCCCTGCTGCCGGAACGGACAAAGGGCAACGCGCTGGGTACTGATCTCTATTTGGATGTTTGCGAAGACCCGCGCGGTGCAGGCCTGGTGCACGGGGAACTACTTCTCCAGATTACACAAAGCAGCCGGGAAGTGCGCTGTGCCGAGGGTATGATGGACCCAGCCGCTGCCGATCGCAGACGCTCGGGGACATAGATTTTTCCTCAATGGCGGGGCTGCAACCAAACCCTTGGCGCGCGACCGCATCTTAGGAGAATATGCCCGAGAATCGTGTTCGACCCAAAGTCCTCGTCGTTGACGATGAGCGCGTCATTGCCGACACGCTCGCAATGATCCTGAACCAGAGCGGCTTTGAGGCGAAGGCTGTGTACACGGGCGAGAAGGCGTTGGAACTGGCCGGGAGCTTTGCGCCGGACATGCTGATCACGGATGTGATCATGGCTGATCTGAACGGCATTGACGCGGCGATCATGATCCGGTCGTTGTTGCCGAAGATCAAGATCCTGCTGTTCTCTGGTCAGGCGGCCACGGCCGATCTGCTGGAGAAGGCGCGCTCGCAGGGCTATGAGTTCGAGATTCTGGCCAAGCCCGTCCATCCGCAGGACCTGATGGCCCGCCTGAAGGCTTAGAGCCTGTTATTAACTTTCGCGCGGGTAGCGTTGCGGACGAAAATCGAGCCAGACGAGGCGGAATCCGAAAGCTGTGGCGGGTCCACCGTCGAGGATGACAACGAAGGATGGCACGATTCACGCCGCAACCCGAAGGGCTGGGGCCAATTTTCCTCATTTCCGCGTCGCTCGTCGCTAAGATACACCCGGTATCTGTCCCTCCTCGCTCCTTAAACTGAGAAAAATTGGCTCCCAGCGCCACCTGCGGGAAAGTTAATAGCAGGCTCCAGGGCGATTACAGATCGCGGCGGCCTTCGAGCGCACGGGCCATGGTTACTTCGTCGGCATATTCAATGTCACTGCCTGCCGGGACGCCGGTGGCGATGCGCGTGATGCGCACAGGGAAGCGGCGCAGAATCCCCGCCAGCCATGTGGCCGTGGCTTCGCCCTCGAGGGTGGGGCTGGTGGCCACAATTACTTCGTCAATGTCTCCGCGTTCCACACGCGCGACCAGCGAGCTGCCACGTAGCTGGTCCGGGCCTACGCCGTGCAGCGGTGAAAGTGTGCCGTGCAGCACGTGGTAGACGCCGTTGTAGCCGCGCGTGCGCTCCACGGCGTCGATGTTGGTGGGCTCTTCTACTACGCAGACGAGGCGTGGGTTCCGGGCTGGGCTGGCGCAGTAAGCGCAGGGGTCGACGTCAGTCACGTTGTTGCAGATGGAGCATAGGCGCAGGCTGGCCTTGAGGCCCTGCACTGCTTCAGCCAGTGCGGCGGCGTCCTCGTCGGCCGAGCGCAGAATGTGGAAGGCATACCGTTGCGCGGTCTTGGTACCCACGCCGGGCAGCTTCTTCAACTCGTCGATCAGCCGCGCCATGGGCTCGGCGTAACGTGCCACGCTGCTTGCCTCCTAGAGTGTCCGGTATGCGATACCGATGAGCATGTCGGCGGAGAAGCCGCCTTTGGCCCAGGTTTCATCGAGGTCGGCCAAGGGCTTCTTTGCAATGACTTCCTGCTCGCTGGCGCCGCCAGCTTTGAGCGCGTCCACTCGGTCGCGCACGGTCGAGAGCATATCGTGGAACTTCTGTAGCTGAGCTTTGTTTCCGAGCGGTCCGTGGCCGGGGATGATCTTGGTGTCAGGTCCCGCGATGGCCAGTGCCTTTTCGCCTGCCTTGATCATGCCGCCGATGGAGCCGCCGGTGCCTTCGTCGATGAAGGGATACATCCCATTGAACCAGATGTCACCTACGTGCAGGACGTCGGCTTTCTTGAAGTGAATGTAGATGTCCGTGTCGGTATGAGCGGGCTCGAAATGGGCCATGTGGAGTGTGTCGCCGTTGCGCCAGGCCTGCATGGTGTCGCCAAACGTCACGGAGGGCAATGCACCGGCAGGTGAAGCCGGTACGGTGAAGCCGAAGAGCTTCATGGTCTGCGGTGCGCTGAGGCGCTCACGCGTCTTTTCGTGCGCTACGACTGTGAATCCGGCGGCGTGCAGGCCTTCGTTGCCGTCGGTGTGGTCGAAGTGCCAGTGGGTGTTGATGAGCGCGTCGGGGGAGGCTTTGCTGACAGCGCCGATGGCCTCGAGGATTCCGGGCACGGCGGTGGCAAAGCTGGCGTCGATGAGGATGTTGCCCTCGGGACCCGTTTGCAGAGCCATGTTACCGCCTGCACCCTGCAGCAGGTAGACATTGTCGGCCAGTTTGGTGGTCTTGATGGGGGTCTTCAAGGCACCCGCGCGGGCTTGCGCAATTCTGTCGGGAACGGGAGCAGCCTGGGCAGCGAGCCATCGCGGGGCCAGTGAGGCAGCACCTGCCGCCAGTCCGAACTTCACGAAACCTCTGCGATTTATTTCAGTTCGCATTGCGGGGACCTCCAACGTAGTGGGAAGAACAGGTGTTAGGTGAGACCGGGCAGGTTGAGTCCGCCGAGCATGCCCTGCACGCTGGACTTGATCGCATCATCGGCTTTGTTGCCGGCGTCGTTGACCGCGGAGACGATGAGATCTTCGAGCATCTCCACGTCGGGCTGGCCGCTGGTTAGGCTGAGCGCAGCCAATGGTTCGATGTGAATCCTGAGCAACTGCTTCTTGCCGTTCATGGTGGCCGAGACCGCGCCTCCGCCCGCTGTGCCTTCGACGACGGTCTGCGCGAGCTTTTGCTGCATCTGCTCCTGCATCTGGTTGGCTTGCGCCAGCATCTCGGGAATCTTGAGGGGATTGATCATGGGATGTGTCTCCTCGAAGCCTGCGGGCTACTTGCTGCGCAGGTCCAGCACGCTACGCACTTCAGCCTGAAAGATATCCTTCGCCTTTTGCACCAGGGGATATTCAAGGGCCGCTTGCTGCACGCTGCCTGCGGGAATGGCTACCGCGGCTGAAGCCGCTGCGGGTGCGCCGCCTGCGCCGGGGACCACCATGAAGCGGGTGGGCGCGCCGAGTTTCTGGAGTTCCTGGCGGATGATCTTCTCTGCATCGGCGTTGACGGTGAGGGCAAGCATCTTTTTGCCCATGCCGGCAACTTCAATGCGCAGGTTGGCGCCGTCAAACTGCCAGAGAGCTGTGCCGAGCAACTGTGAGGCCGAATCGTGGCCTGCCGCGGCGAGCGCCATACAGGACGCGCGCTGAATCGCTGTTGCATCCAGCGCAGCGCTGCTGGCCGCGGCGGTCAGGTTCTCCGGCTCGGGAGCCTTGGC
>DCFV01000129.1:9932-17111 GCA_002314435.1 Acidobacteriaceae bacterium UBA1795 | reverse complement strand
GTCAAGTGCTCGATGCCGCGAAAATTGAAGCCGATGTGCAGCTTCGCATCGACGACGGTTTCACCTTCGCAGAGCATGTCGAGTTTGTAGGGCTCTTCGAGAGCGGGATGATAGGGGCCCATGGGGATTCGGTAGCTCATTTCCCCTCCTCGCGCAGATTCACACCCGGCGTTGCGCCGGCGCGCAGCAGTAGCGGCTCATATTCGCGCCCCGTGAAGTCGATGGCGAAGCCCTCGTGCACTTCGCGCTCGATCCAGTCCGCGGCCTCGCACAAGTCGTAGATGCTCTCGATCGTAAGCGATGCGATCACAAAATGAAAGCCGAGCAGTTGGCCGTTGAGGTCCCAGTGATATTCGAGCCGCATTCCAGCATCGCCCGAGAGTTGATACGCAGTGATGGTGACGAAGCGCGCTCCACATGCGTTCATGGCCGCTGCTACATCGCGTACGCTGCGGCCGGCCGGGTCGAGCCAATGCGCGCCCCCCTTTTGCTCCCACGGTCCGGGAACGCCCAGCAGCACAGCTATGGAGTCAAGCGAAGTCATGCGGTACCCCCATCGGAGGCCGATCCATCGGGTTTACCCACCGTCGCAACCGGCCGCGCGGCGGGGGGCTTGCGTACCAACGTATACGACTGCTTGAGCGAGCCAAGTTCGCCATAGATCGGCGGACATGCAACTTCTTGATGCAACGCATGCGCCTTGCATCCATCCACGCATCGACCGCAGAAGGTGCAATGGCCAGGATCGTAGCTCCAGGTAAATTCGCCCTTGCCTGCGGTGAAGTTGATGGCGCGGGCGGTACAGCGAAAACGGCACACAGCACAACCCGTGCAAAGCAAAGGATCAAAACGCACCAGGCCGCGAAACCCTTCGCTCATGCCGGGGCGCGCGGGATAGCGTAACGTACGCGCACGGCCCCACAGGTTCCTCCACATCATGGAGAAGATATTCATGACCGCCCCCTGAGGAAGAGCATTGAGGAGACGGCGACCACGGCAAAGATCAATGTGCAACGCCAGTAGAAGCGGACCGTAGTGTCGATGGCCAGACGCGCCGTGGCCGCAGCCAGAGCGGAGAGCAGCACCACGATGGCACAGCAGAGAGCCACGAACAGCAGAATCGCGACGGCTCCGCTGGCAAGATGCGGTGCGATGAGGGCGGCCACCAGGCCTGTACCCGCCACCCACTCCAGACCATGCGCGAGTTCCCACAGCGCTAACTCTGCGCCCGCGTACTCGGTCATCGGACCAGAGTAGATTTCCTGCTCCGCGTTGGGGAGCGAGAAGGGATTCAAGTGCAACTTGGCGGGCAAGCATCCGAGGATGGCCGCGATGGCGAACCACTCAAGCAGAGGTGCAGGCCGCTGCGCAAGAGCCTCGAGACGAAAGGTATTCTGCGCTGCCGCGATGGAGAGGATAGCAAGAACGAACACCACGTTGTATGCCACACTGAGCACCGCTTCGCGCACCGAGCCGATCTCCGCAAAGATGGAGCGAGAGGAAAATCCTGCGGCAATGATGCACATGGAAGGCACTTCCATCAGCGCCAGCAGCAGAATGAGGTCGCCTTCAAATCCGCCCGATGCGGGCAGTACGGGCAGCAGTCCAACCGCGCCTGCAGCCGCGGCCACGGCGACGACCGGCCACAACTTCATTAATGTGCCTGCGATGCCGGCGCGTTCCGGTGTCTCTTTGCCGAGCAACTTAATGAAGTCGAAGAAGGGCTGCATAAATGGCGGGCCTATGCGCCCCTGCATGCGCGCGACGGCCTTGCGCTCTACCCACAGGAAGAACCACGCAACCGGCACCGCAAACAGCACACCCGGAAAGAGCAACAGCCGCGCGAGCGCAGTAGCAAGATTCATGGCTGCACCTCCTGCGGAGCGGACTCAGACTGAGGCATGGGCGGAAGGTCCTTGCCGCGTTCGGCCAGAATCACTGCGGCGTGGACAACACCCTGAATGATGGCGTCTGGCCTAGGTGGGCATCCAGGCACATAGACATCCACGGGTATGTGACGCGCGAGCGGGCCGTCGAGGGTGCGACTGTCAATGAATACGTTGGTCGTTGCAGGGCAGGAACCGATGGCGACTACTGCCTTCGGTGCGAAGACCTGACCATACACCGTTTCGATCGCGTGCACGCTGTTCTTTGTCACTGGGCCGGTGATGCACAGAATGTCTGCGTGGCGCGGGCTACCCTCAAGGCGTGCGCCCAACTGCTCCACGTCGTAGCGTGGAGAGAGGGCGGCGACCAGTTCGATGTCGCATCCGTTGCAGCTGCCTGCATTCAGATGGAAGAGCCATGGGCTGCGCCGCCGGCATATGCACATCAGTCGCTTCCACAGTTTCATAGCCGGCCTCCCATGAATTGCGATAACACGCTCGGCCATATTCCTGCGGCGAGAAGCAGCACAACCAGAGTCACGAGGACGCCCTGCACGGCAAGCGCCTCGCCCATCGGCCGCGGCACGGGCTCTGGAGGCGGACCACCCCACACCCGTGCCAGTGCCATCACGTATGCGCCGAGCGCACACATCGAAGCGAGCAGAAAGGCCGCGAGCAGCCAAGGACTTGCATCGAGCGCGGTGGAATAAAGCCGCCAGCGCCCGAGGAAGCCAAGCGTGGGTGGAATCCCCAGCATTGTCAGCATGCCGAAGAGGAATCCGAAGGAACTCACCGGATAGCGCACGGCCAACCCGGTGGACTTGCCGTCGAGCGCGCAATCCGCCTCTGGCGCGGCCAGGCTGGTGAAGAGAAGTGCCTTGCCGAGTGCGTGCGCTGAGGCTGCAAGGAGCGCACCGCTGAGCGCAAGCGAACGACCTTCAGCCGAGGCAACCCAACCGGCGGCTGACGCGCCCAACAGCAGGAAGCCAACGTCTTCGATGGTCGAGAGTACGAGCAACCGCTTAAGGCTGCGCTGCGCGAGCATGAGCAGCGCGGCACAGAGCGACGTGACAGCAGCAGCGCCGACCAATAGGCCCGAAGGGGCAAGCAAGCTTGGCATTTCATCGAGATTGAGCAGCAACTCAGCAAAAGCTGCGATGTCGACAACTGCAAGGATCAGTCCAAGTACAACTGCGGGCAGTTCGTCGGCAAGGCGCAGCAGCCAGAAGAGCAGCGGCACTGCGGCCAGCTTGACGCAGATACCTGTGAGCACCAGTGCGCGCGCCCAAAGCTGCTGCTGCGGATCGTAGACCAGTGGAGCTACGAGGGCCGCGCCGGCGGAGACAGCCACTACCGCCAGATATGTGACCCGCGCTGACTGAGTGCGCGCGGCGCGCCACACCAATGCAGCCGTGAGGAGCGCACCACACTCAAGCAGCACAAGGCGCAGCCGCGGATCGGCGCTGTAGAGACCGGCGATGGTGGCGACTGCAGTGAGAAGCATGAGGGGAGCGTGACGGCGGGTAGCCGCATGCGCCATTGCCGCGATCAGTAATGCAGCACCCGCGATCGCGCAGGATACGATCACCAGCAGCGGCGCGTGCTCGATGGGGTCAAGCGGCAGGACGTTCCCTGCCAGTTGCGCGCCGGGCACGACCCAGCGCAGAGCAACGAACAGGATGGCAGCGAACGCCACGACGAGCCACGTAGCGTGCTGCTCCATCCATGCGACTGCAATGCCAAAACTACGTGCCACTCCGATCAGCCCGTTGGCCAGAGCGAGGTACACGCCGTCCACGTTGGACCAACGGAAGAAGTCGCGCCAGTTGTGCTGGAAGATGTCAGCAAAGTCGGCAACGGTGAGACGTGACTGGTCGGAGAGTGGTTCGCCGCCTGTGAAAATGCCACCGCCGGCAAGGGCAGCGCCCGACGTAGTGGCAACCGGCCGCGCCGTATACACAAAGGCATAGATCAGTCCGCCGACGATGAGCGAGACCACGGCTAGGACCAGACCACCAGTGGTGGAGAAGTTAGCGGCCGATGCAGAAAGGCCGAACCATGTCACCTGCACTCCATCTGGCATGCCCAGCGCGCGTACGATGGGCAACAGCAGATAATTGACGGCCCACTGCGGCGCGATGCCCAGCAGTACGTTGCCAGCGGCGAGCAATCCCATGCCCCACTGCATCGAAGGTGCAGCCTCCTCCGCATGCTCGGTGCACGGCGTGGTGGGCCCCAGAAATACTGCACTAGTGGCCTTGACACAAAGGAAGACTGTGCCGAGGCTAGCGATCCACGCGATGAGTGCGGGCACCAGCCATCCGGCCTGCAGTGCCGCCGCGTAGATCATCC
This sequence comes from Acidobacteriaceae bacterium UBA1795, assembly GCA_002314435.1. GTDB lineage: Bacteria > Acidobacteriota > Terriglobia > Terriglobales > Acidobacteriaceae > Telmatobacter. The sequence goes on along the minus strand of DCFV01000129.1, from coordinate 12,873 downwards.
ACTTGCTGACAAAGCCACTCAACAAAGGTACGCCCATCATGCTGCTGACGCCGGCCAGCCAACAGAGCGTGGTGCGCGGCATGCGCTCAGCCAGTCCGCCCAACTCGTTCATGTTGCGTGTGCCGGCCGCATGCTGCACGGCACCTGCACACAGAAAGAGTCCGCCCTTGAAGAAGCCGTGAGTGAGGCAATGGAGCAGACCGGCGACGATGGCCAACGGCGTACCGATGCCGATGCCGAGAATCATGTAGCCGATTTGGCTGACGGTGGAGAAGGCGAGCAGGCGCTTCAGATCGGTCTGCACCATGGCGTACATCACGCCTACGACCATTGTGATGGTGCCAAGCCACACCATCGCGATGCTCCATAACTGCGGCCATGGCGCAAAGGTGTGCATGCGTGCGGCAAGATAAACTCCAGCGGTGACGTAGCAAGCCGCATGCAGCAGCGCACTCACCGGCGTGGGAGCGGCCATGGCATCAGGTATCCACGTGTGCAGCGGCACCTGCACGGACTTTGCGGCAAGCGCGATGAGCATTAGCGTGAACACGCCGCCGGTAAAAGCATGCGCCACGGCCGGGTCGGTCCACAGCATGCTGCCGGTGCGGTGGTAGATGACGAGGATGGCGGCAAGCAGTCCATAGCCGGCAATATGCGTCATCAGCAGCACTTTGCGCGCGCCATGCACCGATTCCGGATTGGTGTACCAGAAACCGACGAGGCTGAACGAGCAGAGGCCGACCGCCTCCCAGCAGAGATAGAGGACCAGCATGTTTGCGCACGACACCAGCGCGACAAAGCTGCCAATGAAGAGCAGCATCGTGAGGTAGAAACGCGTGGCGGCGGCATCGTGCGCCATGTAGCCAATGGAATAGAGCAGCACACACCCGCCAAGAACGACGCCCATTCCTGCGAACAGAAGACTGAGCGCATCCACATGCAGTGCGAGTGCGAAAGGTCCGTCCCAGTTACCCAACGATAGATCGAGAGTGTGTCCGGCTTGCACGGCGGGGAGAGCAACGCCTACAGCCAGAATCGCGGGAACACACGCAAGCGTGGCCAGAACTCCCTTGATACGGGCGGTACAGAGCCGCCCAACCAGCAACTGCAGTGCGGCGCCCAGAAGAAGAGAGGAGATGGCGAATGGAATCAAGGCCGCATCCCTCATGGCGGGATATTAGGCCGACTGAGTTTACATACCTGTGACCGCTGTCACTGCCATATTTTCTTGAGCAAGGAGTACGCTCGCTGTCCAGCATGGAAAATCCGGCAGAGGAGGAATGCCATGGAAGGCCTCTGGTATGCGCACTTCACCGCAGGGCAGATAAAGGGCGACGGGCTCGCGGTCCTACGGGACGGCGAGATTCTCGGTGGAGACGCGCTGCACATTTATAAGGGCTCGTATCAGGCCGACGGCTCACATTTGTATGCCAACATTCGCGTTAGTCCACATGAGTCGGCGGAGGCACCGCCGGACATGCAGCACCCGGTCAACGTATTTCTGAAGGGATCGATCACAGGTGACTGTGCGCAGGTGACCGGACACCCGGATCGCCACGACGATGTGAAGATTGCCGTTGAACTGCGCAAGGCGCTCTGATCGCTCCTGATCTAGTTCTCCGCGCCGGCGCTGCATCAGCACGCTGGCGCTTAACCGTTTCTTGCTGTGGACTCTCAGCCTGTAGAGCAGCGCCTTGCATGGAACGCCCGGCAGGACTGATGTGTTCCGGCTTTTCGGGCTCTCGACCCATCGCCTTGCGACAAGAGCTGGACTCCGAACGTAGCTGAGTGGCCGGCTCGCAAGAAAGGACCGTAATGCTAGCGTATCCCGTCTCGGTTCCACTTCCCTCTGCAGACAAGCGCTGGAAGCTGGTGGAGGCCACCATCCGCCGCCACGGCCACAAAGGGACTGCGCTGATCGAGGTGCTGCACACGGTGCAGGAGTCCTTCGGCTTTCTCGATGAGGTCTCACTGCGCTTCGTGGCCACCTCGCTGCGTTTGCCACTGAGCAAGGTGTACGGGGTCGCTACGTTCTATCACTACTTCACGCTCAAGCCGCCGGGAGAGCACACGTGCGTTGTCTGCATGGGCACGGGATGCTACGTGAAGGGCGCCGGAGACCTGCTGCGTACCATTGAAGAGACGGCGCACATCAAGCCAGGCGAGACAACGCCGGACGGCAAGATTTCTGTCGTCGCTGCGCGCTGCATCGGGGCGTGCAGCCTGGCTCCCGCCCTGGTGTTCGATGGTGAGGTGCAGTCGAAGGCAGATTCGGATGCTATCCGAAGAGAGTTCCGGAGGTGGATGGGCCATGCAGCTTGAAGAGTTGCACGAAATCGCCGAGACGGAGCGCGAGGCACAGAAGCAGTTCTCCAAGAACCTGCACGTGTGCGTGGCCGCCGGTTGCCTGTCACAGCGCAGCGATCAGATCCTGACCGCGTTGCAGACAGAGGTGAAGGCTCGCGGAATGGATGGATGTTGCAAAGTGAAAGGTGTGGGCTGCATGGGACTTTGTGCAGCGGGACCGCTGCTACGCAGTGAGCCACAGCATACGTACTATCGCGGCCTTGCCCCGGACCATCCGGAGATTCTGAATGCGATTCTCGACAACCTCGATGACAGGCCGGTGCCTGAGTTCGCGCTCTCGCCTGAGTTGCCGTTCTTCTCCGCGCAGCGAAAGATTGTGCTGGAGAATTGCGGCGAGATCGATCCAGAGCGGATTGAGGAGTACATCGCGGCAGGCGGATATGAGGCACTGCTGACGGCTATCGCGACGCGCTCGTCGGACGACGTGGTGCAGGAAGTGATCCGCAGCGGCCTGCGCGGACGCGGCGGTGGCGGCTATCCGACGGGCCTGAAGTGGTCGATGGTGGCCAAGGCTCCGGGCTCGCAGAAGTACGTGATTTGCAACGCCGATGAAGGCGACCCCGGCGCGTTCATG
>DCFV01000129.1:3316-9683 GCA_002314435.1 Acidobacteriaceae bacterium UBA1795 | reverse complement strand
GGCGACCCCGGCGCGTTCATGGATCGCTCAGTGCTGGAGAGCGATCCTCATCGTGTGCTTGAAGGCATGATCCTGGCCGCGTATGCGGTGGGTGCAAGCAAGGGCTACATCTATTGCCGCGCTGAGTATCCGCTTGCAGTGAAGCGCCTGAAGATTGCGATTCGCCAAGCAGAACGCCTGGGCCTGCTGGGTAAACGCATCGGTGACTCCGACTTCGGCTTCGAGATCGAAATCAGGCTCGGCGCCGGAGCGTTTGTCTGCGGCGAAGAAACCGCGCTGATCGCCTCGGTTGAAGGCAAGCGCGGTGTACCGCGGCCACGGCCTCCCTTCCCTGCCTACTCCGGCCTGAACCACTGCGCCACGTTGCTGAACAACGTGGAGACCTTCGCCAACATCGCACCGATTCTGCGCAACGGCGGCGACTGGTACGCTGCGATCGGTACAGAGAAGAGCAAAGGCACTAAGGTCTTTGCGCTAGTGGGCGACGTGGTCAACACTGGACTCATCGAAGTTGCGATGGGCATCAAGCTGCGCGACCTGGTGTTTACGTTGGGTGGCGGCATGGTCGGCAATCACCACTTCAAAGCTGTGCAGACTGGTGGCCCGTCGGGTGGCTGCCTTCCTGATCAGTTTCTCGACATGAGTGTGGACTACGAGTCGCTAATGGCGGCTGGCTCCATCATGGGTTCCGGCGGCATGATCGTAATGGACGACACGGCCTGCATGGTCGACGTGGCGAAGTTCTTCATGGACTTCACGCGGGACGAGTCCTGCGGCAAGTGCATTCCGTGCCGCGTGGGCACCACGCAGTTGCACGGCCTGCTTGAGCGCATCAGCGAAGGCAAAGGACAAATGGAGGACATCGATACGCTGGAGAGGCTGGGTCGCATGGTCAAGCGCACCGCTCTCTGCGGACTGGGGCAGACCGCACCCAATCCCGTGAGCAGTACGCTCCGCTACTTCCGCGATGAATACGAGAACCATATCCGCACCAGAACCTGCCCGCAGGGCCGCTGCGCCTGCACGAAGGCGCAGCCCGCCGCACAGCACGAGTGAGGAAAGGCAAGAGAATGCCGGAGCAGAATCAATATCAGGTCAAGACGCTCAAGATCGATGGCAAGGAAGTAGCCGCGGCTGAGCATCAGACCATCCTTGAAGTGGCGCGAGAAAACGGCATCGATATTCCCACACTGTGCCACTTCGACGGACTGCCCAGTGTAGGCGCATGCCGCATGTGCGTTGTCGAGGTGAAAGGCAACAACAAACTCCTGCCGGCCTGCATCACCCAAGCGCAGGAAGGCATGGAGGTGACGGCTCACTCGGCCGAGCTAGCGGAGTATCGCAAGCTGATCGTCGAGTTGCTGCTCACCGAGCGCAATCATATCTGCGCGGTGTGCGTTTCGGCCGGCCACTGCGAGCTGCAGGCCATGGCGCAAAAACTCGGAGTGAACCATGTAACGCTGCCCTATCTCCACATCAAGTGCACCATCGATGGATCGCACAAACGTTTCGTGTCGGACGGCAATCGCTGCATTCTCTGTGGACGTTGCGTGCGTGTCTGTAGCGAGGTTGAAGGTGCGCATACCTGGGACGTGACGGGGCGCGGCATCAACTCACGAATGATTACCGATCTCGGTGAGGGCTGGGGCCACTCAGAAACCTGCACCAGCTGTGGCAAGTGCGTGAGTGTATGCCCGGTGGGCGCGCTCGTGGAAAAGGGGCGCTCCGTCTCCGAGATGACCAAGCCGAACTTCCTGCCTTATCTGCTGCAGATGCGCGAGGAGGCGCAATGACAAGCAAAGCGCGCGTCGCAACGTTGTGGCTCGATGCCTGCTCCGGCTGTCACATGTCGTTACTCGACATTGACGAGCGGCTGCTCGACATTGCAGGCAAGATCAACCTCATCTATAGCCCCCTGGTCGACGCCAAGGAGTTTCCTGAGGACGTCGACGTGACCCTCATTGAAGGCGCCATCGCCACGGACGAAGACATCGAGAAGGTGAAGATCGTGCGCGCGCGGACCAAGCTGCTGGTGGCACTGGGCGACTGCGCCGTAACCGGCAACGTACCTTCCATGCGCAACAACATCCCGGTGGATGAGTTGCTGCGCGTGGGCTACGTGGAGAACGCGACCGACCATCCCGGAGCGCCGACTTGCGAAGTGCCGAAGCTCGAGGCCAAGGTGATTCCTCTGCAGGAACTGGTGCCTGTCGACCTGTTCATTCCCGGATGTCCGCCGCCCGCGGATCTCATCTATTTCGTTTTGAGCGAGGTGCTCGCCGGCCGCACGCCTGAACTGGCCACGCAGAGCCACTTTGGCAATTAGGAGCTGTGCGATGCAGACGATTCGGATAGAAACCATCACGCGCGTTGAAGGCCACGGCAAGATCACCATCCGGCTCGACGACAAAGGTGTTGTCGAAGACGCGCATCTCCACGTGCTCCAATTCCGCGGCTTTGAGAAGTTCTGCATCGGCCGCCCGTTCTACGAGATGCCTTCACTCACCGCGCGCATCTGCGGCATCTGCCCAGTGAGTCACCTGCTGGCCGGCGCCAAAGCTTGCGACGCCATCATGGGACTGCGCATTCCCGAGACGGCTGAGATGCTGCGGCGCGTGGTGCACCTGGCGCAGGTGGCGCAGTCACATGCGCTCAGTTTCTTCCATCTCTCCTCGCCCGATTTCCTGATGGGATGGGACGCCGATCCAGCGGAGCGCAACGTGCTCGGCATGGCGGCCGAACATCCGGACCAGGTGGTGAGCGGCATTCGTCTGCGCAAATGGGGCCAGCACGTAATTGAGTTGCTCGGCGGCAAGCGCATTCACACGCCGTGGATCGTGAATGGCGGCGTGTCTGCTCCGCTCACGGTTGCGGTGCGCGACGAAATACTCGCCAGCATCCCTGAAGCGCTGGCGATTGCCACGCGCACGCTCGAGTTTTTCAAGCACAGCATGGAGCATCTCGCCGAAGAGGTAGACACTTTCGCCAGCTTCCCGACGATGTACATGACGATCGGACGCAAGGATGGGAATTTGTGCCTCTATGGCTCACGCAGGCGGCATGAAGGCTGGCTGCGATTTGCCGATGCCGATGGCAACATTGTGGCCGACAATATTCACCCGCGTGACTATGCGGACTACGTGGGCGAGAGCGTGGACCCGGCCAGCTACATGAAGGCTCCCTACTACAAGCCACTCGGCTTCCCGATGGGCATGTATCGCGTGGGCCCGGCGGCGCGGCTCAACATGGCGCGCCAATGCGGTACTCCGCTGGCCGATGCGGCGCTCAACGAGTTCCGCGCCCGGTATGGCGAGATTCTGCAGAGTTCCTTCCACAACCACTACGCGCGCCTGATTGAAATCGTCTTCTGCATCGAGCGCATGCAGCAGATCCTGGAACAGCAGGGCATTCTCGACACCGACATTCGCGCGGAGGCCAAGGCCAATGAGCCGAGAGGCGTGGGCATCATTGAAGCGCCGCGCGGCACCCTGATTCACGAATACAAGGTGGATAGCAATGGCATGATAACGGGCGCTAACCTGATTGTGGCCACGGCGCACAACACGCTGGCCATGAACCGCGGCCTGCGCCAGGTGGCGGACAAGTATATCTCTGGCCGCGAAGTACGCGAAGGCCTGCTTAACCGCATGGAGGGACTGATTCGCTGCTTCGATCCGTGCCTTAGCTGTGCAACTCACGCTGACGGAACGATGGACCTTGAAGTGGAAGTGGTCGATTCCGTGGGGCAGCAGATTGAGAGCGTGACGCGCTGAGATCGTACCGCGCGTCACGCACGCAGATTAATGCGCCGCGGCAATCGCGCTTGCGTATACCGGGTCGGTTCCTGTGGCGGACGAGATCACGTTGTCCAGTGCGCCGAGGGTAGAGGTGTCAAAGACGTAACCCATCAGGTCGTAGCCGCCGCCGTAATCCACTGCAAGCACAAACTGATTGGTGTTGTCCTCGACCATCGCGACGGGGTGTGTGCCCACGGTAAAGGTGCTGCTCATCGCTGTCAGCGCATAGGTGCCGTTGCTCGAGCTGATGGTGAATCCCTTGATGACGCCAGTCGTGCTGCTGCTCGTCTGCCGGTTTAACGCGTAGACGTAGTTGCCCGACGCATCTGGCAGAATCCAATACGGCGCAAGTCCTCCACTCGCAAAAGGTGAGCCGGAGACCTCAGCAAGAGTACCGAAATTGAACGCCCGAACGCCTCCGGAGTCCGATCCGGAGACAGCCGAGGTTTCGCCGATGTAGAACAGCCGCTCACTGGGGTCCACTGCCACTGACAGCGCGCTGCCGCTGGAGTTCTCAAGCGGGATCGTGGTTAGGCTGCCGAAGGGATTGGTGTTGCCGCTGGTGAACGGAATGACAGCGGTGCCGCCCGTGCCCATGGCCACGAAGACGTTGCTGTCGTCCGGTGCAATTGTCACCTGCTGGGGAGTGCTGGCAGGCAGAGCGGTGTACTCCTCGGCCTTGGAGCGCAGCAGGCCCGTCGAGGAATCGATGGCCAGGGCATACACGTTAGAGAAGCCGGGGATGACCTCCACCAGCCAGTTGTTGCCTGAGCTCACCTGCATACTTTCAGCCGCATCAGTAGTGATAGGGCTGTTGGAGTTGCCCAGAGTGAGCGCGCCATTGTACGCAATGGCATACACATAGATGCCGCCCAGAGTGCTGACGTAGAGGAAGTTATTGTTTGGCGCAATTGTGATATCAACTGGCGTGGCGGGCACGCTGTAAGGGCTGCCGCTCAACGCCGTCAATACGCCGGCATTCACGTAGTAGCCAGCGATCGTATTGGCGCCCACGTTCAGCACATAGAAATTGCCGCTGGTCTTTGTAGTAGAGGGGTTCGATGAACTCGACGGCGCGTCCCAGAATCCCTTGCACCCTGTGAGCAACAGCGGGGCGGCAAGCGCCAGCTTTACCCAACTTCTCAATCCCATTTCCATCTCCCCACACCCAACGGTCGGCGACATTCCGGGCTGCCTCTCGTCCGGCAGCACCGGACCTTCGCAAGGGCGCGCGCACACGTCTCGACTCTACTGCGATAGACGGAAAAAGGCGAGCTTCCGCTTGAACAGAACACTCCATTTACGCCGCAGGACAGACTGCAGAGACAGATTTTTCGGATTAGACCGCGGCTACTTCCGGCTCTGGCTGCACGGCCTGAGCCGCCACTGCGTCGAGCGCCACGCCTACGGCATGAATCACCGACGAGACACGCACGATGGCCATCACGAGTTCTTCAGTGGCGCCCTTTTCGCGCACCACCTTCTCGTGGGCGTCCACGCACTTGCCGCAGCCGTTGATGGCCGAAACCGCCAGGCACCACAGTTCGAAGTCCACATCCTCCACGCCGTGCCCGCGCAGACCGTTCATGCGGAGCCGCGCGGGCATAGTGGCGTACTTCGGATTCGAGCTGAGGTGCTGGAAGCGGTAGAAGATATTGTTCATGCCCATGATGGCCGTGGCCGACTTGGCCGCTTCAAGGACCTGCGGTGAAAGCTGCGCCGCGGCCGACTCCAGCACTGCGCCGGTGAGAGCCGCGGAACGCGTAGCAATAGCCGTGGCCACCACTGTGCCCCACAACTGCTGCGGGGTCAGCTCACTGTTGTTGCGGACCAGCGACGAGTAGTTGAGCTTAAGATCTTTGGCCACAATGGGAAGCGTATCGATAAGTGCATCGAGCGTCATGTAAAACCATCCAGTGTGAAATCGTCATTGCAAGACACAGGTCCTACGTCGACCCGGGCGGCACCACATAGCTGCAGCCCCGACGGCAGACGTTGCGGGTTGAGGAAACTGGAGAAACAGATCTTTCGCGGAAGGCGCAGTTGCCTGGACAACCAAGTCCTAGACGTGGATCGTCTCTTCACCCTTCTTCCAGTTACAGGGGCACAGCTCGTCGGTCTGCAGCGCATCCAGTACGCGCAGCACTTCCCCGGGATTGCGGCCCACGGAGAGATCGGTGACGTAGACGAACCGGATCACGTTCTCGTTGTCCACGATGAACGTGGCACGCTGCGCAACGCCGGCCTTCAGATCCAGGATGCCCAGCTGTTCCACCAACTCGCGCTTGATGTCCGAGAGCATGGGGAAGGGAAGGTCCTTGAGATCCGCGTGATTGTTGCGCCACGCCAGGTGGACGAACTCCGAGTCAATGCTTGCGCCGAGAATCTGCGCGTCTCGGTCGACGAACTCCTGGTTCATTTTGCCGAAGGCGGCAATCTCAGTGGGACAAACGAAGGTAAAGTCCTTGGGCCAGAAGAAGTAGACCTTCCACTTGCCGGGGTAGCTGGATTCTGTGATGGTTTCAAACGCCTTCTTGGGATCCAGATCCACAACTGCGGTCAACTCGAAC
>DCFV01000129.1:0-2945 GCA_002314435.1 Acidobacteriaceae bacterium UBA1795 | reverse complement strand
AGGAAGCCTGTTGAAATGCTTTGCCGAAGATCACATAGCCGCATCTATTCGATGCTTAGCCGCCCGGGAAGACTCTGAACTGAAAAATGCACATCATTTTCAGGATACCGCGAAGGGAAATGGACGGGAAACCCGAAATGCCGGGAAGATCTCCGTGGCTGGGGCGGGATTTACCGGCGAGACAGCCTTTCCCACACCAGTCGCGCCGCCGTCAGGTCTTCGATGGCCATTCCCACGGACTTGAACACCACCCGGCCACCACGCGGCACCGGTTCGGTCGCCGTCCCTGCCAAGATCTGGCCGATCTCGGCGCGCACCGTGGCGCCGGAGAACCGCACATCGCCTGACTCGCGCTCCGCCGCGGCGCGGCACTCGGCCACCACAAAGCTCGAGCGCATGGTCTCATCATCCAATTCGCGGAGACTCGCGCCCGTGGCGCCCACGGCCAGTACCAGCGCGTTCGGCTTGAGCCGCCGCCCCTCGAGGACGGGCGTTGGCGATGAGGTTACGGTCAGCACCACGTCTGCCTCCGCGGCCTCGTTGATCGAGGCCGCACGTGCGTTTGTCTCTGCCGCCAACCGCTCGGCGTGCGCCGTTGTACGGCTCCAGATCCGAATCTCCTGGAGTTCTGGCCACACGCGGTGCAGCGCGTCGATGTGCGCATGCGCCTGCACGCCCGATCCCAGAATTCCCAGAGTCTGCGGCGGCTCCGAAAACAGAAGTGGTGCCAACACGGCAAATGCCGTGGCCGACACCGCTGCGGTACGCATTTCCGTGATCAAACGCCCGTCCATGACTGCCAGAGGCTCGCCGGTGGAGCGGCGGAGCAACTCGATGATTGCCATGTGTGTCGGCAACCCCAGTTCCGCATTGCCGGGATAGAAAGTGACCGTCTTTACGCCCATCACATCGCCGGCGATGGCGGGCATCAGCGCTAACCAGCCGTTGTTTACGCCCTCGGCGTTGCCTGCGCGTAGAATCATGCGCGGCGGTTGCTCCACACGGCCTGCAGAGTAGTCGGTGAGCGCCTGACGAATGGCAGGAATCAACGTATCGAAGGAAAGCACAGTGCGGACTTCGTGCTCAGAAATGTACAACGGGGCGGTCCTCGCATTGCGACGGTTCAGACTTCGTCCAGATAAGTCAGGTCAGTTTGGCCGGTTGCTCGAGTTTGACCGCCGTCGGAAGCGCTCGTCCACGGGCTGCCGCCCTTGGAACCCGGCTTCCACTGTGTGCCAGTGGTCGATAGTGGTCTCGCCCATCCGCCAGCACAGCAGCACGATCTCATCGTCCAGCCTGCAGGGAAAATCGAGCAGGCCGGAGTCGAGGTCCTTGACCTGCACGCCGATCTCGTCGATCTCGTTGATCGTCTCGCGGAGCCGCTGCATGTGGGTCTCCACCTCGGCGCGCATTTTGACCACGGCGCCCACGTCCACGAGCATGCCGCCAGCCACGTAGATGCGCTGTGCCAAGTCGGACAGCTGCGCCTCCACAGCTTCAGCCGCCTGCTTGCTCTCCTGGGCGCGCTTCAGCAACGCTTCCACCACGGGGAGCAACGACTGCGCTTCTTCCAGGGTGAAGGTCTTCATGGGTGTGCCTTCTCTTCAGCATACGACGGAATTCGCGGCCTTTCGACGGAATCTGCATCCGGACAGCACACTCCGCCCTGCGACTTGGCCTTTACGAGACAATAGCACCTGCCCAAGATGTCTGGCCTACCGGTATTTTGGCGATTTCCGCACCATCCACCCCCATACTGAGTCAAACTGTTATTATGCTGGCCCGCGCTGCCTGTCCGGCGCACCAAGGAGTTCCACGTTGCGTAGCAGGAGCATCTTCGATTCGTGGGGCAAGGTCTTGCGCGGCCATACCCCCATTCTCTCTATTGAGATCACGCGCGAGTGTCCTCTGCACTGCCCTGGCTGCTATGCCTATGGCAGCAACCATCTCGGCGGCGCGGTCACTCTTCGCCAACTCGCCGACAAGCGCGGAGACGAACTCGTCCGCGGCATTCTCGATTTGGCCGACCGGCACAAGCCACTGCACATCTCACTCGTCGGCGGCGAGCCAATGGTGCGCCATCGCGAGCTTAGCCTCATCTTGCCCGAGCTCAGCACACGCGGTATTTACACAATGATCGTCACCAGCGGGATACTTCCTATTCCGCAGGAGTGGATGCAGCTCTCCCGCTTTACCGTTGCCGTATCGGTCGACGGCCTGCCCGAGCACCACGACGTCCGCCGCGCGCCCGCCACCTATGAGAAGCTGCTCAGCAACATCGCCGGACGCCGCGTCTACATCCACTGGACCATCACTGCACCCATGCTTGAGCGCGACGGCTATCTCGAAGAGTACGTCCGCTTCTGGAATGCACAGGACGAAGTTCACAAGATTTGGGTCAGCCTTTACTCACCGCAGCACGGCGAAGAAAGCGCTGAGCGCCTCGGCCCCGAACAGCGCGAACGCATTGCCCGCGAACTGCCGCGCCTGCACAAGCTGTATCCCAAGCTACTTACGCCCGAGGGGTACGGACAGGCGTTGCTCCATCCGCCCGCGTCACCGGCGGCCTGCACGTTTTCGCGCCTGTCGAAGAATTACTCCGCTGACCTGCATACCCGCGTAGAGCCCTGTGTCTTCGGTGGCGATCCGGACTGCTCCCAGTGCGGCTGCTCGGCCAGCGCCGCCGCGCATTGGGTCAGTGAAATCCGTGTTCTCGGCCCGCTTAAGGCCAAGCACCTTCTCCACGGCTCTATGAGTATTGGCGGCGCGGTCGCGCGCCTGAAGCACATGGCACTTCCGTCCTGGCACGAGCGTAATGCGCCTCCGCAGCAAAGCGGAAAGCCGCTGGTGCAGATATCAATCGACTGACGATTCGCTCTTCCCGGCTTTGGGCGCGTCATCTTTCCCCCCAACAGCCGCTGCCACCGCAAACACACCCAAGACTC
>DCFV01000003.1 GCA_002314435.1 Acidobacteriaceae bacterium UBA1795 | reverse complement strand
TGCCCCGGGTCTCGCTTTTGAGACCCGGGAAAGCACGGATCTCCCCGGCCGCCAGCTCCCCCGCTCCTTCTACGAGGACGCGCCAGAGCGTGTAGCCCCGCGCCTGCTTGGCAAGGTGCTGGCTTATCGTGGTCCCCTCGGTCTTGTTGCCGGAAGAATCGTTGAGGTCGAAGCGTACCTCGGCCCGCACAACACGCNNACGAGAAAGTCTGCAATCAGTTTGGTGTCATGAAAGATAAGCATATGTACGGCAAGAAGGTTCGTGGCATCGAGCGCACGACATTCGTCATCGGCCCCGACCAGACGCTGCTGCACGTCTTCCCCAAAATGAAACCCGAGGGCCACGCCGAAGAAGTCCTCGCCCTGCTGAAGGAATGGAACAGGACCCACAAATAGCGTCTATGAGCACGATGCAGGGTACCCCAGGTTTCGATTCTGAGACCTGGGAAATCAAGAACATTTCCGGCCGTCGGCTGCCGCGCGCCTTCTACGAGGACGCGCCGGAGCGGGTGGCCCCGCGCCTCCTCGGCAAGATATTGGCTTATCGTGGTCCCCACGGTCTTGTTGTCGGAAGAATCGTTGAGGTCGAGGCGTACCTCGGCCCGCACAACACGCCCCCCGACCCGGCCGCGCATTCGCATCGGGGACCCACGCCGCGCAATCGGGTTCTCTTTGGCCCCGCAGGTCACGCATACGTCTACGCGATCTACGGCCGTTACTTCTGCATGAACCTGAGCTGCGAGGCCGAGGGCCGCGCGGGCTGCGTGCTGCTGCGCGCATTGGAGCCGCTCGCCGGCCTGGACGCGATGGCAACCAACCGCGGTCTCACGCCCGGCGCTGCCGCAAAGCTGTTGACCAGCGGGCCCAGCCGGTTGTGCCAGGCGCTGGGGCTCACATGTGCGGAGCACAACGGTCTGGACGTTACCCGCGCCGATTCACCTTTGCAGGTGCTGGATGGCGGCTACGCGGTCACTGAAGCTCTGGTCACCCCGCGCATCGGCATCAAAGAGGCAGTGGACTGGCCGCTGCGCTTTGTCCTGCACGGCCACGCGTGCGTCTCAGGCCCAAAGAGTTTCACAGGAAGGCGCGTCCAGCTATCCTGATATTCCGTCCAACGGGCAGCACCCATTTTTCCCGATACACGAGGCACTCTACGCTTGAAAACCGTTTCCCCATTGCTATCTGCCGCCGCACTGGCGGCCGCTCTCTCCGTCGCAGTTTTCGCAACCGCCCAGGAGTCTTCCGCACCGCATCCACAGTGGCATCCACCGGCCCCCACCAACCTGCAGGTGCTGCCCAAAACGCTCACCGGCGAGCAGGTACACGACATCATGGAAAAGTGGGAGTCCGAGCTGGGCACCGAGTGCAGCACCTGTCACACCGCTGACCCCAAAAACATTGGCCCAAATGGCAAGCCTCGGCTGAACTTTGCCGACGACTCAAAACCGGAGAAGGCCACCGCGCGGGCGATGTTCCGGATGGTGGAGATGATCAACATTCAGTTCGTGAGCAAGGTGGACAACTCGGGCGACCCGGTAACCTGCGGGACTTGCCATCGTGGGCACCTCGGGCCGCAGCCGTTTGTGGCGCCGCCTGAGAAGGACCACGACCGTCCGGCGCCGCCGCCATTGCCGCGCTGAAGAACGCATTTCGCAACGCAAAATATCAGAGCCTCCGGTTGAATCGGAGGCTCTCTCTGTTTTCGAGTTTCCGCTCATGGCGCTGAGTCTCAGCGCTTCCAGACGAAGGTGGCAATGCCACCGGCGGGGAGCGTGCCCGTCGCCGTCTTCTTGCCGAAGGCGATGCGCACCGGCTGCTCGGTCGCGCCGGTGTTGAGCGCATAGAGCACCACCGTGCCGTCAGGGTTGCGGAAAGCTACGTCCTTGATCGTGTTGCCCGTCGGCTCGTCGCTCGCGATGCGCACCGCGCCGGGCACCAGAAACTTGCTGGCGTGGCCGAGCACGTAGTAGTCGAGCTCATGCTTTACTACCGGCTTGGCTGGATCGCTCAGGTCGATAGTCACCAGGCCGCGGCAGGTGTCGCAGCCTCCCACGTAGGGGCCGTGCTTCTCGTCCGTAGCCAGCGCCCAGAGCACGTAGCTGCGCGCCCAGTTACGCGTGACGGCGATCAGCTCGCCCGCCTCCTCGGCCAGCACGTTGCCCTTTTGCCAGGTGCCGCCGCTGGACTCGGTGACCCACTGGTCTTTCTGCGGAAACTCCTCATGATTCTTGGTCATCACCGAAGGGTCGCCCTCGTAGTGGTGCCAGGCAGTGCCGGCAGCCAGCGCTCCGGCCTTGGGGTCTTTGAGCACGGTCTCGGGATAGTCCGGGCGGTTCCAGTTGTGGTCGTAGGCCATCACCTTGGGGGTCAGGTGCGCGGCGGCCAGCGCCGGTCCAAGCGCTTCGCCAAAGAAGGCTGCCTGTTCGGCAGCTTCCATCTTCATGCCGCTGTACGTGGGTGGATCGAAGAGCGGCTCGTTCTCCACGCTGAGCGCCCAGATGGGCACACCGGCAGCCTCATACCCCTCGATCGTCTTTACAAGGTATTGCGCGAAGGCCGGATAGGCATCCTTGCGCAGGTGCGACGACTCCTTCGTCTCAGCGTTGGACCCGAGCATGGAGCCGGAGGTCTTCATCCAGCCGGGCGGGCTCCACGGCGTGAGCATCACGTGGATGCCGGGGTTCACCTTCAGCGCCTTCTTCAGCAGCGGCAGGATGTACTCCTGATCGTGCGCAAGCGAGAAGTGCTCGAGCTTCGGGTCCGTTATGCCCGCGGGCGTGGTGCAGGCCTTGGCGCTCTGCTGGCAGAGGTCGTCGAAAGAGTAGAACGTCACGGCCAGATCTGACGACCCGACCGGCTGGCGCAGGACGTTGACGGCGATGCCATTCTTGCGGCCGAAGAGATCGGCAAACGCCGCATCGGTCTGCGCTGGCGTCAGCTTCTTGGCAAAAAGCCAAGCTGCGGAGTCAGTGAGCGATGCGCCGAAGCCGTCAATCTGCTGGAACTGGCGGGTGGCGTCGACAGTGATGACGGGGACCTTGGCGTCCTCGGAAGCCCTGCCGGTGAAGTGCAATTTTGCCCCCGGTGCCAGTCCCTGCTTCAAGTCCGGCGTAGTGGTGTAGACGGCAACCGACTGCGCGGACGCGGCTGAGCCAAAAGCAAGTAAGATAGCTAAGACAAACGATCTGTCCATAGAGTCTCCTCAGGCCGGAGCCGACCGGAAGGAGAATCCTAACCCATTACGGGCAGACGTGTCTGTGTTCGGCAGAGAAGAAATTATGCGCGGCTGAAATCACCGCTCTTGCCGCCCGTTTTGGCTTCGAGCCGAAGATCGCGAATGACGATGGCTTTGTCGAGCGCCTTGGTCATGTCGTAGACAGTGAGCGCCGCAATAGAGGCGGCAGTGAGGGCTTCCATCTCAACTCCAGTGGGCCCGACAGTAGCGACAGTGGCGGTGATGCGGACGCCGCCCTCAGCCACCTCGGCCGTCACATCGACATGGCTGAGCGAGAGTGGATGGCACATGGGGATAAGCTCGGAGGTGCGCTTGGCAGCCTGGATGCCCGCAAAGCGCGCGACCTCGAGCGGGTTGCCCTTGGGGTTGGCGGGCAGCGCCGCGAGGACGGCCGGAGACAACTCGACGAAGGCCGTGGCCGTGGCCGTGCGGCGCGTGTCGGTCTTGCCGCTCACGTCGACCATGCGCGCGCGGCCCTTCTCGTCGTAGTGGGAGAGCGCCCCGGTTCCGGGTTCTGACATGGCTGAGGCTCCTTAGAACAAGAGAATGCGGACGAGTGCGCCGGCGTCGAGAATACCAGCATCTTCAGGCACCACGAGGAAGCAGTTGGCGCGGGCGAAGGCCGGCATATCGCCGGAGCCGTGCCAGGGAACAGCGATCACCTGCGGCAGCGCGCCGCCGGGCTGGGCAAAGTCGCAGTGTGCCGGGAGAAAGCGCGTGAGGCCGGGTTTGGCTTTGCGGTCAGTGGCATGAGCCAGTTGCGCGGCAACAAAGTGCGGACCTATGCGGTGCGCGCCAGAGAGCGCGCCAAGCACCTGCGCAGCGAAGAGCAGGAACGTGGCTGCCGACGAGATCGGGTTGCCCGGCAGCCCGAAGAACGGCAGAACGCGGTTGCCGCGCGGCACTTCGCCAAAGACCAGGGGCTTGCCGGGCTGAATACGGACGCCGGTGAAGCGGAAGCGTGCGCCGAGACGGGCAAGCGCTGGCTCCACCAGATCATGTGTCCCGGCAGAGACGCCGCCGGAAAGCAGCAGCAGGTCTGCGTCTAGGGCTGAGGCAAGCGCAGCATCGAGAGCGTCAGGCGAGTCGGCCGCATTGGGCAGCACCCGGGGTAAGCCACCAGTAGCGGCCACCAGCGCGGCGAGCATCGAGGCGTTGGAGTTGCGGATCTGTCCGGGTTCGGGCACAGCGTCAACAGGCACTAGTTCGTCGCCGGTGGTGAGGATCGCCACGCGGGGCTGGGCGTACACCACAACCTTCGCGTAGCCGCATGCGGCTGCGAGAGCGATCTGTGCGGGGCCGAGACGAGCACCAACGGGAAGAAGCGTGTCTCCGGCGCGGGCCTGCGCGCCTTGCGCCACCAGATTGTCGCCGTGGGCGAGGGTGCGCGGCGGCAGCAGGCGGGCCAGCGAGCCGCTGCGCTCCACGTACTCCAGCATTGCCACGGCGTCGGCTCCAGCAGGCAACGGCGCTCCCGTCATGATCTCCCAGAAAGCGGTGGGCGGCAGTGGAGGAGGAGGCGGATCGCCCGCACGAGTGAAGCCGGCAACAGGCAGGTTAGCGTGCGCGGATGCCTCAGCGGCGCGGCAAGCAAAACCGTCACGGGTGGAGCGCGCGAAGGGCGGCTGGTCCTCATCCGCAAGGATGGGCTGCACCAGCACGCGGCCGTAGGCGGCATCCAGCGCGACGCTCTCCGCGGCAGGCAGCGGAAGTGAGCGCGCGTAGGCGACAACCTTTTCCACGGCCTCGGCGTAGCTGAGCAGGCGGTCACTCATCGTTTGGATTGTAGTCGGCAGAGCTGTGCGCGGAACAGGCGCGGGCTGCGCACAAAAGCGAAGGGCGCATCCGTTTCTGGATGCGCCCCTGCTGTGGTCACTGGCCGTGATTGGTTTACTTCTTGCCAGCTTTGTAACTGGAGGCGACCTTCTGCCCGGCCTGCTGCAGGATGCCTTGCACTTCACCGGCATAGGGACCCGTGGGTGCCAGCTCGAGATACTTCTGGTACGCCGCGGTGCAGTCATCAGGCAGCACGATGCGCTGGGTCTTGGGGTCGATGGTGGCCTTGGAAACCAGTCCCTGACCCTTCAGGTAGTAGAGCAGCGCGTCGTTCGGATCGTTTTTGATGGCGAAGTCGGCAGCCGCAACCTGGGCTTCCGTGTTGCCGGACTGGAAGAAGATAACGGACTGGTTACGCAGATACATACCGGCCGAAGTGGGGTTAGCCTTGGCGGCGGCCTCATAGGCGGCATTTGCCTCGGCCACCTTGCCGGTACGGGCGTAGATCTCGCCCAATCCGGCGTTAGCCAAACCTTGGACAGCCGGGTTCGGCTTCTTGCTGGCGGCATCGGTTTCGAGCGACTTCTTGAAGGCGGCCTCACCCTCGTCGTACTTCTTGAGGCCGACCTTGGCCTGACCGAGGTAGCCCCAGAGCACCGGCTCGCCGGGGCGAATTTCGGTGTCCTTGGTCATCAGGGTCTCGATATCGGTGTACTTGGTGTTCTTGATCTCGACGGCCTTCGCTTCGAGGTCAGCCTTGGAGGCGGTGGCGCCCAACTGCTGCGCGGCTGCCGCGTGCGCGCCGTCTGCATCCTTCAGATCCTGAGCCACGGTCTTTAGATCGTTGTTCAGGTTCTTGATAACCTCATTGGCTTTCAGAGCCTCAGAGTTCTTCTTGCGCAGATCTTCGAGCTGCTTCTTCTGCTCTTCGGGCAGCTTCTCGATGTACTCGGCGCGGGACATATCGTCGTCGCCAACGTTGTCAGTACCGGCCACTACCTTGATGTTTTCAACGCGGTCAGCTTCCTTGTCCTTCTCCATGCCCTGGCCGCGATAGACGATGACGTAATTGCCGATCGGCACTTCGCCGGAGTAGTTGCCCTGGGCATCAACCGTGAAAACTCCACGCTCGGCGGTCTGCGGCGGCAGGCCGGGACCCTGGGAGGCGCGAGTGATCTCAAGGAAGGTGACATTGCCACTGCCCTGGGGGGCGCCGGTGGGGTTGGTGATGTGGCCATGCACCTTGGCTGTGACTGAGGCGGCGGGTGCCGCCGGTTGCTGCGCCAGCGCCGGGACAAGGGCGAATGTCAGCACGCCCAGCAAAAGGGTCAGATTGCGTTTCATCATTGCTCTCCTTGGGAGCCTGGGCGATCGGGGCCGCCCGCGTACTCCATCAAAACTATCAAAATCAAAAACCGCGCTGTGCGCCGAAGCGATCCAGCAGGAATCCAGTGGCCCGGGCCGGGGGAAACTCCGTCAGCGAGCCGCATTTGCCAGCACAGCCCAAGGTAAATCCAATCGATGGCTCAATACAAGGCCGGGGAATCCAAACGCGCTGGTTAAGTGCGGACAACTGTCTCTACGCCCTTCCATCGTAGAGCCGAAATTGGTCCGGGCCTGTGGCGTAGATCACACCCTACAATCAAGAAATGAGCACCGTGATCCGGCCAGCCACGCGCGCCGACGTTCCGCAGATTCTGGACTTCATCCGCGGCCTCGCCCTCTACGAACGTGAGCCCGACGCCGTAACGGCCACCGAGGCCGACCTGGAACGCGACGGCTTTGGCCCTAACCCATTCTATTTCTGCCTGATAGCGGAGTACGAAGGAGTGCCCGCCGGGTTTGCCTTCTACTTTTTCAACTACTCCACCTGGCTGGGACGCCCGGGGCTCTACCTGGAAGACCTGTTCGTGCTGCCCGAGTTTCGCGGCCTGGGCATCGGCAAAGCCCTGCTGCAGCGCGTCGCCGCCATTGCCGTCGAAAAGCGCTGCCCGCGCCTGCAGTGGGAGGTGCTGGACTGGAACACGCCAGCCATCGAGTTCTACAAGGCCATGGGCGCGGAGTTCCTGGACGAGTGGCGCAATGTGCGCGTGACGGACACGGCCCTGCTCCAGCTGGCGGGAATGGAGACCGCGCAGTGAGAATCCGCGTGATTGGCGGCGGTCTCGCCGGCCCGGAAGCCGCGCTGACAGCGGCACGCTTGGGCTGCGACGTGGACCTCTACGAGATGCGCGCCATGGTCGACGGCCAACCGCGCCTGACGCCCGCGCACCAGACCATTGAGTTCGGCGAACTGGTCTGCTCCAACTCGCTCAAAAGCGAGTCGCCCAACACCGCACCGTGGCTGCTGAAGCAGGAGATGCGGCGTGCAGGCTCCACGCTGCTGCGCATTGCGGATGAGACTGCTGTACCCGCGGGCCACGCGCTCGCCGTGGATCGCGTGGAGTTTTCGCGGCGCATTGCAGAGGCGATTGCAGCGGAACCGAAGATCCGTGTGATTCGCGAAGAGGTCACCACGCTCGACGCGCCGGCACACACGCTGACCATTCTTGCGACAGGCCCGCTCACCTCACCCGCGCTGAGCGCGGAGTTGCAGCGCCTGACGGGCGAAGAGCATCTTGCGTTTTACGATTCGATTTCGCCGATTGTGGATGCGGACTCAATCGACATGGACCGCGTGTACTTTGCCGCGCGCTGGGACAAAGGCACAGCGGACTACATCAACTGCCCGATGACGCGCGAGGAGTACGACGTCTTTCTCGATGCGCTGCTCGCGGCCGAAGCCGCCGAGAGCAAAGAGTGGGAAAAGATCGAATACTTTGAGGGCTGCCTTCCGATCGAAGTGCTCGCGCGCCGCGGACGCGACACGCTGCGCTTCGGCCCAATGAAGCCCGCAGGATTGGACGACCCGCGCACTGGCAAGTGGCCCTACGCCGTTGTGCAGCTGCGCATGGAGAATGTGCGCGCGTCGAGCTACAACCTCGTCGGCTTCCAGAATCATCTGAAGTGGGGCGATCAGGCCCGTGTACTACGCCTGATTCCGGGCCTCGAAAACGCGCGCTTCCTGCGCTACGGGCAGATTCATCGCAACACGTATATCCTGGCACCCGCTTTGATCGACGAAACGCTGCGCCTGAAGAAGCAGCCCACCATCCTTTTTGCGGGACAACTGTCTGGCGTTGAGGGTTACACGGAGTCGATGGCAACGGGGCTGCTGGCGGGCTTGTATGCGGCGCAGCTGGCGCACGGCGAAGAACCCGCGCCGATTCCGCGCGCAACAGCGCTGGGCTCCCTGGTGCACTACATCACGCATGCCGATGCGAAGAACTTTCAACCAGCGAACATCACCTTCGACCTACTGGAGCCGCTGGAGGAAGAACTCCGCAAGAAAGTGCGCGACAAGAAGGAGCGGCACCGCATTCAGTGCGAACGCTCACTGGCGGCTTTCGATGCGTGGTGGTTGGCCTGCAAGGAACGCAGCGCATCCGTGCGCTGAGATCATTCATCTCCGTGTGCGATAGTGCAGGCATGGGCTTTCTGCGGAAGTTGCAACTGGTCGTGCTGGCGGTACTGTCGTGTGTGCCGGTGGCGCATGCGCAGGCAGCCGACCAGACACCGCAGGCGAATCCCGCGCGTCCCACCGTTTCAACACCGGCCACACTCACGCCGGTGGGCTATCTGCAATTTGAGACTGGCGCCCTGTACGGCGAAGACTCGCCGGGGCTGACGGCGCAGATGTCGCTGAACCAGGTGACCAAGCTGGCGGTCGCGACGCGGCTGCAGTTCATCAGCTCGTGGGAGCCGGTGGCATACTCCAGCCGCACGCCGGGCGATACCAACTCTCCGACGGAGCCGGGCGGCATTGCACTGGGCGCGCAGGCTGTGGCGCTGCCCGGAGCAGGTGCACGGCCCACCGTGAGCCTGAGCTACTTCCACGCGCTCTACCTCGGCACGGCACCGGACCCGGACATCGGCAGCGCGCGGCAAAGCGCGCTAGTGCTGGTAAGCGCGGACTTCGCGGGCTTTCACGCAGACATCAACGGGATTGCAAACGAGCAGAAAGATTCGGGCGTGCGGCGGGCACAGTTCGGGCAAACGCTGTCGGTGTCGCATGGCTTCGGCCGCTGGACCGTGGCCGGCGAACTGTGGCACTTCTCGCAGCCGTTCCTGCAGGGCAACGCCGTAGGCAACCTGTGGGCGCTCTCGTACGCTGCACGCGCAAACCTGGTCTTCGACGCAGGCTTCAACCACGCGCTCACGTCGACTTCCTCGCAGTGGGAAGGCTTTGCAGGCTTCACCTATCTGCTGCCGCATCGACTATGGAAAACGCACGCCTCACGAATCCCCCATAGCTAGCGCTTGCCTTGTGTCTCCGCCGAATGCCTCTGTGGTACGCTGGGCCGACGTTGAAGGACGCCTATGCGACCTCACTCAGCTTCGGAGTTGATTGCACCCGCCATCCAGCGCACTCGTGACCTGCTCTTTCACCCCTTTGCGTGGAAGACCTTCCTCAAGCTCTCGTTCGTCGCTGTGCTCACAGAGGGCTTCTCCGGCAACTTCAATTTCTCCACCCCGGGCCATCACAATGCGTCCGCCTCCATGCCATCACCCAGCGGCATCATTTGGACGCCGGTATTGATCGGACTCTGCATCGCTGCTGGGATCGTGGTGCTGTTGCTGTGCGCCGCGCTCTTTTATGTCATCGTGCGGTTACGCTTTGCACTCTTTCACTGCCTCGTTTACAGAACCTCTGAGATCCGGACCGGGTGGCGGCAATATCGTGAGCAGGCTGGTCGCTTCTTCTGGCTCTGCGTAGTGGTGGGCGTGGTGTTTCTGGCCGTGGTGGCTACCGTCGCGGTGCCGTTCGTCTTCGGGTTCATCCATCTGTTCCAGGCCTCGCAGGGCCATCGTTTGGATGTGCCTGCATTCCTGGCGGTATTTCTGCCGCTGATCCCGGTGATTCTCGTCATCGTGTGCGCGGCGATTGCAACCGACATCGTGCTCCGCGACCTGATGCTGCCCCACATGGCGCTTGACGACGCCACCGCTGGAGCAGCTTGGACAGCAGCGCGCGCCGCCATCGTCCGCGAAAAAGGCGCTTTCCTGTTCTATGCCTTTCTGCGCATTGCGCTGCCGGTCGCCGTGCTCATGGGCGTGATGATCGCCTTGGCCATCCCCATGGTGATCCTGGCCGTGTGCGTAGCGCTCGCCTTCAAGATCAGCCTGGCCCTCGCCATCCCCTTCGGGCTGCTTGCATTCGCCGCAGGTCTCGCGGTGCTGCTTGGCATCGGCGGACCGGTCGGCATCGCCTTGCGCAACTACGCACTGCTGTTCTACGGCGGCCGCTACGCAAAGCTAGGCGACCTGATCGCCCCCGAGCCTCCACCGCCCGCGCCGCAAGTATCACCTGCATAAGCCCGCGCGGGAACCTTTCTGCTGGTGGTATTGTCCAAGGAAAGAAGCGGCTTGTCTCAAGCATCGGACCATCCGGCGCGGGAAGGCCCCCCGTAGTACCCTTGAGCTGGAGCCGATGGTTTTCAAGCGTTCGATTGCCGTAGTTGCCGGATGCGCCGTTCTTGGAGCGGGCACCGTGCTTTGGGGTGCGCAGGCGGCACCTGCGTCCAAGCCAGGCGGAGCCGTAAAGCTGGAGCTGCCCCCTGCCCCAGCCAAGGCCAAGCCGTTGCTTCCCGAAGCCTTTGCCGGCTGGGTGATGCAGGGCGCAGCCCAGAATGTGACCGACGCAACGGCGGCCGACAGCACCAATGCGCAGGCGCTTCGGGAGTACCAGTTCACCCACGCACTGCTGGCCACGTACAAGCGCTCCGGCGAGACGCTGACCGTGCATGCTCTGGGCTTTCTGGACGCGAGCGGCGCCTATGGTGCATTCAGCTTCTATCGCAAAGACAACTGGCCCAAGGCGGACATTGGTACAGACGCTGCCTCGAACGGAAACCGCGTAGTGTTCTGTATCGGCAACACGGTTGTGGATGCCACCTTCTCCGAAGTAGGGCCGATGTCGGCCGGAGAGCTGCGCGAGCTGGTAAAGCAGATTCCGGTGCCGCTGGGAAATCGCGCGCTCACACCGCCGATCTTGCTCAACCTGCCCAAACCCCAGTTGGACAAGCAGACCCTGCACTATGCGCTTGGTGTCACAAGCTATGCGGGAGCGGGCGGCGTGCTGCCGCCGGAGATGATCGGCTTTGACCGCGGCGCGGAGACGGTGACGGCCAGCTACGGCCTGTCGTCGAACGTGGCCACACTCACGCTGATCGACTATCCCACACCGCAAATAGCCGCTGCGCAGGAAGCAAAGTTTCGCGACTACCTGAAGGCAGGCAGTCATGCGCAGCCAGCCTTTCCCAAGCCGTTGGTTGACTCGGACCAGGCATCTCTGGAGGTGCGTCGCACTGGGCCGCTGGTGGCCATTGTGAGCGGCGACGCAATTCCCGACGAAAGCCACAAGCTGCTGGAGTCGGTGCTCTTCCAGGAAGAGCTGGTGAACATTCCCCAGCCCACCGAGTCTGAAGTGAACAAAACCGGGCGGTTGCTGATGGGCATTGCCGCCCTGGTCATCATCGGATCGGCAGCGGCAATTCTGCTGGGGCTGTTCCTGGGTGGGGGCCGGGCACTGTGGCGCGTGGCACACGGCAAGCCGGCTTCGTCGGTCTACGAGGTGGAGTTCATCCGGTTGAACCTGGAGAAATAGCCGCCCGCCAGGCAGGCTCGCGGAGAGCTGTACGCATCCGAAAGGTTAATGGCGTGCAATCGACTGTGGAAAAACGGGCAGAAACCCGAAGAAATCCCCCCGAAAACCTACAAAATTCGGAGCTTAAAAGGCGAACATGTAGCGAATCGTGAAATTCCTGCGCAAATTCCGTGACTCTCGTAATTTATTCAAAATAAATGGCTTATTTCTGTACTGATTTGCCCTTGACACTCCGTCCCCCCGCACCTACTATGCAGCCAGAAAGTTCTGATGGTTTTGCCTCCGTTGGAACTATTCTCCCTGAGGAAAGAGCTGCCCTGTTGCCGGGCGGCTCTTTCCGTCTTACGCCGCTTTTTGGGGTTAATCGGGCGCGCCGTTCGGAGACGAATCGATCCATTCGTGCCCGCAAAGCTCGCACTCCCAGGTATTGACCGGTTCGACGGCGGCGAGGATCGGGTCCGGCGCGCCGCAGGCTGGGCAATGCGGCAATTCAAACTCCTCTGGGTTGCTCACGCGGTCGTTCCACTCGTCCACTATTTCCTGAGGGATAGGCCGAGCGGCAATGGCCTGAGCATGTTCGAGCTGGTCGGCAGGCACCTGCAGCCGCGCCCTTCCCAGATCCCAGGAGTAGCGGTTGCCTCCCTCTATCCAGCTCTCGATACCGCCGCGGCGCAGAGCCTCGCTCAGTTGCCAGGCCTGTTCCTGTGTCTCGCATTCGCACAACACCGTCTTCCAGGTGTAATCGCGTTCCGGTTCTCCGTCGGGCGCAGAGTGGTCATCGTTGTAGTCCGGCTGCCGGGGAATGAACGGTGCGGGCGGAGGCGGAGGCGCGTTTGGATCACCCAGACCGCGTTTCTTCATCTCATCGCGCAGGGCTTGCTGTGCGGGCTCGGTCAATTCGGTAAAGCTTGCGGCGAGTTCCCGCAGCTCATCATCCCACTTCTCGCTGTAGAGCCGGGCCAGGCGCTGGCGCTCCTCCCCGGGATCCTGCTGTGCCATGCAGAGAAGTATAGGGGCCGAAAGCGCCTATTGCAGACCGCTCCAGCCAAGGTCGGCAAGGGCGGCACGGCCGACGACCAGGAACGTAACGGTGAGCGCGGCAAACAGGCATGTCCAGTAGCCGATTCGGTTGAAGGCTAGGAAAAGCGTGCCCGCGCGCGCAGTAAGGGTAATCCCGGTCTCGCCCGGCAGCAGGGCGCGCACGGTGGCGGCAAGCAAAAAGCCGCCAGACCAGACAAGGGCGACACGAAAAGCGAGCTGAAAGGTTTGATCCATGAAATGCGCCTCGGGCGTTTGGACGCCGGGCAGCGACGGCTGAACACGGCGCCAGTCCGACGGCACAACTTTACCGAAAGCGAGCGCAACGATACAATCTTGAAGGAGCAGGCCGACGTAGCTCAGTTGGTAGAGCAGCTGATTCGTAATCAGCAGGTCATCGGTTCAAGTCCGATCGTCGGCTCCATTTCTGCCCTCCCTGTTCCCTCCAACAATTCAGTTCCGTTTCGCAGACAATGCTGCGTTTCCAGCGCCGAAGCGCGCGAGTCCGCGCCGGGTCCTCCTGGTTCGCCTTGCAGCCCCTTGTGCCATGGCGGGACCCCGTGCGACTGCGAATCCTCACAAAGCACGACCGGCTCGGACTGGCACGTTTCACCCACTTCAAGACTGCACCAACGTGTGTGAAATCCCGCACAAGGCGTCTCCGTGCGCCTCGGCGTGGCTTGGCTTATTCCCGGAATTCACGGGGAAACACCGGAATTCGAACGAAACTTTGGGAGAACCTGCTGAATTCTTCGTATCGGGTGCGCGGAGCGGACATTTGGGGCACAGGTGCGGGCTGCGCAGAGTGCAGGAACCAAATGAAGCACCGGTTATCCACTCACTTTTTACTCATTGCTATTTCGCACCAGCTTATCCACGCCTATTCTTGGCATAATCGCTGCAAGAGAGCGGTTCCTCCGTAGCTGTTCCATGAGCCACGTTCAGGATCAGAGTCGGGCATTTCGAGTAAGCGCTCCATTCGAGACCCGAGGCCGTTCTGGACCCAAAGGTTAGGAGCAAGGACGAGTGACCAGCTATAGCCGTCAGGATGTGCTGAGGATCCTGCAGATCAGTTCCCGCCAGTTGCTTGGCTGGGAAAAGGCCGGTCTCATTCCCGTGCAACAGACTTACACCTTCCAGGACCTCGGGCAGCTGCGCACTTTGCGCGCGCTGCGCGAGGAGTCTGTCTCCGCGGCGTCGATCCGGCACTCCATCGTGGCCATGAAGTCCGTGGCAGGCATGACCAATCCGCTGGTCGAGGCAACGTTGGTGCGCACTGGCACCCGTTTGGCCTTCCGCTGCCAGGGTGCCATGGTCGATCCAATCCGGCGGCAGCTCCTGTTTGACTTTGAACGCTGCGAAAGCCAGGAAGCCGCGCCACTGAGGCGCCCGGGCATGCCCGGTGCGGCGGCCACGCAGGAACTGTTCTACGCCGCCGTGCAGGCCGAGGAGGCCGGCGAGAAAAACCGCGCTATCGCGCTCTATGAGCAGATTCTGGCCCGTGACCCGGGCTACGCGCCAGCCTACATCAACCTGGGCACGCTCTACTTCCACCTGCGCCGCTACACACGGGCCGAGGAGCTCTACCGCCGGGCCACTGAGACCGATCCGCAGTACGTGCTGGCCTTCTTTGACTTGGGCAACGTGCTCGACGAACTGGACCGGCCGGAGGAGTCGATTGCCGCCTACCAGCGTGCAGTGGCGCTGTCGCCCCGCTACTCTGACGCGCACTACAACCTGGCGCTGGCCTATGAGCGCAAAGGCGAAGGTCGCAGCGCGCTGCGCCACTGGGAAGCCTATGTGAAGCTGGATCGCAGCGGTCCGTGGGCCGACCATGCACGGGGTCAGATCCGCCGCCTGCTGGACCGCGAAAAGCTGACCATTGCCTGGCGGAAGGACGGGGTTGTGCCGTCGTGCAAGCAGGCCAGCGGCCTGGCTGTGGTGACACGCGCCGGCGCGCCCAAGCCATAAGAACCATACACTGTGCATTCCTCGCCCCGGGCCGGGCGCATCTCCGCCAACTGCAACAACTTTGTTCTCCAACAGGCGTCCATTAATGAAAGGCGGCAGGGGATCTGCCCGCGGAACCGCCCAGGTCTGATTGCCACAAGTAGAGACGGCGTGTCCTTTTCACTCCTCCACCGATTCGACTTACGCA
>DCFV01000057.1 GCA_002314435.1 Acidobacteriaceae bacterium UBA1795 | reverse complement strand
GGTTGGTGTACTTCTTGGCGATCGAAACGACGAGGCGCAGGTTGGCTTCAATCAGCTCGCGCTTGGCCTGTTCGGCGTCCATGTCGCCCTGGATCATTTCGCGCTGTGTGCGCTTGAGCTCGGCGATGGAGACGCCCGCGTCGGCTTCGATCTTTTCGAGATCAGTTTTGCAGTTCTTCTGCTGGCGGCGGTACTCCTTTTTAAGCTCTTCGCTCTTAGAGGCTTCGAACTTCTGATCGAGCGAACGGATCTGGCGCTCGAGGGTGCGCATGGTGTCGACGGTCTTGTTGACGCGGTCGAGGAGGCGCTTGCGCTCAAGGCCGGTGTACTTGATTTCGCGAACGATGCGGGAGACGTAGACCTTCTCGCGCGCGATGGCCCAGCGGGTCTTGCGCAGTTCGCGCTGGCTGGTCTTGGAGTTGGCGGCGGCCAGCTTTTCTTCGAGAGCGGCGATCTTCTTCTGGTGCTTGAGCAGGGCGTCAATGCGCGTGACGGTGGAGCGGACGCGCGCCTGCACGACGTCTTCAGTGAGTTCTTCCTCGTCGAAAACGACGACTTCCTTGACGTTGCGCACGCCGCGCTTGAGGTCTTCGCCGAGGGCGATGATCTCGCGGATGACGATGGGCGAGCGGGAGATCGCCTTGAGCACGCGCATCTGGCCGCGCTCGATGCGCTTGGCGATTTCGACTTCGCCCTCGCGGGTGAGCAGCGGCACGGTGCCCATCTCGCGGAGGTACATGCGGACGGGGTCGTTGGTTTTTTCGAGGGTGCCGGGGGTGAGGTCGAGCTCGACGTCCTCGCCCTCTTCGGCCTCAAAATCCTTGTCGGCGCCGAACTTGGGGGCGTCGAGGAGGTCGATACCCTGGCTGCCGATGGTGGTGAGCAGGTCATCCATGTCATCGGCGGAGGTGCTCATATCCTCCGGCATCATGTCGTTGACATCGCCGTAGGTCAGGTAGCCCTTTTCCTTGCCTGCGTCGATGAGATTGTGAATATCGTCTTCAAACTTCTCGTTAGCCAAAGTGCTCTCCAGCGCGATCGTGATTTGGCACCGTGTCGCGCGACGGTGCGGCGCCTGCATACGCGCGTTCTTAAAAAAGATTTCCGGCCATGGGAAATCAAGACGCGTACCGACGCACTGCGGTTGCCCGCGAAAAGTAGCGGTTCGAATGCTTTGCTCGGAACAGGATTCCGCGCTTCAGGTTTCGCCTGGTCGCCCGCGAGCCGTAGCTCATATGTGGGGCAGAGGGGCGCGCATCCTCACAGAGATCAATAGAGTACCACAGTCCACCCCATTTGTGGTTGGCAAAAACGCGCCGGAGAGCCAAGCTCGCCATTGCCGATTGCCGCCCAAGGTGTGACCGGGCCGGGTGGCTGGTGCGTGCCACCCGCTCTGCTTCCTGTTGTTTAGACGCTGGAATGCGCTCAAACGGCGCAAGAAGACAGTCGTCAGTGGTCAGATGTCGGCGGTTCGAGGATGGGGAAGGCTGTGCTTTCTCACCTTTCGCGCGGTGGAGCCGCGCACCCGGGACCGTGCTGGGGATGCCTCCTGAAAAGCAGGTCCTTCGCTCCGGTCGCCGCGGCGCCCTGCTCCGCTCAGGATGACACCTTTGTTTCTCTTAGCGGGATTTATGGGCTTGTAGACTCGGGCTGTTTTTGGTGTTTGTGCTTTCCCAGGTCTCTCCGAGACCTGGGGCACCCATTTCTGTGCGGCACGGGGCTTCGTAAAGGCAACAGCAGATCCTTCGCTCCGCTTACCCCATGTTCGCTGGCGCGATCATGGGGGCCTAAAAGCGCTCCGCTCAGGATGACACTTCTTCTTCTTGGGATGGTTTCGGGTGATGGATTCAGGGGATGGGGTTAGTGGGTGTGGAGGTGGCGGAGGGAGCGGTCTAGTTCCAGCTTTTTCTGGGTGAGGACGGCTAGTTCGGTGAAGTCGGCGCGGCGCTCGGCTTCGGCGATCTGGGCGCGCATCTGGCGAATCTCGTTTTCGATGAGGCGCTTGCGGACGCTCTGGAGGGCTCCGATGACGGTGCTTTCGGAGGGGGGCTCGGTTTCGCCGAGGAGGGCTTCGGCGAGGAGGGCGCGCTGGGCCTCGTCGGTGACCACGTCCATGGGGTCGGAGGAGCCGCGGTTGGCGAGGGGCTGGAGGGCGGCGAAGGCGTCGAGGCGCTCGAAGAGCCGGGGCTCGCTGTTGACGGCCTCGGCGGCGGCGCGGCGGGCGGCTTCGTGCTCGGGGTCGGTGATGGCGAGGGCGCGGAGGAGGACGCGCTCCACCTCAGTGAGTGCGGAGGAGCGGACCTCGATGTGGTCGCGGCGCTTGAGGGCGGCCTGGCGGAGTTCCTCGCGGAGGACGGCGGAGTCGATGCCGAGTTTTTGCGCGGCGTCGGCGGCGAACTGGTCGCGGGAGAGCTTCTCGGGCAGGCGGCGGATGTGGGGCAGAAGGTAGTTCATGGCCTTTACCTTCTGGTCGGCGTTCTGGCCGGGGAACATCTGGCGGGCGCGCTCGATGAGGTAGTCGGACTGGCGGCGTGCAGCGCGGACGGCGGCGGTGTATGCCTCGACGCCGCGCTCGCGGATGTAGCGGTCGGGGTCGAGGCCGTCGTCGAGGGTGATGATCTTGATGGCGAAGCCCTCCTCGGTGAGCAGGGCGATGGATTTCTCGGCGGCGTTGGCTCCGGCGGCGTCGGGGTCGAAGTTGACGGCGACGTTGGAGGTGTGGCGCTTGAGGATGGCCACCTGCTGCTCAGTGAAGGCGGTGCCGCTGGTGGCGATGACGTTCTGAATGCCACGCAGGTAGAGACTGATGCAGTCCATCTGGCCTTCGACGAGGAGGGCGAACTCGAGCTGGCGGATGGCTGTTTTGGCCTTGTCGAGATTGAAGAGGACGAGGCTCTTGGAGTAGAGGGGCGTTTCAGGCGAGTTGAGGTACTTGGGTCCGGCTTTGTCGCCGGTTTCGATGGTGCGGGCGGTAAAGGCGATGACGCGGCCGCTCTCGTTGGCGATGGGGAACATGATGCGCTTGCGGAAGCGGTCGTAGAGCGGGCCGAGGGTGCCGTCCTCGTGCTCCTTCTGGCTGAAGAGGCCGGAGGCACGGAGGGCGTCAGCGTCGGCCATGGGGCTGAGCCGGTCGCGCAGGGCGTTGAAGCTGCCCGGCGCGTAGCCGATGCGGAATTTGCTTATTCCTTCTGGAGTAAGGC
>DCFV01000138.1:6480-7026 GCA_002314435.1 Acidobacteriaceae bacterium UBA1795 | reverse complement strand
CCCCCCAGAGCGTTGCCCACTGGACCTGTTGGCTCGTATTTGGCCTGCACCAGCGCCAGTGCCTGCTCTTTGGTCAGCTCCGGCGCTGACTTGCAGCCCGCCAGCACCATCCTCGCACCCAAAAGGGCCGCGAGGCCCAAAACCTTCATCTGCCGCATGTTCTTCACCTTTCCTCCGTAGACCACGCTCGGCGGCTCGTATTCCACCGACCCGCCATTTTTCTCCTACTTTCACTTGCTGTCAATGAAGTTGGAAGTGATACCGCTCACACCGCTTACGCCCCAAGGCGTACCGGTCCATTTACTCCGAATTTGCCACATTTTTCAAGGATTCATTCTGCCCGTAATCCGCTCCTCCAGCAATCGAAGAAACCCGGCCTCGTCCGCGGCGAGGCAAACCGAGGCGTTCGGCGTTCCTTCCACCCGCCGCGAGAATCCCTTCCCGTCCACCTCAATCCGCATCGGCGTCGCAGGGCACAGCTCCGGCCGGAACACATACGTTACCGCCACCGGGTCGTACAGCGTCGGCGTTGGCGACTGGTTCTCG
>DCFV01000138.1:0-6204 GCA_002314435.1 Acidobacteriaceae bacterium UBA1795 | reverse complement strand
TTCCCGCCGCCCACTGGTGATAGAGCAGCGTCAGTTGGTCGGTCAGGGGAGACCCCGTCGCAAACATACGCTGCATCGCCGCAGGCGGCAGGTGGACCTGCGTCGAATCAAGCGGCATCATGAACACTGGCACGCCGGAGGCCAGCAGCGCCTGCGCCCCTGCCGGATCGCACAGGAAGTTCCATTCCGCGTCGGGCGGCCGCCGCTCGCCCTTGCTTCCGTCGTAACCGCGCTCGATGCTGCCGCCCATCAACACCACCCGCTTCAGTCGGCGAAACGTCGCCGGGTCGCGTGCAATGGCCTCTCTTACGTTGCTCAGGGCTCCAATCGCGATCAGCGTGATCTGGTCCGGGTGCTGGCGAACCTGGTCCAGCAGAAACGCCACGCCATCGCCGTGTTGCTTCTCCGGCCCGCGTTCGGCATAAGCCTTCTGCGTAAACACATTCTTCGCCGGCGTCTTCACCCCGGCAAAGACCGGCATATCGCTGCGTCCCACCGCTGCCAGGTAGTGGTCCACGAGACGAGCCCGCAGGTCCGTGTCGCCAAAGGTCGTCGTCACGCCCAGGATCCTCAGCTCCGGACTCTTCAGCGCCAGCGCCAAAGCGAATGCGTCATCGATATCGTCCCCAATATCGGTATCCAGAATCACCAGTTGCGGCGAGACCGCTGCGGCCGGGCCTGCCGCCCGCGCACTGATCACCCCGCTCAGCACCACTGCCAACATCGCCCATAACCAACGCCTGCTCTTCATGCCAGCCATCCTATCGTGTCCAATACAGTTGAGCGCGTTTTCCCTCCGGCGGGCCTGCTCGCTGATGTAGCATCAATCCGCGCTCCGTCCCAATTCCCCGGGAGAACCCACTGCATGCGCGTCCGCTCGATCCTTTGGCTGCTCGCGGCGTCTCTGCTGGTGGTCGTACCACCGCGTCTTAGCGCGCAATCCCCGGCTGAGGCCATCGCCACAGCCGCCCGCCACTTCGCACAGCAGGACGACATCACCGTTGTCACCGTTGACTTTGCCGGAGAACGCTAGCGCCGCCTACTGCCCCGGTGCCGTAGCCACCGCCACCAGCGAGTCCGCGCAGCCGTAGTAGAGAAACCACCGCCCGTGGAACCACACCAGCCCCTCGGCGAACGTCGTTCCCGCCGCGTACTGGCCCGTCTTCTCATAGGGCAGCTCCGGCTTCAGAACAGGCGCATCCGTCTGCTTCAGCAGGGCCGCCGGGTTGAGCGCGAAAAACAGCGCCTCGCCCGCCGCGTAAGCCTGCGGACCCAGCGCTGGATCGCCGCCCCCTGGCGCATTCTTGCCGTTGTAGAGCACCACGATCCCCGCCGTGGTGAGCACCGGCGGCGGCCCCACCTCAGGAAACGAGCTGTCAAAGTACCCTGTCCGCGGCCGCAGCAGTTCCAACGGCATACCCTGCTGCCCCTCTACAGGCGTCCAGTGGATAAGATCCGTCGACGTGGCCAGGTGCACCGCGCCCTCGCCCCAGTACATCCAGTAGAGGCCGTTGATGCGCGCGGCCAGCAGCCGGTCCTTGACCACCTGCGTCACAATCCCCGCCGACTTGTACTTCAGGTGGTCGTACTTGCCGCCCAGTGCTCCCGTAAACGCGGGCCCGTATTTGGTCCAGTGCTCCAGATCGCGCGAAGTGGCAATGCCCACCGAATACGTCTCGCGATTCCACTGCGTATAGGTCAGCACGTAGGTGCCGTCCTCCCGCTCCACAATCCGCGGGTCTTCCACGCCGCCCGGCCACTCGCGCATCTTCTCGCCGTCCTCGGCCGGAAAGAAAACCGGCTCAGCGCGCCGCGTGAAGTGAATCCCATCCGCGCTCTCCGCCAACCCCAGCCGCGAGGTGTGCCCGCCAATCGCCATCGCGCCGGAGTTGTCCTCTGCTCGATACAGCACCACCACTTTGCCGTTGCGCACAATTGCCGCCGGGTTGAAGGTGTGCAATGCCTCCCACTGCACCGGCGCCCTCAGGATCGGGTCAGTAAACCGTGACTCCGGCTGCGGCGCCACCACCGGGTTGCCCTCCGCCGGCCTCGTAAACGGCCCCAACTGCCACGGCGACGCGCTCTGCGCATGCACTCCGGCAGCGCAGACCAGCGCCGCCGCCCACACTGTCCATTTCATGATGTGCCTCTGTCGGTGCTGCGCCGCGCTGAATCCGCCGCACGCTCAGCCTGCACCATCTTACCCGCCGCGGCGTGCATAAAAGCTCAGCGCCGCATCGCCCTGCTCCAGCAGCCGCGTCCGCTCCAACGCGCCATAGCCGTCCTCGAGCTTTTCTTTTCTTCGATGCTCCGCAATCACCACCGCACCCTCTGCCAGCAGGCTTTGCGCCGCACCGCTCAGCGCTCCCAGCGTCGTCGCATACTCCTCAGCCGCATCGTAGGGCGGGTCAAGAAACACCACGTCGAACGGCCCCTGCGCGCGCTTCAGATACGCCGCCACGCTCACCGTGTGCACTCCAACCCGCACACCCAACCGATTGAGATTCGCGCGCAACGCCTTCAGCGCTGGTTGTGCCCGCTCCACGCACTCCACCCGCGCCGCACCCCGGCTCAGCGCCTCCAGCCCCACTGCCCCCGAGCCCGCATAGAGATCCAGAAACGCCGCTCCTTCCAGCCGCGGCGCCAGCACGTTGAATAGCGTCTCGCGGAGCCGGTCGCTCGTTGGCCGCGTCGCCATCCCCGCCGGAGCCTCCAGCACCCGCGACCGGTATGTTCCCGCAATGATCCGCATCGCTCCAAAGAATACCTGAGACCTTTCCGCCGCCCGACCCTCTACAATTCCTGTATGCGAGGTTGGTCAATCCCATTGGGCCGTTGGTTGGGCGTGGAACTCCGTATCCATGCCTTCTTTCCGCTGCTCGCGTTCGTGTGCTTCGGCCTTTCCGGAGCCGCCGGCTGGCTGCGCGGCCTGGGGCTGTTCTTCGCGCTCACCGTGGCCGTCCTCGTTCGAGAAATCGTGCGTCTCATGGTCGCCGCATGTCTCGGCCTGCGCCTGCGTGCCGTGCTCGTGCTGCCCATCGGCGGCCTCTTCGCCTACGCCAATCCGGAGAGCCAGGAAAACTCCAACAGCGGAGCCGGCCAGTTCCTGCTGTGCTTTGCCGGCCCCGTGGCCAACCTGGTCACCGCAGCCGCGCTGGCTCTTGCCTTCCTCGGCGCGGGCGGCGACATCAACCTCTTCCAGCAGCCCTGGATCACCGCCGACTACCTGCTGCGCAGCATGGTCTGGATGCAGGCCGGCCTCGGCGTCCTTCACCTGCTGCCTGCCTACCCGCTCGATGCGGGGCGCCTCTTGCGCGGCAACTTCGCCCGCACCCACGGCTTCGCCCCTGCCGGCCGCGCCGCCAGCGGCATCGGCCAGTTGCTTGCTCTCGCCGCCATGCTCGCCGGCATGCTGCTCCACAGTCCCTGGCTCATCATCGCCGGCTTTTTCATCATGATTGGCGCGCAGGTCGAGGACCAGGGCGTCTTCTTCCAGTCCGTTGTGGACACCGTTCGCATGCGCGAAGTGATGCTCACTGACTTCGCCACCCTCTCGCCGTCGGACACCCTCGCCGACGCCCTCGCCCGCTGCGTCCACTCGCTGCAGGAAGACTTCCCCGTCGTCCGCGGCCCCGAACTGGTTGGCATCGTCAGCCGCCAGCGCATCGTCGAGGCGCTGCGCAACGACGGCAACGGCTACGTGCAGTCCGTCATGTCGCGCGCCTTCCAGGTCGCCCGCCCAGAGGACACGCTTGGCACCACCATCCGCCGCCTCACCGCCGGCCGCGGCCTCTCCCTCATCCCCGTCACCGACTCCGGCCGCGTCGTAGGCATCGTCAGCGTACAGAACCTGATGAGTTCCATGACCCTCCTCGCCGAGCAGCGCCGCATCGAACGCGAAGAAGCCGAATAACAGCCAGGGATCAGGTTTCAGAGGTCAGTGATCCGAAGCACGATTTGAACCGGAACCTGCGGTTTGTTTTCGCAACGCCTAGCTCCGCACGAAAATGGGTGCCCCATATCTACGGCAGCTCTCTATGCGGCCGGAGATGTGGGAAAGCACGAACCACTCCCTGCCGACACCCGTCCCAACCATCGAGTATTGTGAAGTACGAACCCATGCCCGAAGACACACCCCTCGCACCCGGCCTCTACCTCGTTGCCACCCCCATCGGCAACCTCGGCGACATCACCCTCCGCGCCCTCGACGTCCTCCGCCAGGCCGACCGCATAGCCTGCGAAGACACCCGCCAGACGCAAAAGCTCCTCAACCATTTCGAAATCACCACGCCCACCGTCAGCTGCCACGAGCACAACGAGCGCCACCGAGCCACCGAGCTGATCGAGGCCATCAAGGCTGGCGGCCGCGTCGCCGTCGTCTCCGACGCTGGGATGCCCGGCATCAGCGATCCGGGCTCCGTTCTCGCCGCTGAAGCCATCGCCGCCGGCGTCCCCGTCATCCCCATCCCCGGCGCCAACGCCGCCCTCAGTGCGCTCATCGCCAGCGGCCTGCCCACGGCTGAGTTTGTCTTCCTTGGATTTCTTCCGGAGAAAGCCGGCGCGCGCCGCACCCGCATCGAAGAGCTGGCCGCGCAGCCACGAGCGGCCGCGCAGACGCTCATCTTCTACGAAGCCCCGCACCGCATTCTCGAAACTCTGTCGGACATCGAATCGGTTTGGGGGCCAGCGCTCCACGCAGTGGCAGCGCGTGAACTGACCAAGCTGCACGAGGAATTTCTGC
This sequence comes from Acidobacteriaceae bacterium UBA1795, assembly GCA_002314435.1. Classification (GTDB taxonomy): domain Bacteria; phylum Acidobacteriota; class Terriglobia; order Terriglobales; family Acidobacteriaceae; genus Telmatobacter. Next base: position 1,463 of record DCFV01000138.1, on the reverse strand, counting down.
GCGGCCCCGTCGCCGACATTCGCAAGAACCTCGCCGCACGCGATCGCATCCGCGGCGAATTCGTCCTGCTCATCGAAGCCCCGGTGGGTGCCCCAGGTCCTGAAGGGACCTGGGAGGGATCTGCTCCAGCCCGAGAGTCCATTTCTACTCGCGTAGCCCGCCTGCAAGCCGAAGGCCTCGACGAAATGGATGCCCTCAAGCGTCTGGCCCGCGAACTCGGCCAATCCAAGAGCGAGTTATACCGCGAGCTCCAGCGCGAACGCGCCAAGAGAAAATAACGCGCAGGTCCCGTACCGTCGTCTGCAATGAATTAGGCCTGCTTCCGGCACAATGAGTGTGACAAAGCAGCAGGCGCAGTTCGCGATCAACCGCAAAGGGGTACCCCCCCGGGGGGGTATCGACGGAAGTTTCTCGCCGAATCTGCAGAAAATCACACGCTCAAACGCCGGCAGGTTCAGTCCAACACGATTTTTCGCACCGCATCCGCGGCATCGTGCGCCACTTCCAGCAGTGCCCGGTTCGGCGCCTTCAGAAAGCCCGCATCCACCGCTGTATCCAGGAACGCCAGCAACCCGTTCCAATAATTCTGGGTATTGATCAGCACGCAGGGCTTTGCATGCATCCGCAGCTGCTTCCAGGTCACGATTTCCATCAGCTCGTCCAGCGTGCCGTAGCCGCCGGGCAGCACCAGAAACGCGTCCGCCAGATGCGCCATCCGCGCCTTGCGCGCGTGCATCGACGGCACCATCTCCAGCCGCGTCAAACCATGATGCGCAATCTCGCTGCCCGAAAGGACTTCCGGCAGCACGCCGATCACCTCAGCGCCACCGGCCAAAGCCGCATCGGCTACCGCGCCCATCAGCCCCACGCTCGCTCCGCCGTACACCAGCCCCCAGCCCATCCGCGCCAGAGCCGTACCCAGCGCCCGCGCCTCAGCTAGAAATGCCGGATCGGTGCCGTTCGCCGAGCCGCAATACACCGCTGCGCGTCGCACCGCATTGTTCTTGATTGTCATCGTGCAACCAGCATAGCGCGCGCCTGCGAATACTGGATGAACGCCGCCTCTGCGCCATCTGAAACAGCATCGCCAGCGGAACGCCGAGTCAGTGCAGGGCAGAGCCCAGCTGGTGAAATCCGATCAGCAGTGCGATTCCGCGCAGAAGATCCAGCATTCCTCTATTCTCACGCCCCTCGGCTGCACCCGTCTCGATGCGTCTCGCATCCCGCGCAACCCGGCGGGTACACTAGATACAGGAACCTTCCCTCCCGGACCCACGCCGTGCAGTCGCTCATCGCCAAATTGAATCCCGAACAGCGGGCCGCCGTCGAAGCTACGGAAGGGCCTCTGCTGATCCTTGCCGGCGCAGGTTCAGGCAAAACGCGCGTCATCACCAGCCGTATCGCCTGGCTCATCCGCGAGAAAGGCGTCGCGCCCGACTCGATCCTCGCCGTCACCTTCACCA
>DCFV01000161.1:2627-3962 GCA_002314435.1 Acidobacteriaceae bacterium UBA1795 | reverse complement strand
CCAGGGTTTCGTCGAGATCGACGCCCAGTCCCGGCGCGTTACCCGGCGTCATAAGACCATCGTGAAAGCGGTATGCGTGCGGAAATACGGCGTCTGCGGCCTCAGCGTGGGGCATGTGTTCTTGAATGCCGAAGTTGTGAATCGCCGTGCCGAAGTGAAGTGCCGCAGCCATTGAAACTGGCGAAAGATCGGTCGCACCGTGACACCCGGTGCGCACGTGATAGAGTTCGGCAAAGTCGGCCACCTTCTTTAAGTGCGTTAAACCGCCCGCGTGCGTCACCGTCATGCGGATGTAATCGATCCACTGGTTCCGTATCAGGTCATGCGCATCCCAGATCGAGTTGAACACCTCGCCCACGGCAAGCGGCGTAGTCGTGTGCTCGCGGATCAGGCGAAATCCATCCTGGAGTTCTCCCGGCGTCGGGTCCTCCATCCAAAATAGATGAAAGGGCTCCAGTTCCCTTCCCAGCCGCGCGGCCTCAATCGGTGTCAACCGATGATGGCAATCGTGTAGCAGGTGAAGCTCTTCGCCAAACAATGCTCGCACGCGAGCGAACAGCTGTGGTACGTGGCGTAGATAGGGCTCCGTTGCCCATGCACACTCAGTGGGCAGTCCGCGCTCTGCAGGCTCGTAGCGCGCATCGCCTTTTGCCACGCCGTACGTGCTCGCAAGCCCGGGTACACCGCTTTGCACGCGGATTGCTTTGTAGCCCAGATCCCGCTGCCGCGCTACGTCTTCAAGGGCTGCTTCAGTGTCCTTTCCATTGGCGTGTGCGTATACCAGAACACCTTCGCGGCTCTTACCTCCGAGCAGGTTATAAACAGGCGTGTTGAGCGCCTTGCCCTTGATGTCCCAGAGAGCCACGTCCACCGCGGCAATCGCGGCCATTGTCACCGGCCCGCGTCGCCAGTAAGGCGCGCGGTAGAGATACTGCCATATGTCTTCGGTATCGAATGGATTTCGGCCGATGATGCACGGAATCACGTGCTCCGTAAGATAGCTCGCCACCGCCATCTCGCGGCCGTTCAGGGTGCCGTCGCCCAGCCCATAGATGCCCTCTTCGGTCTCGATTCTGAGCGTGACGAAGTTGCGCCCCGGTGAGGTCACGTTCACGCGCGCACCGCTAATCTTCATAGCACCCGCCGAGTGTAGCGTTCGTTCTGTGCCTCCGCTTCGCGTCCTATTGGTTCACGCCGCTGGCCAGGAAACCGCCATCCACCGCCACCACTTCGCCGGTGACAAACGAGGCCGCCTCTGACGCGAGATAGATTGCCGTGCCAGCCAGTTCCTTCGCTTCTCCGAACCGCCGCATGGGTGTGCGCAGAAGCAATTCT
>DCFV01000161.1:0-2369 GCA_002314435.1 Acidobacteriaceae bacterium UBA1795 | reverse complement strand
CGCCACGCGGCGTCCCCTGGATCAGGGACGCATTCAGCGGAGTGGGAAACACGCCCGGCGCAATGGCGTTCACGTTCACACCTGCCTGGGCCAGTTCGATGGCCAGTACCTTGGTCAGCGAAGCCACGGCCGCCTTGCTGGCGCAATAAGCTGCCACCCGATACATGCCCACGAACGACGTGAGAGACGCAATGTTGATGATGCGCCCGTAGCCTGCGCGCACCATTGTCGTTCCAAAGATCTGGCAAGCGCGGAGCGTGCCGGTGAGGTTCGTATCGATCACCCGCGCCCAGTCGGCTTCGTCGGTCTCCAGCGTCGCTGCCTTGTGCGTGATACCGGCCGCATTGACGAGGATGTCGACCTTGCCGAACTTTTCGAGTACGGCATCATGCAGTGACTGCAGCGAGGCGCGGTCCTGCACGTCGCTGGTCACTGCGAGCGAGCGACACCCCATGGCCTCGATCTCGGCTGCGACTTTCTTGACCTGCTCCAGGCGCCGCGAACTCGGCACGACATCTGCGCCTGCACCTGCCAGCCCTTGCGCGATCGCATGCCCCAACCCGGTGGTTCCGCCTGTCACCACGGCAACTCGCCCGTGCAAATCAAAGAGATTCTGGCTCATCGGTTCAATCCCCTGTTGGCTGTCGCACACACCGACGGGCAGATTTCACATTCGCCGCTGTCGGATGTCGCGAACCCCCCAAAAAACTCTACCACGTAAGGCGATTTATTTTCCGGCCCGACCATCCGTCACAGACTCCTCCCTTTGCGCTACAGTGTCAGTGAACGCAAACAACCTATGGACTCTGTTCTGATTTCCAATGATGCGCGCCGCTGGGACTGCCTCAGCCTTGGCGAAGTGATGCTCCGCCTTGATCCCGGTGAAGGACGCGTCTCCACCACACGCCAGTTCACCGTGTGGGATGGCGGCGGCGAGTATAACGTCGCGCGCGGTCTCCGCCGCTGCTTCGGCATGCGCACCGCCATCGCCACCGCGCTGGCCGACAACGCCGTTGGCCGGCTGGTCGAGGACTGCATCTTGCAGGGCGGCGTCGATACTTCACCGCTCAAGTGGGTTCCCTACGACGGCGTGGGCCGTACCGTACGCAACGGCCTCAACTTCACTGAGCGCGGCTTTGGCCTGCGTGCTGCTGCCGGGTGTAGCGATCGAGGCCACACCGCAATGAGCCAAGTTCAGCCAGGTGACTTCAACTGGCCCTCGATTCTTGGGCCTGAGAACGGAGCGAAATGCTTCCATACAGGCGGCATCTTCGCCGCACTTTCTGAGTCAACGGCCCTCGTAGCCGTTGAAGCGATGGACGCCGCGCGCGGCAACGGCACGCTCGTTTCCTACGACCTGAACTACCGTGACTCTCTCTGGAAGTCGATTGGCGGCAAAGCTAAGGCGCAGGAAGTCAACCGAAAGCTCGTCCGCAAGGTTGATCTGCTGCTGGGCAATGAAGAGGACTTCAGCGCCATGCTTGGCGTTTCACTCAATGACGTCAGCGACGACTTCGCCGAATTGCCCATCGCGGCCTATGAGGAAATGCTGCGCGCGGTGGCCGCAGCCTACCCCAATCTGAGGCTGATTGCCAGCACGCTGCGCACTGCCCACACTGCCAGCCGCAACGCATGGGGCGCTATCGCCCTTTACGAGGACAAGATCGTCCACGTGCCTCAAAGCAAAATCGACATTCTGGACCGCGTGGGCGGCGGCGACAGCTTCGCCTCGGGCCTGCTCTACGGGCTGCTCACCGGTAAACCCATCGAATGGGCCGTCCGTTGCGGTGTGGCCCACGGTGCACTGGCCATGACCACCCCGGGCGACACCAGCATGGCGACACTGGCCGAAGTTGAGCGGGCCATGCAGGGCGGTTCCGCGCGCATTGCGCGCTGAGGGAGAACCATGCCGGAAACCACCAGGGAAATCCTCGAGCGTGTTGGCCTTATACCTGTGCTCCGCGCTAAATCAGTTGCTCAAGCGCATGCAGTAGTGCAGGCCATGATCGCAGGCGGTATCACCGTCGTTGAAGTGACGATGACGGTTCCCGGCGCCGTCGAGTTGCTGGGCGAACTCCGGCAGGAATACAGAGCGGAACTTCTGCTCGGCGCGGGTACGGTGACCACTGCGGACGAAGCCGAAGCCACGATCGCCGCAGGCGCCGAGTTCGTCGTCAGCCCCAGCTTTCATCCTGCTGTAGTGTCACGCACCCGCGCACTCGGCAAGGTGTCCATTCCCGGCGCGCTCACGCCGACTGAAGTGATTACGGCATGGAATGCCGGCGCGGATTATGTGAAGATCTTTCCCTGCTCGGCCGTCGGCGGCGCCAGCTATCTTAAGGCACTGCTCGCACCCTTCCCGCACCTGA
>DCFV01000103.1 GCA_002314435.1 Acidobacteriaceae bacterium UBA1795 | reverse complement strand
GTGAGCCGGTCGTTGATCGGGTCCAGCCGCTTATGCACCCACTTCTTGCGAGCCATCGGGTTCAAGTGACCCCAGAACCCCTCCTTGTCGGTGTTCGCGTCAGTTGCCGCGGGGGAGGGCTGCTGCGCCGAGGGAGGGGTGCTCTGGGGAGCGCTCGTCGGCTGCGCTTGCTGCGCAACCGACGGAACTGCCATCGCAGACGCCAGGACGAGTAGTGCAATCTGGCCGGAGAACAACTGGGAAACTGGGACGATGTTTTTCATGGAATCCTTGGCCCTCTAAAGTCATCTGCCGCTAACTTTGCTGCGGCGAGCTCCAAGTGGGGCTCGCCCTTCTCTATAGCAAAGGCCGTGCCAAACTCCCCGCGCTTTCGAAGGTAGCCCATAAGTCTTTTATTTTGTATGGAAAGAGAAGGACTTCCGAACCAGCCTTATTCGCTTTTTCCACCTGCGGGCTCGTTGCTGGGTGTAATTTTTACCGGGAGCAGTAAGTTCTACTGAGTAGAAAGCGGGCTGACGTCTGCGGCGCGTCTACTTGGAGTCGACGTGCACCACGCGGATCTCCGGGTAAGCCCCGTTCCAGTCCGGCGACACGCCGTCAAAAATCAGCCGGAATTCGTGGCTGGCGCCGGGCGCAAGCGGTGCCGCTGAAACCGGCTCCACGTCGATGTAGGGGTCGCGCGTCCGAATCCACTGCAGAGGGTGCGTCTCGTTCTGCGTTACCTCTTTGGCAAAGGTGCGGAACAGAACCTGCACTGTGATCCCGCTGACTGTCCGGTTGCCGGTGTTGGAGATGGTGCCGTCCACATACGTCACCTTGCCTCCGGCCAGGTTGCTCGACTCGCTCATCACCAGGCCGGAGATGGGCAAGTTGGCAGCATAGGGATCTGGCGCGGCTGAGACGGGCGTGACCGCTGGCCCCGTGTGCCCGCGTTGCAGGCTCAGAATGACAATGGCTGCCACCACGACCACCACGCCGACGGCAATCGCCAGCGGCAGCCAGTTGCGTTCGCGCGCTTCTTTGCGCGGCATCAGATCGAGTTCAGGACCGGTGCTCACGAGCGAGATTTTACACCCGCTGCCATGTGATTTCCCGATGCCCGCTCGTTTCTCTCGTCAAGGGATGATGAATCCGCACACAAGCGCCGATAAAGGCTCGATAGAATGCATCCCGCTTTCGCTCTTCTACATCTTTTATGTAATTCCCTGCTTGTAAGAAGGGGAGCATAACAAGACTGCGGAACCGGATACCGTTCACCGCCGTATTCACTGGAACCACCTTGAGGAAGACCACACGATGCAGCACTCAACCCATCTCGGAGTTCTTTCTCTCAACGGCGCTCCGCCCCGCTGCGAGGACCATACCTATCGGGCCGTAACCGTGGCCGCCATTCTCATGGTGCTCGCCACAGTTTGGGTATTCTAGGGCCTGCTTCGCCCCGCGCGCACCAGGGCGATCATGTGCGCTCCCACCGTCCCGAAAATCAGCACCAGAAACACCGGCACGATCTTCGGAAACAACCGCCCATCGCCACTGCGCGCCGATTGCACAAATGTCCACTGCAACACCGCAAACAGGCACGCGATCTGTGCCTTTACCCACGCCAGCATATTCAGAGTCACGTCCTGCAGCCGCGGCAGGTTCTCGGGTGTTTTCCGCACCGGGTAGTTGAAGGACTGCGGAAACCGCGCCACCACCGACATCAGCAGGTAGACGCCGAAGGCGATCACCGGCAACAGGATCATGCCCCACGGCGAGCCCCAGGCGTTGGCGTTGCCCGCCGCATCAAAGTGGGTCGGCACACGCTCTGGCAGCCGGTCTGGCCCCCACAGCGCACTCCACGTCTGCCACATCAGCAATCCCAGCCCGAACAGCCCCAGAATCTCCGCCGACTTGCGCATCGGAATCTCCATTGACTGCCTTTTCCCTGTCCTCAGCCGAACCGAGCCCGCTTTACCGACTGCCTGAAGTCCTCGCCGCTCATCTCGATCCGCACGCACATCTCGGCCAGGCGCGAGCGCATGCGGTCGCCGATGCGGTCGCCCAGAGTCTGCTCGCGCGCTGCGCGCTGCGCTTCGGTTTGCACGCCGCCGCCCGCAGGTAGATCCGGGTAGTTGGTGGTGATGATCGTTGACTGGCGATTGTTGTAGCGCGTGTTGAGGATCAGCGCCACCGTATCCCATACCCACTCGTTCGGCTTCTGCGCTCCAAGGTCGTCCAGCACCAGGACCTCGGCCGCAAATACCGGCTTCAGCAGCTCCAGCTCCGTGGTGTTCACCGTCGAATTGTAGCTGTTCTGGATGTTCTTGAGCAGTTCGCGGTAGTCGCAGAAGAGGCCGTGGACACCGCGCTCCTGCACCAGCCGCTGCAGCACGCCCACGGCCAGGTGCGTCTTGCCCAGCCCCGCCGTGCCCACAAACAGGAGGCCGTTGCCACCAGTGTCAATCGGATAGGCCTCAGCATACTTACGCGCGGTCATCAGGGCTTGCGCCAGCGACGGATTGGCTCCGCGGAAGCCGGTTTCGTAAGAGTCCAGCGAGCAGTGCCGGTAGCGCTCGGGAATCTTCGCCGACGCCAATCGCTTGTGATAGCGCTCCATCTGTTGGCACTCGCAGGGCCGCGAAACCCAGATGCCTTTTTCGGTGAGGTGCTCCACCAGGCCGATGCCACCGCAAATCGTGCAGGTACTCATAACTCTTCAAAGCCTAGCGCATGTGGCCGCTGCGTGCTTAGGTGCGGATCGCGTCCCGTTGTGTGGAAAACTCCTGAGCAGCGCGCCACCCGCACGCGGCGTCCTATAATCGGAGCGCAAAGAAAAGAGCGCGCTTGTCCGCGCCCCAATTCAGGAGAGTCCCGCGTGAATCGAATTGCCTTGCGTGTTGCCTGCGCAGCCCTCGTCGTGGCCGCGTCATTCGTGCCCGTCCGCCTGCGCGCCCAGGAAACGGCGTCCAAGCCGGAAACTGTCGCGCCTGCGCCCACCAAAGTTGCGCCCACACAGCACACCGACAACGACTACTGGCAGACGCACGACCGCCGACTTACCACCGACTTTCCCTGGCTCGAACGCTTCAAGGAGGAGAATGTGAAGCTCGGTCCACCCGCCGCGGGCGAAAACCGCGTCGTGTTCATGGGCGACTCCATCACCGAAGGCTGGCATCTCGACCAGTCGTTCCCCGGCAAGCCCTACGTGAATCGCGGCATCAGCGGCCAAACCACCCCGCAGATGCTGGTCCGGTTCCGCCAGGATGTGATCGCCCTCAAGCCCAAGGTCGTCCTCATTCTCGCGGGCACCAACGACATCGCTGGCAACACCGGCCCCTCGACGCCCGAGCAGATCGAGGATAACCTCGCCTCCATGGCGGAACTGGCCCACGCGAATGGCATCCGCGTCGTGCTCTGCTCCATCCTGCCCGCATTCGACTACCCCTGGCAGCCCGGACTCACCCCCGCACCCAAGATTGACGCGATCAACGCCTGGCTCCGTAAATACGCCGCAGAAAAGGGCTTTCTCTACCTCGACTATCACTCTGCTATGAAGGACGTTCGCGAAGGCCTGCCCTCGGCACTCAGCCAGGATGGTGTCCACCCGTTGCCCGCCGGCTACGCCATCATGGCCCCGCTGGCCCAGGCCGCGATTGAACAGGCGCTCAGGCAATAACCTGCATCGATTGCGCTCAATCCCGAATCCACTTACAATAGGAGTACTGCAGGAAAGGTTCCATTCAGAGATGCCCAAGGAAAAGATCCACCCCGTTTACGACGCTGTGCGCGTGATGTGCGCCTGCGGCAACAATTTTGAAACCCGGTCGACCCACAAGGGCGACATCCACGTGGAAATCTGCTCGGTCTGCCACCCGTTCTTCACCGGCAAGCAGCGCCTGGTCGACACAGCCGGGCGCGTCGAGCGCTTCCGCCGCAAATACGCGAAGGCCGAGACGGCGGCGAAGTAACAGCCGCTCAGAAGCTGGGTTAGAGTGGGCCCCCGCCACGGCGGGGGCCCACTGCTGTTCAGGGACAGGGTTAAGCGCCGGTCAGCAGTTGCTGACCAGCAGAAGTGAGGCAGCAGTATGGCCGGCAAAGGGTTCACGGTGAACAAGGACTGGGACAAACCGCGCGAGCACGCGATGCCGTCTGAGGCACGCGTGCCAGCCGAGATGCGCATCGGTCCCGTCGCCGTTACTCCGGCCACCGTGCTCGCGCCGATGGCTGGCGTGACTGACACCGTTTTCCGCCGCTTCATCCGCCATGCCAGCCTTTTCTCCGCCCACGCCACGCCAGATGCCGCCGAGATCGACGCCGCTGTCACCAACGCCCAGTCCGGCTGCGGCCTGCTGATGACCGAGTTCACCTCGGCTGACGGCCTCTCGCGCATGCGCGAGTCCAAGCGGAAGCGGTACCTGACTTTCTACGATGACGAGCACCCCATTGGCGCACAGTTGTTCGGCTCCAACGCCGAGACCCTCGCCGAGGCCGCCCGCATCGTGCAGGACACGGGCTTCGACCTAGTCGACCTCAATCTTGGCTGCCCGGCAAAGCGCGTGGTCGGCTGCAATGGCGGCTCAGGTCTGCTGCGCGATCTGCCCAAAATCGGCGAGATCTTCCGCTCTGTTCGCAATGCGGTCACCATCCCCTTCACCGTAAAATTCCGCCTTGGCTGGAGCGACTCACAAATCATTTGCGTGGAGCTGGCCCGCATGGCCGAGTCCGAAGGGCTCAATGCGGTCGCGCTCCACGCCCGCACCCGCGAGCAGGGCTACACCGGCCAGGCCCGCTGGGAGTGGATCGCTGCCGTCAAAGACGCCGTCCGGATACCCGTCATCGGCAACGGCGACATCCGCACCCCGGAGGACGCGGCAACCATGGTCGCCCAGACCGGCTGCGATGCCGTCATGATCGGCCGTGCCGCCCCGGCCAATCCCTGGATCTTTCGCCAGATTGCGCAATACACGGCCACGGGAAGCTACGACCGACCCACCACCGACGACCGCTACCGCATGATCCGCGGCTACTTCCAGATGTTGCTGAACGAGGCCGAGGCCAGCCAGGCGCTGCCCCGCGACGCCCGCATGGGCGAGACCGCCGGTAAGATGAAGCAGTTTGCAAGCTGGTTCACACACGGCGTTGCCGGCGGGGCCAGGCTGCGCCAATCCATCTATCACGCCAAAACCGGCGCAGCTGTCCTCGAACAGGTCGACGCATTTTTCGCTGCGCCACCAATTGGCGCAATGGAACAAGAGACCGAAGACGAAGCCGCCTTCCCTGCCGATTCCCTCGTTTGCGATTAAGAAGCTGAAGCCTGCTCAGCCGGTCGGGAAGTTAGTTTCAGTTCACCTGGGCCGCGTGCTGAGCTGCCTTGCGCGCGTCCACTTCCACCGACACCACACAGTTGCGCCCCTTGTTCTTGGCCAGATAGAGCGCTTGATCTGCGCGACGGATCAGGTCCTCGTGGGCGACGGCAAATCCGCACGCCACGCCGAAGCTGGCCGTCACCGGAATGCGCGTCTCTCCGTCCCTCACTTGCGCCGTTGCGAGTGCTTCGCGCAGTTCCTCGGCCCGCTGCTGGGCATGAACAAAGCTGGAGCCCGGGAGAATGAGCAGGAACTCCTCACCGCCGTATCGGCCCACCCAGTCATAGCTGCGCACCATCCGCTGGAAGATGGCGCTGGCTTCTTTCAGTACCATGTCGCCGGCTGGATGCCCAAATGTGTCGTTGATGCGTTTGAAGTAGTCCAGGTCTACGAGGATGATGCTCAGAGCCTGCCCTTCGCGCCGCGAGCGGTCGACCTCGATGCGCAGCCGCTCAACAATGATGCGGTGATTCCACAGGCCGGTCAGGTCGTCGCGCTCGGCAAAGTGGCGCATCTGCTCCTTGGTATTCAGCAGTTCGATCTTCTCCCTCTGGAGATCGACAGTTCGCTGCTGCACTGCTGCTTCCAGTTGCTTCTTCTGCCGGATCAGTACGCCCACGCGCTGCCGCCAGATCACAATCAACACAACAACGACCAGCAGGCCCAGCCCAACCCGCAGCGTGGTGCGCTGCCACCAGCGCGGCGTGATTTGGAAGGTGAAGGAAGCCACCGGAGAGACCGCATGGCCTGCCTGATCAATCTCCGTCACCTCAAAGCGATAACTGCCCGGGGGCAGGTGGCGGTAGTGCACCTGCATCTCACGAGACTCCTCCCACTCCGACGACGGCCCACCCACAAGCCGGTAGCGAATTCCTGCGTCCTGCGTGCCCTTGAACGACAGCAGCGCCATCGAGATTTCAAGTACATCCGAGGAAAAGCCCACCGAGGATCCGTTGCCCAGAAGCGTGTTACCGTACGTCACTTTGGAGAAAGCCGGCGGCGGCGGCGTGCTTGCGGCCGCGTCCTGGGGCGTGAGCAGGTGGCTCAAGCCGCCTGAAGTGCCTACCCAGATGCTGCCGTCCTTATCTTCGGCCAGCGCAAAGCTGTCCGTGTCGTTCCAGATCAAACCGTCTTCCTGCGTGTAGCTGCGCCAGGCGTGGCCGTCAAACACCGTCAG
>DCFV01000114.1:22262-28090 GCA_002314435.1 Acidobacteriaceae bacterium UBA1795 | reverse complement strand
ACCAGCGGCGGCGAGCAGGTGGAGTTCACCCTCCCCAGCAGGCGGCTCCCTCCGGTGAAGGAGTTCAGGTTCAGCATCCAGTCGCGCCCACTGGAGCGCAACGCTTCCAAGTACCCCTCGGAACTGATGGGCAGATGCACCACCGTGCGTACGCGGCTCACCAGCATCACCTGCCCGGAGGAACGGCGCAGAATGCGCAGCACAATGTCCGGCGCATTGTCACTGCGTGGCTCGTGCTCTTCCACGTCTGCGGCCGCTGTCGAGGGGACCGGCACCGCATCCGCTTTCGCCTTTGTATCGGCCGGTTCGCGCGAGTCGGTTACCAGCAACTGCTGCGTGGGGTCCGTCTCCAGCCAGAGCAGGGGCCCGGGAAAGTGGAGCAGCGGCTTCAGCTCCAGCGTGGCGTCACCGTCCTTGAGCATGTCGCCGTCGCTCAGCAGAAAGTGCGAACCGCCCAGCATCCACAGGTAGCGGCCGCCAGCGTGGATGGTCCACAGCGCCTCGCTCTCCACCCCTCCCTGCGGCAGGGTCAGCACGAGCGCGCGAATCTGACGCGACCGGTCATTGTCGCCCGGCGTACGGCGCAGCAGCCCCGGCGCGCGAAAGGTGAAGAGCAGCCGGTTCTCGTCCAGAAAGTCGAGCGACACCAAGCTCTCGCGCAGTCCCTGATAGAAAGCTCCCGGCGCAGCAAATCCGAACGGCTCCACGGAGATGGAGAACGCTGCCGGCTGCGATGCGGTCATGGCGGGTTTGTCTGCAGCGGCGTCAGCGGCGGCCTTGTGGCGGCGCGTGGCTGCTGACAGGGGCGCGCACAGCGGGAGCACGGTCACCATCAGCCCCAGCGCAGTGCGAACTCGAGGACCAGCCATCCGGAGCCGTATTGCCATCGAGCACTATTCTCGCCGATGCGGGGGCGTTTTGGGCAGTGGCACGCCGCGCATGCGCATATGCGACAGTAAAGAATGTGATGACCTTCCTCTCCTCCTCCAGCCGACGGATCGCATTTCTCGGCTACGGTGCCTGTGCGCTGGCAGGCTGCCTGTGGGGCACGGGCTTCTACTTCGGCCACCTGGCGCTGAACGAGATGAATGTAGAGTCGATGGTGCTCTACCGGTTTCTGTTCGCCTGCATAGGCATGCTGCCGGTGGCCCTGGCCAGCCGCGTGCACCTCACGCGCAGCGAGGTAAGGTTACTGCTGATCTCGGCTTTTTTCGGAATCCCTGTGCAGTTCCTCATCCAGTTCCACGGACTGGCGCGCACCACCGTGAGCCATGCCTCACTGATGGTGGGGTCGATGCCCGTGCTGCTGGCCGTGGCGGCGGCCCTGTTTGCGGGCGAGCGGCTCGATCTGGCCGGCTGGGGCGCGCTGGCGGCTTCTACCGTGGGCGCAGCTCTCATCGTGCTTGGCGGGCACCGCGGCCCAAGCACGCAGGGAAGCCCCTCGCTTGAAGGCGACCTGCTGGTGGTGCTTTCGCTTTGCACTGCGCTGGCCTGGATTCTGCTGAGCAAGAAGCTGATGCAGGCACACAGCGCGCCGGTGGTCACTGCCTACACCATTCTTTGGGGAACGGCCATGCTGCTGGTGTGGACTGTCGGCCCCTGTCTACTGAACCCGTTTGTGGCACACAAGACGCAGCCGCCGCCCTTTGCGCACGTCAGCCTGACTGCATGGACTGCTCTGGCCATCAGCGGATTGGCCTGCACGGCCACAACGACGCTCCTGTGGAACTGGGGCATCCATCATGTGCCGGCCTCGCGTGCGGGTGTGTTCCTCAACCTCGAACCCGCGCTGGGCTCGCTGCTCGGCGTCAAGCTGCTGGGCGAGCACCTCGGGCCCCACGCGTGGGCCGGCGGCGGGCTCATTCTAGGCGCGGCCGTGGTGCTCACTGTCCGTAGCCACGAACCTCAGCCCGAAATCGTTCTCGAATAGGTCACCACATCCAACAAAAGTCACCTGCCGGAGTCCACTAAAGCGTTATTGCCAGACATGGCCCTCAGATGTTCAATTCAATCAACATCGGGAGGCAGCAGGTGAGCGGTCTGACGTGGAGCCACGCAAGTCTTGTGGGAGTTCAGGCCATGGACGACCAGCACGGCATCCTAATGGACACTCTGAATGAGGTGCGCGTGCAACTGCTGCAGGGCGCGGCGCGGGAGGCTGTCGGCGCGAAACTGGAGCAACTGGTCGAGTTCACCGGCATGCACTTTGCCTGCGAAGAAAGTCTCTTGGAGCGCCATGGCTACCCGGGCCTGCAGGTTCACCGCCTAGAGCACCAGAGGCTGATGAACGAGATCCGCCAGGCACTGGACCACACCCAACACGGGCAGAACGGCGATTTACAGCCCCTGCTCGACTTTCTGCGTCGCTGGTACACGGTGCACGTGGAAACCCAGGACCACCTGTACGGCGAGTGGCTCAATGCAAGGGGAATTTTCTAGGGTCTGACACCCGACTCCGTCTACACCTCAAACGAAAGCTGCGCTGAAGCAAACAGCGTAGCGGGCTTGGGCTCCGACGCCAACTCGTAGATCAGCCGCTCCAATACCAGCCGCTTGTCGGGCGGCGAGGAGCGCAGTTCCAAGTCGGCGCGCGCAATCAAGCGCAATGCGCGGGTCAGTTCGCGGCGGCTCTTGTAGCGTCGCGCCTGGCGGATCAGGTCGTCCGCGGCGAAGGGTGGCATGCGGAAACCCTGCCAAAGCGCCTGCCAGATGGCGCGCGAATCGCGCACGTTCTTTTCCAGAATCACCAGCATCTGCCGGAAGGTACGGGCCAGCATGTAAAGGTGGCCGATGGCTGCATCCTCGCCTGCGTCTGAGCTATTCAGCAGGCCGTTCAACAGGGCCAGGGCCCGCGCGCGGTTGCGCGAGCTGATGGCGTCTGTCAGCTCATAGAGCGAGCGCTGCTTGGCAGCAAGAACCATGGTCTCCACGTCACCCAGCGTGATGCGTCCGCGGCCTAGAGTGTAGAGCAACAGCTTTTCGAGTTCCGAAGCGATGAGCATCATGTCCGCTCCGAGCGCATCCACCAGTTCGCGAGCCGCATCCGGCTCAAGGCGTGCGCCACCCTCCTGGGCGGTAGCCACTGCCCAGCGCATGGCATCCTCGTCGTTCACCCGCGCCAGCTCCACCATGCCGCAGTGCTCGCCGAGCGTCTCGGTGAGCCGCTCGTAGCGATTTTTGTCGTCCAGCTCCATGCGACGCGCGTCTGTGGGAATGCGCAGAAAATCGGCGACAAAGATCACCAAAGCCTGCGGATTGGGCGAGCGAAAGTAGCGGTCCAGCGCGGCAAACTCTTCCTTCTTGGCGCCGCGCGTGTAGATCGCTCGCACGTTGCGCACAAAGATCACCTGGAAGGGCGCCATCAGCGACGGCGTCTGCGCGCGGTCCAGCACTTCAAAAATCGGCGTTGTTGCAAGGTCAAGGTCGGAGAGGCAGAAATCCTTCAGATCCGGTGGCACAAATGCCTTCAGCACAGCGGCGCGGCAGCGGTCGAGAAGGAAAACCTCGTCACCCGCCAGCACGTAGCCGGGCCGCAGTTGCGCCTGCCCGGCAGCGGCCGCCTCAATCTCCGCCACAAAGCGGCCGACAGCGCTGAAACCCGCGCCCCAACGCGCGCCGCTCAACGGGTGGCTCCGGAAAATGGCATCGAATAGGCAGTGAAAACGGCTAGCATACGGCTCCAGAATATCGTGCCGGGGCACTGGCCGCCAGCCCCGGCACGACCTATGGTTGCCTCAGCGCGCAACAGGGGCGTCGTTACAGGCCTTCCATCACATCTGCGACCAGCGCCCGCGCAAAGTCGCGCGATAACCGCTGGATGGCTGCGGGGCTTTCATCGAAGTAGTCCGCCAGGCTGGTGGTCGACTGATACTGCTGGCGAAAGACGTAATTCTTATTCGCGTAAAGCACCCTGCCATCGCGTCCGGTCAGTTCCACTGCCACCACGATGGTGACCAGGAAGCTGGAAGACTGCTGCGTGGAGGTATTGTAGGTAAGAGGCGTCGCCGCTTCCTTCAGAATGGTGCCATGCAGCACTACGTCCGGGTCTCCCCCGGCGTCCGGCGTCACACGCAACCGAGATCGCGTGGCGAACTCGCGGAGCACCGCCTCGGTCATCAACGTCTCAGTGTGGTACGTGTTGGTGCGCGTGGCGAACACCGGCACGGCCAGTGTGCGCGCTTCTGGCGGCAGATGCGTTGCCGCTCCCAGCGTGTGATAGCCGCAGCCGGTCAGCAGCGGAAGGCCCGCCAGGAGCAGGAAAAAGATGCGAACACGCATGAGTTCATCTTAGAGCACAGCACGCCCTTCTACACCCAAGCTGCCGCCAGCATGCCCAGAGCTTCGGCCGACAGCTTCAGCCCGTCGGACCGGCCATGGAAGTAGAGCTCGTTCAGCCGGTCGGAATCGGTCTGCTCCACGCGCGTGAACCCGGCGCGGCGCAACTCTGCCTCAAGCTCCTCAGGGGTAAAGAAGATGCGGAACGGCTCGCCGGCCGCCGCCACCCGCGCCGCCAGTGCGTCAAACACCGGGCGGCGCGCCAGGCTCAGTGTCTCCGGATCGAGCGCATAGTCGAAGCAGACTCCGCTCCCCGCCGGCAGACGCCCAATGGCCCCGAGCGTGGCGCGAAAGGCCGCGCGCGTCAGGTACGGCACCACGCCCAGCCAGCCGAAGAACGCCGGCTTGCGTGCGTCGAAGCCCGCATCGGCCAGCCCTTGGGCTATCGTGTGATGCTCAAAATCGAGCGGGACGAATGTGACGTTCTCCGGCTCCATAATCTTCGCTTCGGCAAGCTTGGCACGCTTCCACTCCTGCGTGGCCGGAAAGTCTACTTCAAAGACGCGCACAGTGCGGTGTGGATTGCGATAGGCAAACGTGTCCAGCCCAGCGCCCAGTACCACGTACTGCTCCACACCGGCGGCCACGGCCTTGGCCAGCAGGTCTTCGGCGTAGCGGCTGCGCGCCGCCATAAATCCACGAAAATCCCGCGCCACCTTGTGCGACGCACGCTCCAGATCCCGCTCAAAGCCGGTCCCCAATAGCCGCAGCACCACCGGATCGTGCAGAATACGCGGCTCCTCCATCAATTGGTGCGCGGCGCGGCGAATGGCGACGCGCAGAGCGGTTTTGCTGGCGCGTCCCGTCTGCATATCTTCGAGTTTAGCGGTCCGTCATGCCGGGTACCATAAGAGCCATGACCTGGATTGGATGGGCTCTGCTTTCTGCCGTCTTTGCCGCTGCCACCGCGCTGCTGGCCAAGGTGGGCGTGGCTCACGTGGACTCGAACCTTGCCACGGCCGTGCGCACCAGCGTGGTCGTGGTCTTTGCATGGGGTATCGCGCTTGCCCTGGGCAAGCACGGCGAACTGCGGGACCTGGACCGCCGGACCCTCCTGTTCCTCACACTCTCCGGCCTGGCGACGGGTCTTTCGTGGCTGTGCTATTTCCGCGCCCTGCAGTTGGGGCCCGCCTCACGCGTGGCACCGCTGGACAAGCTCAGCGTACCGTTGGTGATGCTGCTGGCTTGGCTGCTGCTGGGCGAAAAACTCACGCCCGGGGTGCTCGTGGGCGGCGCACTCATCACCGCCGGAGCTGTGGTAATGGTGCTGGCTTGAGTCAAACGGTGTCTCCTTTCCCTATACTGAATAGAGCCTCCTCCGAACCCATGACCTCGCATCCCTCATCGCAATCCGCTGCCGTCGCGCCGATCCGTCGCATCGTCCTCACCGGCTTCATGGGTTCGGGGAAGTCGACCGTTGGCCCACTCGTGGCCGACCGGCTGGGCTGGAGCTTTCTCGATGTCGACAACGTGATCGAGGCCGAGGCGGGCTG
>DCFV01000114.1:8784-21966 GCA_002314435.1 Acidobacteriaceae bacterium UBA1795 | reverse complement strand
GAGCACGCCACCATTGCCCGGCTGTCCGCAGGCGAAAAGTTGGTGCTGGCCCTGGGCGGCGGAGCCATTGAGCGCGATGCCACCCGCGAGCTGCTGCTGGCCGGACCGGGTACGCTGCTGGTGCATCTTGAGGTTGAGCTGGCCACCACGCTTGCCCGCTGCAGTGGCACCGAGCAGACCCGCCCCGTGCTGGCTGACCACGCCAATCTGGCGCGCCGTTACGAGCGCCGAATGTCGCTTTACCGCACCGCCCACATCTCCATCAGCGTGGATGCGCGTACGCCGGAAGAGATTGCCGACGCCGTGGTAGCCGCCGCCAGGCTCTGAATCCGCCGCCCCTGAGGGCCGTTTGCCCGCCGCTTGCTATCATCAATACAGGTTTCGCACCGCTCCCCCACACTGCGGCCGACGCCTTCGCCCTCTTTACTTGATGACACTTGTATCCCAGGCCGCCGATCCGACCACCTTGGCCGCGCCCGCAACCACTGCAGCGCCGCACGGGCCAGCCCATCTGCACGCCCCGAAACCCGGCCTCACGGCCACGCTCATTCACGACTTCCGTGAGCTGTTCAAGGTGCGCGTTACAGGCCTCGTCGTCGTTACAGGCTGGGCGGGTTTTTATCTCGGCTCCATGCAGTCGGGCATCTCCACGCTGCAGCGCGGTTTGCTGGACGTACTGTTCGGCATTGGCCTCGTTTCCTCTGGCGCGGGGGCGCTCAATCAAGCTATCGAACGCTCAATCGACGCGCTCATGCACCGCACTGCAGACCGTCCGCTGCCTGCCGGCCGTATTTCGCTGGCACAAGGCATCGTGGCCGGCATTGGCGCGCTGGCGCTGGGTGCGTGGTGGCTGCTGCTGCACACCAACCTGCTGACGGTCTCGCTGGCGTTGCTCACGGCGTTCACTTACGTCGCCGTCTACACGCCGCTCAAGCGCGTCACCTCGCTGGCCACCTTCATCGGCGCTTTTCCGGGTGCCATGGGCCCGCTGCTCGGCTGGACGGCAGCCCGCGGGCGCATCGAGTGGCCTGCTGTGGCGCTGTTCGCCATCCTGTTCGTCTGGCAATTCCCTCACTTCATGGCCATCGCCTGGCTCTATCGCGATGAGTATGCGCGCGCCGGCATCCGCATGCTGCCCGTGGTGCAGCCGGACGGCTGGTCTACTGTCGTCGAAGCAACGTTCTACGCGGTGGCCATGCTGCCGGTGAGCCTGGCTCCGTGGTGGCTGGGCGTGGCCGGGCCGATTTATGCGGTGCTGGCCGTGCTGCTTGGATCGGTCTATCTTGCGTACACGATCCGCTTCAGCGGCATCCTGCGGACCACCTCTGACACTGAAAGCCGCATGCTGGCGCGCGACCTCCTGAAGGTGAGCGTGATCTATCTGCCGCTGTTGCTCACCACGCTCATGCTGTGTGCCGTTGCAAAGCACTAGGTATCCATGACAACCATCGCGCCATCCTCTAATTCGCAGGCCACCACCCGCGGAGCCATCGCGGCCATTCTCGCCGTCAGCGCTGCGGCTACGCTGTTTCTCTTCTGGCTCATCTACATTCATCCAGCCGCCGCTACCAGCGCGCAGTACGCCTTTCTGCCGGCGCTGAACGCACTGCTGAATGGCCTGGCCGCCACGGCGTTGCTCATCGGCTACACGTTCATCCGCGCAAGGCGCGTCGCGGCGCACCGCCGGGCCATGATCACCGCGTTCATCTTTTCGTCACTGTTCCTGGTCAGCTACATCGCGCACCATGCGCTGCACGGCGACGTGCGCTTCCCAGCACATGCGGCCTTCCGCACCTTCTATCTCTCACTGCTCGCCAGCCACATCCTGCTGGCCGTGGTGGCGTTGCCGCTGGTGCTCATCACATTCTTCTTTTCGCTCTCGGGGCGCATCCCGCAGCATCGCAAGGTGGCGCGCTGGACCTTTCCCCTGTGGCTCTACGTCTCAGTTACCGGCGTGATCACCTACGTGATGCTGCGCCTGGCGCAAGGATAAAGTCCGCATGTCCGCTCGCCCGTCGTCGCAATCCGAAATGAATTCACCGCGCGAAGACGGCACGCGGCAACTGCTCCAGTGGGGCGGCTCCATGGTCGGCGCGGGTCTGTTGGCGGTGCTTCTGCTTGAGACGGCACTGGGTGGTTTTTCCGCCACCGGCGCACACACCAACACCGGCTGGTTCGCGTTGATTGTCGCGCTCATGTGCCTGCCATTTGGCAGCCTGCTGCTGACCCTCGGTGCGGCCAAGTGGCTGCGCAAGCGCACGCACTAGTCTGCTATTCTTTCTGCTTACCGGAGAAATGCACCATGGCTAAATCAGTGAATAAGGTGATCCTGCTGGGTAACGTCGGCAAGGACCCCGAAATGCGTTCCACCCCCGGCGGCACACTCGTCGCCAACCTCACGCTGGCTACCAGCGACCGCCAGAAGGACGCGCAGGGCAACTGGCAGGACCGCACCGAGTGGCACAACCTGGTCGCCTTCACGCGCACCGCTGAGATTATCCGCGATTACGTAAAGAAGGGCTCCAAGCTCTACGTTGAAGGCAAGATCCAGACCCGCAGCTGGGACGACAAGGAAAGCGGCCAGAAGCGCTATCGCACCGAGATCATCATCAACGATCTTTCGTTGCTCTCAGGCCGCGATGAAGGCAGTTCCAGCGGCTACAGCCGGTCCAGCTCTTCGAGTTCCTCCGGCTCCACAGCCAGCTTTGATCAGCGCCCTGCGGCCGGCCACGACGATATCGCGCAGCAGACCGAAATCTCAGACGACGACATCCCGTTCTAGGGATTACCTCCAAGGAAACGTAAACAAATAAACTAAGCCAGTAGCAGTAGAGCCTGTGGGAAAGTGGAAAACACGCAGCGTTTTTCCAAGCAAGGTGGGAGGGTCGTTCTTCGACTTTTCCACCTCGCTTTATTTGTGCGGATTACGGTCGCTCGCAAAACTTGCTGCCCTCTGCGCTCTCATTCGTTGCGTGAACGAGGTCAAACGCCGCGCACTGGCTAGAAGTGCGATGTCGGGTACCTACAAGTTTTGCCAGTATCCCTTCATGCCGATTCGCCTCTAAGTTATGTGTGCGTTGTGCCGTTAGGGAGAGACCTCCAGATGAGCCTTGCTAAAGCCAGATTTGCCAAAACCTTGATCGCCGCACTTTCCCTTTTTGTTGCGCTGCCTATGGTGCAGGCTCAGGACAAGGGCGACCTCGATTCGTACAAGTGGCGCGTTGATGGTGAATGGTGGTATTCCCACCCTTCAGGCAACGTTACCGCGTCCGCAGACCAGGTCGAATTTGATATCAATAAGGACTTCAGGTTTGGCAGCTATTCGACCTTTTCGGGAGGGTTTGATTGGCATTTCGCGAGGAAACACCATTTCACGTTTGATACCAGTCCCGTCTACAGTTCCAGTACGACCACACTAAGTCGCGACATTACTTTTCAGGGGGTCACGTATCATCTCGGGGCCACAGTATCGTCCGATCTCAGTTCATTGGCGTTTGCTCCCGGGTACCAGTGGGACTTTATCCGCAGGCGGCAAGGCTATCTGGCACTGGCAACATCGCTGAATCTGCTGAATACAGAGGCGAAACTCACCGGGATTGGGACCCTGAACGGCGTTACTGCGACCCGCACTGCATCGGGCTCTGTGCTTGCGCCCTTGCCAGTTGTAGGCCTCAGAAGCCGCTGGTATCCGGTTCGCGATTCAAGCCGGTTTTCACTGGATGGCAGCATGAAGGGCATGTATTTCTTCGGATACGGCCATTTTGTTTACGCATCTGGAGTCGGGCAGGTCGAGCTTCGCCACAATCTTAATCTCAGGGCCGGGTATCAGGTAGGAACAAGACTCAAAGTTAAGGGAACCGACAATCACATGGGCTTGAGCTTGACGCAAAAGGGACCAATCGTGGGACTCGAAGCCTCCTGGTAACCCCGTATCAGTAAGCACAATCTCCTCGGACAGGGCCGTCGAGCGCAGGCCGCCTCTCTCTCACTGGCAATGCATTTCTTCCAAGACGCCGGGGCGAAACACACTGAGTGTTCCGCCCCGCCCTTGTCAGTGCGCTGCCCCGATGCGATCGCGCCGCTGCTGCAGTTCCTTCCATGTAGTAAGAATGAGCCCCTCGCGCTGGATTACAGCGCGTAGTTCAGGGCTCAGCAGGGCGAGCAGGTCACCTCTGCGCGTGGGAGCGGAACTGCTGATATAGGGAAACCCGCTCGACGTATCAGTCGCATGCACGATCACCTGGGTCACACCCGGCTTGAGGCGATGAAATGCCGCGCTATAACGCTCTACCTTCATCGCGCGCAGATTTTCGTCTGTGGGCGGCATGCCTGCAGGCAAAGTCCAGTCGTAGCTCACGTTGTAGAGATCGTCCAGCACCGGAAGACCCAGCTTCCACACCGTCTCAGCAGTTGTGCGTGCCTGCGCCAACATCGGACTCTCCGGCAAAACGGTGCCCTCCACCCATTTACCTTGCGCCTTTAGCCGCGCAATCTCTTCATCGCGATACTGCTCGGCCAGCAGCATGTCGTGGCCTCCGGGAAACATGATCGGAATATGATTCTCGGCACCCACCTTAATGTAGCGCGCGATAAATTCAGACGTCGCAAAGACTGTGCCCATGTGGCTGTCGAGGTGCGTCGGGGTAAAGCCCATCCGGCGTGCTCGCTCTAGCTGCGCACGGATCTCCGCCTCAATCTCGTCGGCACTTGCATGTTGCGCAGTCTCTTCAACGGACGGCCACATCGCGCCTTCCCGGTCCACGAGTCCGGGGACCACGGAAGGCCCAGCGACGGGCCCCCAGCGATATTCCGACCACTCAGAGGTCAAGGTCAGGTGCAAGCCGGCGTCCACGCCAGGGTGCGCATGAATGTAGTGAACAATCTCCGGTACCCACGGGCATGGCATCATCACACTGAAGGAGGTAGCGAGCCCGGCGTCAAGGCTCTTTTCCACGCCCATGTCGGAATCGTGCGACATGCCAGCGTCGTCTACATGAATCAGCAACACGCGATCGCCCGGCTTCCAGCCCAGCCGCTCGGCAAAGGTGGCCGTGCCTGGCGCAGGCTGCGTCTGCCCCTCACAGGCGAGAGCAAAAGGCAAGAGAAGAAGCAGAACGGATGAGAACACGAACCGGAAACGATTCACGATTTCCTCGATTGAAACGTTTGAAATGGCTCCAATCTACAAGGCACCTTCACGAGTGTCAAGACGCCATGAGGGCACTCACATGGGATGCTCGGGAGCGTGTACGCACGTTCAATCCTGGCTGCATGGAACCGGTAAGGTTCACTTATCCACATGGGGTCAGCGCAGGGAGTGCTTAGACATTGAATTTGAAGAATAGGATGTCGCCATCCTTGACGAGATACTCTTTGCCTTCCGACCGATAGAGGCCTTTCTCTTTCACCGCCTGCTCACTGCCAAACCTGAACAGGTCTTCGCAGTGGTAAGCATCTGCCTTGATGAAGCCGCGTTCAAAATCGGAATGGATGACACCAGCCGCCTGCGGGGCCTTCGCGCCGTTCGGAATCGTCCAAGCTCGCACTTCCTGCACGCCTGCCGTGAAGTATGTGATAAGACCAAGCAGCCTATAGGCCGAGTGAATCAGCCGGTTCAATCCGGGCTCTGTCAATCCCATATCGACGAGGAATTCCGTGCGTTCGGCAGGCTCCAGCAGCGCAATCTCAGCCTCCATTGCTCCGCAGATGCGCACCACCTGTGCACCTTCCTCAGTCGCACGCTTGTCGACCGCACTCACCCATCGATTACCGTTCTTCAGGCCACCCTCGTCCACGTTCGCCACGTACAACACTGGCTTCACTGTGATCAGATGGAGATCGTACGAAGCTGCTCGCTCCTCTTCGCTCAGTTCTACAACGCGCGCCGGCCGCCCGGCCTGCAATGCTTCCAGCAGCTTCTTCAGAGCTTCGGCTTCGGCTTTGATCTTTGGATCGGTCGTATTCTTGACTGACTTTTCGACCTTGGCCCAACGCTTCTCTACGGTTTCAAGATCGGCCAGTAGCAATTCTGTGTTGATGATGTCCATGTCGTGCAGAGGATTGACATCGCCGGCGACGTGAATCACATTGGGGTCGTCGAAGCAGCGAACTACGTGACAAATCGCGTCCGTGGAGCGAATGTGCCCCAGAAACTGATTGCCCAGGCCCTCACCCTTGCTGGCGCCCTCGACCAGTCCGGCGATGTCGATGAACTCCATCGTCGTGGGGACGGTGCGGTTTGGCTTCACGAACCTGGTAATTTGATCGAGCCGCTCATCGGGAACCGAGACCACTCCCACGTTGGGATCGATGGTGCAAAAGGGATAGTTGGCCGCTTGCGCCTTAGCTGCCGTCAGGGCGTTGAAGATGGTGCTCTTGCCAACGTTGGGCAAACCGACGATTCCGCAATTCAGAGACATGGTGCAAGGTTTCCTTTGGGGGTTAAAGCGCGCTTGGCCAGGGATCTCCTGCGGACCCGAAGGCCGTTGGGCCACATGTGAAAGCTGTCAGATGGAGACGGAGCGGATGCTCCCGAGAGCGCCTGGCTAAAACGTCCTCTTTCCATTATGCCCGAAAGGGCGCTTGGAAGCGACGTGGGAGCATGTGCAGGGGGGAAGCGCTGATTGCTGACACAAAAAGAGAGCCCGCGAGTGCCGGATCTCCAACGAGCCCGACCCAGACTGTACGCCGTGGCCGTTGGCTGAAGGAGGGTCCGGTTCGCGGGCTCTCTGATTGGTGGTTACAACCTGTGAAGCAGGTGTCCTCTGCTGGAAAACACCTACTCACAGGTATTTAGAAGTAGTACTTCAGAGCCAGCTCCATGAAGCGGTTCTGCCCCGGAGCCTTGTACTGCGGGTTACCGTTGGTGGTCGCGTTCGAGTTCACACCGCCGCCGTCGCAACCTGCGCTCGCCGACGAGCTGATGCAGCCCATGTGGAGGTTGACGTCGCTACCCACGCCAAACTGCGGCAAAGGGTGGTTCAGGAAGTTGAAGGCTGAGACGCGGAACTGCAGGCTCTGGTGCTCCCGTACCGCGAAGCTCTTGAACATCGCCAGGTCGGAGACGAAGAACGCCGGCCCGTGGATGTACGGCCAGATTACCTGACCGTTCTTGCCCATCGTGCTGGGCGTCTGGAAGCAGTCCGTGTTGAAATACTTCCCGCCGCCGTTGCGCGGATCGCAGGTGATGTAAGGAACCAGGATCGGAGCATTGGTGCCGAGCAGGTACGCATTGCTGGCGGTCGCGCCGTTCGAGCCCGACTCCCAAGTCACGTTCATGGAGCCGTTGGTCGCGGTCTGTAGCGGCGGGCCGGACTGTACCTGTGTATCGCCGGAGAGCTGCCAGCCATTCACGACCTGGCGCACGACCGCGTTGCCACCGTGCATGCCGGGCAGGTTGATGTTGTAAGCCGCGTTGAACAGATGCGTGCGGTCATAGTTGAGCGGGCCGTAGTTGGCCCGGATGTTGAACGGATCGATAGTCGGTCCGTCTCCGTTTCCGTTTTCGGTGTTACCGTCGCGGATGCCCATCACCTTGCTGAACGTGTAGTTCACAAGGAAGGTGGCACGGCCGGTCTGCTTTTGCAGGGCCACGATCATGCCGTTGTAGTTGGAGTAGCTGCCGCGCTGAATCATATTCAGCACGCCGTAGTTCTTGTACGGACGGTAACCGCCGTAGTTGCTGCTGTTGGGAACGGCGCAGCCCGTCGTATTGCAGTTCTGCTCCCAGTAGTTCACGCCCGTGATCGAGTCGGTTCCATACAAGCCGCCGACGGGGATCTTGTTGATGTTGGAGAACGAGGCTTCGTTGCTGGTGCTGTTGTTGGTCAACGGCACGTCCCTGGTTCGATTGCCAATATATTGCAGCTCAAAGACCATGTGGCCGGGCAGTTCCTGATCAAGCGTTGCATCCCAGTTCATGGTGTAGGGCGTCTTGTCGTCGCCCATCTTGAGCGCCGAGGCTGACGGGCAGGTGGCGTTGAGCGCGCACCAGCTTCCGCTGGTGGAGGGCGCAAAGGTGGCCAACTGCGCATAGCCGCCGACAGCGTTCGGATTCGACTGCTTCAACCAATAGGCCGGTGCGGTGGCCGGCGTGGTGATGTTCTGGACGTTGTAGACCGGGTTTAGAGCACCGTCCACATCCCCCTCAGAAGACTGCCAGCGATAGACGCCGAAGCCGCCGCGCAGCACGGTCTTGCCGTTTCCGTGGAAATCGTAGGCACCGCCCACGCGCACGTCCGGAGTCAGGAGCTTGGACTTGAAGCCCGACTGGGGAATCGACTTGTCAATCTGGTGCCACTTCATTCCGGAGAAAGCTGGAGCGGCAGAGGTGTCATCGTAGCTGGATGGATCGAAGACCGCGAAGCCGGGGCCCTTCACCGGGTACCACTGGCCCTCGTGGTCAAAGCGCACACCGTAATCGACCGTGAAGCGCTGCGTCATGTGCCACTGGTCCTGACCATAGAACGCCCACTCGTGATACGCCACGTCGTGGACCGGACCGGAAGCATACTGCGCCATGTTAGCGATGCTGCCGACCAGCATATCGGCATACGGGTTGCCGGTGGTGTAGTAGGCCCAATTGTCGAACTCGAGGGCGCCCTGGGTCCAGTTGCCGTAATTGGTCGTCTGCGTTTGCTCGGCCGTATCCCAGAAGAAGCCGCCCTTCAGACTGTGCCGCCCAACGACTTTGGTCAGGTTGTCCTGGAATGAGTAGATCTTCTTGATGTTGCCGAACGCATCGCCGAAGGCCTTGACCATGGCCGGCGCGTACAGTCCGCCGAAGCTGCCGGAGGTGTTGCCCGTCCCCGTGCCCCAGCTGATGATGTTCGGAAGCTGATCGAACGAGTTCGTGGTAGACGCATCGAAGGGAGCATACGTGGTGTAGTTGGCCGTGGAAGCTGTCATGGCCGTGGGATTGGCAAACTTGGGCGGGAAGGTGAAATAGGTGTAGGCAAAGCTGAACTCGTTGGTCGTCGTCGGATTCAGCGTCTTGACGTAGTTAACCGTCCACAGCTTGGCCAGAGTGAGAGCGTTCAACTGCGACGCCATGGGGGCCGTGTTACCAGGCCACCACCACACGCCGAAGTTGCTCAGATCTCCTTCGTTCTGCTTGGTGAAGACGACGCTGATCTTGTCGTTCTGCGTCGGATTCCAGTCGCCGCGCACGCGCAGTTCCCAGCGGTTCACAGGCTCATGATCGAGAAACTGGTAGTTGTAGCCATTATGCGTTGCCGGATCGATATTCGGGGGGTTGACCTTGTTCAGGTACGTCATCAACGCAACGCCATCCGGATCGCGGTAGGCCGCCGGGATCTGTCCGTTGGCGAACAATCCCTGGTTGGCTCCGCCGGCGGGGCAAAAACCCGTCCAGCTCGGAGCGTCGGCGCAGGGGACTGTCGCGGTCGGCCACCAGGTAGAACCAGAAGTCTGATTACCGGGAAGCGAACTCGCGCTGAAGTCGCCGTTGATCATGTTTGTGGTGGGCACTACCAGCTCATGAACCGTAGCGGACGGATTCTGGAACATCTTCTCGAAGCCCGCAAAGAAGAACAGCTTGTCGTGGTGCTTGTTGTAGCCGAAAAACGGAATCGGGCCGCCCACCGTGCCGCCGGGATACACCTGGTGCGCAATGGTACGTTCGTTGCTGCCAAGTACAGCCTTGTTGTACGGGTCATTGGCGTTCAACTGCCAGTTGCGCAGGTAAGTGTAGGCGTCGCCATGGTAGCCCTGGCCACCGCCTTTGCTGACTACCTGGATGATGTTCGGCCCACGAGGCGTATCGGCGCCAAAAGCGGCATTCAGATAGGTGAACTCGGCAGTCTGATCGCCGTTAATGCTGGCAATCTGCGTGCCCATATTTCCGACGTCGATCAGGCCGGCGCCGTCCAGCGTCATCTGCATGCTGCCGTAGGGCTGCGTGCCGCTGGCGGAGAACTGTCCGATGGGACCGCTGTTGGTCTGCGTAATCTGGCTGCTGAATTCCGACTGGCTGAGACCGGAGTTCATGGCCATGCCCGGCATGAACTTCACGAGTTCTGAGGCGTTGCGTCCCTGGATGGAGAGCGAATCCACCATCTGCTCATTCAGCGTTGTGCTGCTGGCTCCGTTATCCAGCGGAATGACACCCGCTTCGGACGCCGTGATCTGCACTTCAGCTGTGGCCGAGCCGATCGTCAATGCGATGTGAGAAATGTTGTGGCTCTCGCCCTGGTGCTCCACGATACCAGTGCTCACCCAGCCCGTGAACCCCTGCGCCTCGACTGTGAGCTTATAGGTTCCCGGAGCGACGGCGGCAAATTCGAAGAACCCCGTGCCGTTCGACACTGTGGTGGACTTCACTTCAGTCGTCTGATCTTCCAGGACGACGCTCGCTCCTGCGATCACTGCACCGGTCTGATCGGTAACAGTACCGCTGATGGTACCACTCGCCGACTGGCTCCATCCCAGCTGCGGAATCATGCAACACAGTACAAGTACCAGCGTCGCAAGTAGAAATGACGCCGCATGGCTCTCTCTTGAAGCCTGCTGCGGTCGGCAATGATTTGATCTATGCATCCTGCCTCCTTCTTCATCCAACAATCAACCGCGGCACGGGCTTCGCATTTCTTCTATGCTTTGGCCGCACCGCGATATCGTTATCATGAACAGCCGAATTTATAGTCCCGATGGACAACAGCTGTCAACGAAAGATCTGTGCGAAACCCTCTAATAAAACGGTTCCGCAGGATTATATTCGGACCATTTCGGGTGTATTATGACGCTACTATCCTACCTCTTCAAAGGCTTGCAGGCAATCACAGTAAAGATTAGAAATGCAGGTATGATAACGGAATCATACTTTCGGATGACCGCAGTTTCCCGCGTCCCATGTCTTGGGATAGCCCGCCTGGAGGAACCTTCACCCTGGGGTGAGGCGGGTCGCCGATTCTCTCCCGCCCGCCGATTGCACCAACGCGCAACTGCCACCGTCATGCGGCACACTCCTCACGGCGTCTTATCAGCGTTGCTCTGTTTGCTCTGGCCGGCAACGCGCATTCAGGAACGATTGCCGATCAATTCATCCAACTGCTATAGTCTGCAGTTGCCGCCGTGGTCATATCGATTGTCTTGATCCGATTGAGCCATTTGCACCCGTCTTCAGTTCGAATCGCTCATGGATTTCTAAATTTGTGCAGGGCACGGGACCGGGCCATGGTTTTCAGATTGCTTGCTACGCCCACCTTCATGGCCTTGCTGGTGCCACGAGAGAGGATTTGTCCACCAAATGAATGCAAAGAAAGCTCCGCATTCCCGTCCACGCAAACCTACGATGAACGACGTCGCAAGGCTTGCTGGCGTGGGCACGATGACGGTATCACGCGTCCTCAGTGGAACTGTTCCTGTCTCCGAGTCAACCGCGCAAAAGGTGCGAACCGCGGTCGAGCAGTTGCAGTACCAACCGAACGAATTGGCGCGCGTCTTCCGGGGCCAGCAAAGTCGCACAATTGGGCTGATCGTCCCCTATTTGTACGATTCTTTCTTTGCGAACTGCGCTCACGCCATCTCCGAGGTCGTCATGGAGCACGGCTATTCGATGATCCTCACCACCAGCCACGAGGATTCCCTAATCGAATTTGATGCCGCCGAAAAGATGATCCAGAGGCACGTTGAAGGAGTGCTGATGATCCCGGCACGCGTCGATGGGACCCGCTCCAAACTGATGGAAGATCTTTTCAGGAGAACGCCGTTAGTCGCATTCGACCGGCCATCACCGAATCCGTCCGTTGATGTTGTCCTTGTGCAGAATTCGGCCGGGGCGCGACGTATGGTGGAGCATCTGATCGAACACGGCCACAAGAGAATTTGCTTTGTGGGCCTGAACCATGCCCTGTATACGATCCATGCACGATTCACCGGCTATCGGCAGGCGATGCGTCATGCCAATCTCAGCGAGGACTCGCTGTGGGACTGCACGTCGCTGGAACACGCGTTAGACGGCGTCCTTAAGAAGCTGAAGAGCCCGCATCCGCCGACCGCCTTCTTTACGTCAAACAACCTGACGACGAGGTTTGTGCTCGCTGCGCTTCATAGTGCGGGCGTCACAATTCCAGAAGA
This sequence comes from Acidobacteriaceae bacterium UBA1795, assembly GCA_002314435.1. GTDB lineage: Bacteria > Acidobacteriota > Terriglobia > Terriglobales > Acidobacteriaceae > Telmatobacter. Next base: position 9,870 of record DCFV01000114.1, on the reverse strand, counting down.
GGTTGCGTTGGCTGGCTTCGATGATTTCGATCTAGCCGAGATGACTTCCCCTCCGCTCTCAGTCATCCGTCAGCCAGCACAACAGATGGGCAAGGCAGCGATCAACCTGCTCTTTGAGCGCATTGCGCAGAATGAGGTTGCTCCGGGCGGAAATCGCATCGTGCTTCCGGTTGAGATGGTGCTGCGGCGGTCGTGTGGATGCAAGCACCTTTTGCCAAAGGTCGTCTCGTAGGCAGTCCGGCGGGCAACGGATGAACAACTCCCGCGCCTGCAGTCTTCATCTCCAGGCGCGGGACCATCTCAAGAGGCGCCATTCAACCGAAACATAGCTTACGCTTACCTTCGCGGATCCTTCATCAGTGCCCGTTTCGAAGCCCGCTCTCATGAATCAAAAAGAAAAGGAGCAGACCGCGGTCTGCTCCTTTGTATCGTGCCTCTGCAGCACGGTGCAGACTAGCTGCATCCGCTTGTGGAACCGCAGCTCATGCAGCGGTAGCAGCTCCCGTTGCGCACCATGATTGCGCCGCAGGTCGAGCAGCTGGGCGCGTCGCCCATCTCGTACATGCCACGCATCGCGTCGGCCGCGTGATACACACCGCGATCTTCCAGGCTGGGGCCATGCGTCGGACTTTCGGTCTGCGACGACACGGCCTGCACCTCAGGCGCGATGCCGCCGCTTGGAGCCGCAGTGGTTCCCATACCAGTGTGCGAGCTCACCTGGTTCAGCTTACGCGCTACTTCCTCGGCGAGCTTGGCCAGTTGCCCCTGCGAGATGCCTGCCTCATGCTCGGCTTCCGTCTCCGGCAGCAGTGTGGGCGACACCGGCAGCGGCGTGGCATGCGACGCAAGCCCAGCAAACAGCGTCAACTGCTCGCCCGACAGGAACCGCAGATTCAGCCAGCGGAAGATGTAGTCCATCAGACTCTTCGCGTAGCCGATCTGCTCGTTGCCCGTCCAGCCGGACGGCTCAAAGCGCGTGTGTGCAAACTTCTCGCACAGCACCCGCAGCGGCACGCCGTGCTGCAGCGCGAGAGAGATCGAGGTGGCAAAGGCATCCATCAGACCCGAAACCGTCGAGCCTTCCTT
>DCFV01000114.1:7617-8491 GCA_002314435.1 Acidobacteriaceae bacterium UBA1795 | reverse complement strand
GCCATCTTGATGAAGATCTCGCCCGGCTGGCCCGTTGGGTACAGACCGACTGTGATGTAGCCTTCGTGACCGGCGATGGAGAACTTATGCGTTACTGAAGCACGTTCCTCTGGCAGGCGATGGCGCACCGCACGCGGCGGGGCGTTCAGGTCCTGCTCGGCCTCGCGAGGAGTCGCGTACGCCGTCGGCGTCAGCACAGGCACGTTCACCGACTTCGCAATTTCGTCGAGCGCCTTCTGGAAGGCAGCGGCTGCAGCAACCACCTGCTTGGCCGTCACCTCGAGCTTCTCGCCGATCTTGGCTTCGAGCGTCTTCACGTCAGCCTCGGCCGCGGGCTGCCCCGCTGCCATCTGCGCCAGCACGCGGCTGCCTGCGGCATCGATTGCCGACGGCTCGCGCTTTGTATCCATGCTCGTGTTCAGCGGCTGCGTGCCCTTGGAGCCGTCGCGATAAATCGCTACGGCCTTGATGCCCTGCCTCCAGCTCTCTGCGTAGGCCTCTGCCACGTCTTCCACCGTTGCCTCGTGGGGCAGGTTCACGGTCTTTGAAATGGCGCCCGACAAAAACGGCTGCGTAGCGGACATCATCTTGATGTGGCCCATGTAATGGATGGAGCGCGTGCCCTTGGCCGGCTTGAAGCTGCAGTCAAACACCGCCAGGTGCTCGGGTTTGATCCCTGGAGCGCCTTCGATTGTGCCCGTCGCATCGATGTAGCTGACGATCGCGTTCACTTCATCGTTGTCATAGCCCAGCTTGAACAGCGCGGCCGGAACCGTGTTGTTGACGATCTTGATCATGCCGCCGCCGACCAGCTTCTTGTACTTCACGAGCGCCAGATCTGGTTCGATACCGGTCGTGTCGCAGTCCATCATGA
>DCFV01000114.1:6711-7363 GCA_002314435.1 Acidobacteriaceae bacterium UBA1795 | reverse complement strand
TCCATCATGAAGCCGATGGTGCCTGTCGGAGCAAGCACCGTGGTCTGAGAGTTGCGATAGCCGAACTTCTCGCCGTGTGCCAGTGCCTGGTCCCAGCACTCGCGGCTGGCATCAATGAGCGTGTCAAGTTGCGGCACAGCAAACGGCTCGCCGCTCGTCTCCGACTTGCCAATGTTGTTCACCTCGGCGCGGTGCATGCGGATCACGTCAAGGAACGGCTCACGATTGACATAGAAGCCAGGGCAGGCGCCGCCCGTGCGCTCCACGCGCGCTGTCAGCGGAGTAGCCGAGGGAATCGGCATGCACTTCTCGGCGATTACCGCCGACTGCAGATACGCCTGGCCGCACATGATAGCCGTCAGGGAAGCCGCCAGATCGCGGCCCGCGTTTGAGTCATACGGCAGGCCGAAGGCCATCAGCAGCGCGCCCAGATTGGCATAGCCCAAGCCCAGAGGTCGATAGTCGTGCGAGTTCTTCGCAATCGCTTCGGTCGGATAGCCCGAGTTGTCCACCAGAATTTCCATCGCCGTGATGACGATCGAGATCGCGTGGCGGTAGGCGGAAATGTCGAACGTGCCGGCGGGCGTAACAAACTTGAGCAGGTTGAAGCTCGCCAAGTTGCACGCTGAGTTGTCCAGGAACATGTACTCCG
>DCFV01000114.1:0-6454 GCA_002314435.1 Acidobacteriaceae bacterium UBA1795 | reverse complement strand
GAACATGTACTCCGAGCAGGGGTTCGACGCATTGATGCGCGCCGTGTTCTTGCTCGTATGCCACTTGTTGATCGTCGTGTCGAACTGCAGGCCAGGGTCGCCGCACAACCAAGTGGCCTCGGCGATCTTGTGCATGATATCGCGGGCCTTGTAGGTCTTCACCGGCTGGCGATCCTTCACCGTGCGCGTAGTGAATTCGCCGTCAGTCTCATAAGCACGCATGAACTCATCGCTCACACGCACAGAGTTGTTGGCATTCTGGAAGAAGATCGACGAATAAGCCTCCGAGTCCGGACCCGAACCATCGTAGCCGGCCTTGATTAGCGTGAAGGCCTTGGCCTCTTCCTTCGCTTTGCAGTCGATGAAGTCGAGAATATCCGGATGATCCACGTTGAGGATCACCATCTTGGCCGCGCGGCGCGTCTTGCCGCCAGACTTGATCACGCCGGCAAAAGCGTCAAAGCCGCGCATGAAGCTCAGCGGCCCCGAGGCCTGCCCGCCGCCCGACAGCAGCTCCATCGAGCCGCGGATCGACGACAGGTTGGTGCCCGTGCCCGAGCCCCACTTGAACAGCATGCCTTCGGTCTTGGCCAGCGTGAGAATTGAGTCCAGCGAGTCCTCAACCGAGTTAATGAAGCAGGCCGAGCACTGCGGATTCCTGTAGCCGGTGGCGGCAAACACCACGCCTCCCGAGGGCGCGTCCCAGTGCCAGTTCTGCCCTTCAGACAGCGGCTCAAGACGGTCACAGCCGACGTTGAACCAGACGGGCGAGTTGAACGCCACGCGCTGCGTCAGCAGCATCAGCGCCAACTCATCGTGGAAGGCCGCGGAGTCTTCCTGCGACGCAAAGTAGCCGCCCTTCATGCCCCAGTCACGGATGGTTTCAGCCACTCGCACCACCAGCTGCCGCACGCCCGTCTCGCGCTCCGGAGTGCCGAGCTGCCCGTGCAGATATTTCGAGGCCACAATGTTTGTCGCTGTCATCGACCAGTCGATCGGCACTTCCACGTCCTTCTGTTCGAAGATCGTGTTGCCCTTGTTGTCGGTGATCAGCGCCGTGCGCCGCTCCCACTGCACTTCGTCGTAGGGGGAAACATCCGCACGCGAGATGCGGCGGTCAATCGTCAGTCCTCCCTGCATGTGCGCAGCCTGGGAAGAGACAGTGGAAGTGTCGAGATGAGCCTCGTTCATATAAATCCTCTCGGTCAGCAAATGTGAGTAATTACCGAGCCCCCATCGGCGAGTTTGGGCCGGGATGGGGGACTTCAATACGCAACGCGCGGGAAATGTGCCGTGTGCCCGACTCAGCAGTAAATTCTGACCCCTTAGCGGAGTGGACAAACATCGTTACCGCCGGGTTTTTACAGTCCGTTTACAGCCGCAGATGAAAAAATACCGCTGTCTATGGTGCAAGTCAACTGCAAACCACAACATATTGTATTTTGTTCCCACTCCGAGCATCCGGTTCCTAAATCCCGCAGATTGGCCTGTGGAAAGCGCTAAGGGCCTTGAGCGGCGCGGAGTTGGAGGCCTCAGATTGCCCCAAATCCAGTGCAGACGGGGCTTTCCATCTAGTCAACCCGCAAAACTCAGCGTATGCCGCGCATGAACCACCCGCAAGGCGCAGAAACAGTGCATTTGAGTCGTCTGCCTGTGCGAACTGTGGACAAACGCGGCTGAATCCGCATGGCCTGGCTGCTAGGCTGATCCCGTGCCCGATCACGATTCTCTGCTACCAAATTGGAAGCCCGTCCCGCAGCCGCGCCCGGTCACCCTCCGCGGCCTGTACGTTACCCTGGAGCCGCTCGACGCCGCCCGTCACTCCGATGGCCTATGGAAGGCGATCCGCGGCCATGGCGAGGCCTGGACGTGGCTTGGCGACGGCCCCTACGCCGACGAGGCCAGCCTCCGCGATTCCCTCGCGCGGAAACAGTCTGCCCCGGACGCCGTCTTCTTCGCCCTGCTGCCTGCCGAAACTGGCGAAGCAGCCGGCTACGCCAGCTACATGCGCATCGAGCCTGTGCATGGCGTGGTCGAAGTCGGCAACATCCTCTTCTCGCCCGTGCTGCAGCGCACCCGCGCTGCCACCGAAGTCATGTACCTGATGGCCCGCCACGTCTTCGACGATCTGGGCTACCGCCGCTACGAGTGGAAGTGCAACACGGAGAACGGGCCCAGCCGCAGAGCCGCCCTGCGCCTCGGCTTTACCTTTGAGGGCGTCTTTCGCCAGCACATGGTGGTGAAAGGCCGCAGCCGCGACACCGCGTGGTTTGCGATGCTCGACCGCGAGTGGCCTGCGCGCAAGCGCGCGTTCGAGGCCTGGCTGGATGCTGCGAACTTTGACGCCGAGGGCCGCCAGCGCCAAAGCCTTACTGAACTGGCTTCCCCGCTCGCCTAGCTGTTCTACTGGGCCTCAGTTCCCCGCTGCGCCTGCACCCGGCGCAAGCACCAACTGCTGCTGATCGTTAGCGGCAATTCTCTGGTAGTACTCCCGCAGAGCCGGATACTCCTTGGGTTCCAGCAACACGTAGCCCCACGCAAGGATGTGTTTAATGTCAATGGTGCCCGCGCCCAGCTGCGTCTTTACCACAAGTACGGCATGCTCCGGCCATGGCAGTTGTGCCGGCTGTGGTGCACTCTCCACCACGTACCCGGCCGGCAGATGGTAAACGACATCGTCGATCACCTGCCCTGCGTAGTGCAGATCGACAGGCTCGGTCCGCTGCTCATTCGATACGAACACCTGACGCTGCCCCATCAAAAAGAAGAATCCCGGAACCATCAGCCGCTTGCCCGCCGCGCTGCCCAGGTGCCCGGAGACCTTCATTGTTGCGCTCACGAAACCCTCCGATGTCTCCAGCCCTTGCACCGTGGGCGTCTCCGCGCTGAGGCCAGCCGGCATCACCATCCGCAGTTGCTCGCCGATTTGCCTTTGCACTTCGGCCATATCGGCCGTCAGGTTCAACTGCCGCCAGCGCAGCGCCTCGGGCCCGTTTATCAGCAGCTTCACCGTGCCCGACACATTGCCATCTGCCTCCACGGCAAGATCGGCGGCATGTGCCGTGATTGCATCTTTCGGATTGTTGGATGGCGTGACCTGAGTGTGGCTCGTACCATCCGCCGTCTGTGTCAGTCCTCCGCAAAGCGTGTGCACCCAGGCAAGCTGTCCAAACGGCGCCAGCTTCTCGCCAGGGTCCACGAAGATATCAGTGCCGTTGATATGCAGAACCACCACCGTCGCCGTCAGTTGGTCCAGCGACAGATAGCCGGGGTCGAAGATACGCCGGCTGCGATCGGCCACCGCCATTGCGCTGGCACGCAGCCCAGCAGAGCGCGCGAGCGCCAAGTAGAGCAGCGCAATTTCGTTGCGCGTGCCGCTCTTCTCGCTCCACACCTGGTGCGCCGTACGCACTGTGGGCGGCAGATGCAGCCGTTCCCTTTCTGCTGCGCTGCGCTCGCGCGAGAATGCGGTATTCTCGAGAGCCTGCACGGCGTCATACAGTTTGCGAGCCTTCGCCTCGTCTGCAGGCGCTCCGGCGGTGATCTGCGCAGCGGCGGCCTTCAGATCATCGGTTACCTCGGCAAAGCGATCGATCTCTTTGCTCCATCGCTTGCCCTCGTCATTCCAGTACACATCCGCAGATAAATACGGCGTGTAGTAGAAACGCACGTTGTAGCGAGTCCCGCCCTCCGGCGGGGCGTAGGCTTCGTGCACATAGGCCGGCACATCCTGAATCTCCAGCGTGTAGTCCTTCTTAGGGCTCATCTGCACGTGGGCGTCTGCTGGCAGGCGCGCGGAGTAGATCAGATAACTCGCCACTTCGCCATTGGCTGTAAAGTGCACGATGCTCTGATTCCCGATGACATTCCTCTCCAGGTCGCCCAAAGGGTTGAAATAGAACTTTTCCTCGTGCACATAGAGGTCCTGCTGCACATCCCAGTACGGAATCGACATGGCCAACGCGGAGTCGATGAACTCCTGCATATCGTTCCTCACCCCGCCCACACTGGCGTCGCTTATCGGCAGCGTCCATCGGTATTCCAGAATGCTGCCCACCTCCACACTGGGCAAATTGAATACCCGGGCGCGCATGTGGTTTCTGAAGCTCTTGATCATCAGCAAGTCCGCACTCTTCCCGGCGAGCGGTACCACTGTCCCGTCCGGATGGATCGTGCGGCCTTCAATGACTGGCGGAACACCGCCACCCGAGTACGGCACCTCCACCGTCGCCCACTCCTTCCCAAGTTCGGTCAGCACCTTGATGCGCGCGTACTCACTGATGAAATGGCTGAAGTTATCCGTACTCTCCTCGCGATCGAGAAAGACCGCTGGCGCGCCCGGCGCCTTCGGGTCTGTGGTCATCTGGAGCTCATCCCTCGTCGGCTCCTGAAACTTTTGAGCGCGCGAAGCGAGTGGCAGCAGCACGAGCAAAGCAGAAAGAATGATTCGAGCGTGGGCGTACCAAGTCATGAAGTCCGTCTTTCTCACACGGACGCGCTCTAACTCCAAGCGAGGCATAGTTTATCCGTGTGCTGATTGCGGTAGCGATCATAGCACCGCGTCGCGAATCCCAGCAGCTACAAAAGAGCAGCTCGGCGCATTCAAACACAGAGCCGCTCATGATACAAGGAGTCCGCCAGTCCGGACAGCGAGCTATTCCAGCGTAAGCCGGGATAGTCCATGCAACTACAGAAACAAGGGTGCCATTACGAATGTGACGCTGCAGAGCAGGTTTTATGAACGGGTGCCACCCTCATGTGCAAAGAAGACGCCGCCCGTTACCAGGCGGCGTCTTCTTTGATTTTCAAGAGAGGAATCAGTTGCTTTCCTTGGTCTCAATTCTCATTCCGTAGAATGATTTCCGCACGAAGAACATCGACGTCAAGAAGAATACGACTGCCAGCGTGTGTGTGAGCAGCGGATTGCTCGAACTTAGCGTCACTGCAAGCTCGACAGCAAGTAGTCCGAATAACGTCGTGAACTTAATAATCGGATTCATTGCCACCGACGAAGTGTCCTTGAACGGATCGCCGACGGTATCTCCGATCACGGTTGCGTCGTGCAAAGGTGTCCCTTTCTGTTTCAGGTCGACCTCTACGACTTTCTTCGCATTGTCCCAAGCGCCGCCGGCATTCGCCATAAAGATCGCCTGGTACAGGCCGAAGATCGCAATCGAGAACAGGTAGCCGATAAACAAGAACGGCTCCATGAATGCGAATGCGAGTGTAGAGAAGAAGACGCCGAGAAAGATGTTGAACATACCCTTCTGTGCGTACTTCGTGCAGATTTCGACCACCTTCTTACTGTCGGTGACCGATGCCTTCTCCACGCCTTCCAGCTTGATGTTCGCCTTGATGAACTCCACCGCGCGATACGCGCCGGTGGTGACCGCCTGCGTAGAAGCACCAGTGAACCAGTAGATGATTGCTCCGCCGCAGATCAACCCGAGCATAAAGGGCGCATGCAGCAGAGAGAGCTTAGCCACGTTCTGGGTCAGTCCGTGGGTCAGGGCCATGATGATCGAGAAGGTCATCGTAGTTGCGCCGACCACGGCTGTGCCAATCAGCACGGGCTTTGCCGTAGCCTTGAAGGTATTGCCGGCTCCATCGTTGGCTTCGAGCAGGTGCTTTGCGCGCTCGAACCTGACGTCGATGCCAAAGTCCTTCTTCAACTCAGCTTCGATGCCCGGAACATTTTCAATCAGCGACAACTCGTAGACGGACTGAGCATTGTCGGTAACCGGTCCGTAGGAATCCACGGCAATTGTGACCGGCCCCATGCCCAGGAAGCCGAAAGCAACGAGGCCAAACGCGAATACAGCTGGAGCAAGCATCAGGACTTCCATGGACGGTCCAGTACTGAAGTAATAGCCCATTGCCATGAGGGCGACCATGCTAAGTCCCAGCCAGTAGCCCGAGAAATTGCCAGCCACAAATCCTGACAGGATTCCCAGCGAAGCGCCACCTTCCTTCGCAGAGGTTACAACTTCCTGCACGTGGGCCGAGTTGGTGGACGTAAATACCTTGACCAATTCGGGGATGAGCGCGCCCGCCAAAGTTCCGCACGAGATGATGGAAGCCAGCTTCCACCAGAGTGTTCCGTCACCGAGTGTGGGGATCATCAGATACGAGACGATGTAGGTGAGGATGATGGAAACGATGGACGTGATCCATACCAGCGAGGTCAATGGCGCCTCAAAGTCCATGTCGTCGGAGTTCGCGTATTTCGCGTGAGCGATTGCGCCGTTGAGGAAGTAGGCACACGAACTGGAGAGCAGCATCGCCACGCGCATGACGAAGATCCATACCAGCAGTTGCGCTTGCGTCGTGGGACTCTTGACCGCCAGCAAAATGAACGTGATCAGGGCCACGCCGGTGACGCCGTAGGTTTCGCAGCCGTCGGCGCTCGGGCCGACGGAATCGCCTGCGGTGTCACACGTACAGTCTCGCGTTC
>DCFV01000091.1:26761-29469 GCA_002314435.1 Acidobacteriaceae bacterium UBA1795 | reverse complement strand
GCTTTGCCCGGACTGCTGCGCAGGCCTGGCCACAGTGGTTTCCTGCAACTCGATGAGGCCGGAGCCGCACATCTCTTCGAGCTTGCCGAGCAAGGAGTCGACCTTCTCACGCGACTCAATGAATTCGATTTTGAGCGGCAGGCGGTCGGACACGTCGAGCAAAGACGCCGCATGCATGTGGTGGTCGGCGCCGAAGCCGGCGATGCCTTTGAGCACGGTGGCTCCTGCGACGCCGCGGTAGAAGAGGAAATCGAGAATGCGCGAGTAGACGGGAACGCCATGGTGCGTGGCTCCCTCGCTCAGGTAGATTGTGACCTTGACGGCCTTGCCGGGTTGCAGCATACGGCCTCCCCTTCGAGCAACTGAGGATTGTAGTGCAACTGCAGTGCGGCGTCGAGGCTAGGAGAGTGTTTCGGCGAGCACTGCGCCTGCCCAGGTGGCGGCGAGTCCGAGCACGAGGCTGCCTACGGCGTAGAACGCAGACATCGCAAAGGCGCCCGCGCGCAGGGTGGAGAGCGTCTCCCACTCGTAGGTGGAGAAGGTGGAGTAAGCGCCCACAAAGCCGATGGGAATCAGGTACCGCCAGGCGGGGCTCAGCTCCACGCGCTTGCCGAGATAGGTGAGGGAGAAGCCAATAATGATGCACGCCGTCATGTTGATGACGAATGTGCCATAGGGGAAGCGCGTTCCCATACGGCTGCCGATGGCGGAGCCAACCCAGTAGCGCGCCAACGAGCCTAACGCGCCTCCGACGGCAATGAGCAGGTATTTCTGCAAGGCAGTCTTTCCCCTTTCCGCGATCTTCCTGGAAGGCAGGCACGAATTCCGGCGCCGCGGCGAGGCGCGTGACGGGCCAGTCAACCAGGATGTGCAGAGAACCCGCCGGGACATGGCTCCGCGACAGGAATCCCTGCCAGGAGTCATCATCTGTCCGGCCTATTGGAGAGGACAGCGGTTAAGGGTGAACTCCATCACCACTGAATCCATTACACCTGCAGGCGGAATACGGTGTCAATCGCGAACTGCTCCCGCCTGCTGGGAGTGGGCGCCGGTGGCGGCGCCTAGTTGTGCTTGCCCTTCCACTCTTCGTAGGGCCCCTGGAAGTCCTCGATGCCGTTTTCGTCGAAATGCCAGAGGCGCGTTGCGACTTCGTCGATGAGGTCGTGGTCGTGCGTGACCAGTAGCACGGTGCCCTCGTAGCGCTGCAGAGCGATGTTGAGGGCGTTGATCGACTCGAGGTCGAGGTGGTTGGTGGGCTCGTCAAAGATGAGTATGTTGGGCTTGGTCAGGATCAGCTTGCAGAAGATGAGCCGCGCCTGCTCGCCACCGGAGAGCGCCTTGGTGGGCTTGGCGCCTTCTTCGCCGGAGAAGAGCATTTGGCCGAGAATGCCGCGAATCTCTTCGACGTGAGCGGCAGGGTTCCAGCGATGCAGCCACTCGGCTACGGTCAGGCCGTGCTCGATGGTGGAGCCCACGTCCTGGGGAAAGTAGCCGACCTGCGCTTCGTGGCCCCAGAAGACGGTGCCCGCATCGTTCGAGAAGTCCTTTTCGGCAAGGCCGGGATAATTGGCCAGCAGGCTCTTGAGGAGCGTGGTCTTGCCGGCGCCGTTGCGGCCCATGAGGCAGATCTTCTCACCGCGAAGCACGTTGGCGCTGAAGTTGTCGATGACGCGCTCGTCGCCGTAGATCTTGGTCAGGTCCTTGACCTCGAGCGTATGGCGGCCGCTGGGGCGAATCTGATCGAACTTGATGAACGGGCGCTGAATGTTGGAGCGCGCGAGTTCATTGGTCTGCAGGCGCTCGACTTCCTTGCGTCGGCTGGTGACCTGCGAAGAGCGCGTGCCAGCGGCGAAGCGGGCGATGAACTCGTTCAACTGTGCGATCTTCTTTTCGCGCTGCGCGTTCTGCGATTCCAGCGTGGAGCGCACCTGCGTCTTGGCCATCACCATGTCGTCGTAGCCGCCGGTGTAGGTGATGATCGTCTGGTAGTCGATGTCGGCGGTGTGCGTGGTGACGCTGTTGAGGAAGTGCCGGTCGTGCGAGATGGTGATCAGCGTGCCGTCGTAGTTGAGCAGAAAGTCCTGCAGCCAGTGGATGGAATCGAGATCGAGGTAGTTGGTCGGTTCGTCCAGTAGCAGAGCTTCCGGCTTGCCGAAGAGAGCCTGCGCCAACAGGATGCGAACCTTCTGGCCGCCCTGCAGCTCGCCCATCTTGCGCTCATGCAGTTCGTCGGCGATGTCGAGGCCCTGCAGCAGCACGGCGGCATCGCTTTCGGCGGAGTAGCCGTCTTCGTCGCCAATGGTGCCTTCAAGCTCGCCGAGGCGCATGCCGTCTTCGTCGGTCATCTCCGCCTTCTCGTAGATGCGGTCGCGCTCTTCGAGAGCTGCCCAGAGCGGCCTGTTGCCCATGATGACGGTGTCGATGACGCGGTAAGCGTCAAAGGCGAACTGGTCCTGGCGCAGTACGCCGAACTTGCGCGGGCGCACCACGGTGCCCTTCTGCGCCTCGATCTCGCCGGTCAGGATCTTCATGAAGGTGGACTTGCCGGCGCCGTTCGGGCCGGTTAGGCCATAGCGACGGCCGGGAGTAAAGGTGGTGCTCACATCCTCGAAGAGCACCTTCGAGCCGTAGCGCATGCTGACATTGCTGACACTGATCATCTGTTTCCTGTTTCGCGCGCGCAGGCCGCAACGCGGTGACGGCTGCAC
>DCFV01000091.1:23098-26437 GCA_002314435.1 Acidobacteriaceae bacterium UBA1795 | reverse complement strand
GGAGACTGTCTGCACTTCTATTCTCTCATAGAGGCAACGGTCCGGGGCAGAGGAGCGCGCGGATTATGGTGAGCAGAATCAGTGCAGAAGGGCGGTTGCGACGTGATTGACCACAAAGGCCGCGGCGTAGGCCAGAGTGAGCATGTAGACGAACTGCAGCGCGGGCCACTTCCAACTGTTGGTCTCGCGTCGGACAACGGCGATGGTGGAGGTGCACTGCATGGCAAAGGCAAAAAAGATCATCAGCGCCAGCGCGCCGCCCAGGGCCAGATCGTGGTGCATGGCAGACTGCAGATTGAGCGCCTGCGTATCCGGGTCAGCGCCGTAGAGGGTGCCCATGGTGCTGACCATAACCTCGCGCGCCAGGACGCTGGAGAGCAGGCCGATGCCGATCTTCCAGTTGAAGCCGAGAGGAGCGATGGCCGGCTCGATGAAGTGGCCCAGGCGGCCGATCATGCTGTCCGCCAGTTGCGGCGCCGCGTAGCTTCCGCCATGCACGGGAATGGGCGGCACATGGGCGAGAACCCAGAGAGCGAGCGTGACCATCAAGATGACGGTTCCGGCGTTCTGCAGGAAGACGCGGGCGCGGTCGATGAGCCGTAGTGCCAGTGAGCGCAGGGTGGGCATGCGGTACTGCGGCAGTTCGAGAATGAACGGCGTCTCGCTCGACTTGAGCACGGAGCTCTTGAGCAACCATGCCGTGGTCATAGCTGCGGCGAAGCCCGCGACATAGAGACCTAGCATCACGATGGTGCGCAGACTGAGCAAGCCGTCCAGGTACATCGTGTTGGGAATGAAGGCCGCGATCAGGAGCATATAGACGGGCAGACGCGCCGAGCAGGTCATGAAGGGCGTGACAAGGATGGTGGCGAAGCGGTCGCGCTTGTTCTCAATGGTGCGCGTTGCCATGATGGCCGGTACAGCGCAGGCATAGGCAGAGAGCAGCGGGATGAAGGCTTTGCCGTTGAGGCCAGTGGTGCGCATGACGCGGTCAGCGATGAGCGCGGCGCGAGCAAGGTAGCCGGAGTCTTCCAGGATTCCAATAAAAAGGAAGAGGAGAAGGATCTGGGGGAGGAAGACGAGAACGGACGAGATGCCCTTCCATGCGCCGTCTAGCACGAGGGACTGGATCCAACCGGCGGGCAGGAAGGGGCGGATCAGACTGCCGGCTGCGGCGAGAAGGTCGCCAAAGCCGTCTGACAGCGGCTGGCCGATGGTAAACACCACTTCAAATACGCCGATTACGACTACGAGGAACAGCAACGGTCCCCAGATGCGGTGCAGCAGAATGTTGTCGAGCTTGCGGCTGCTCTCAGCCGACAGAGGAGCGCGATACCCGGTACGGCGGCTGACCTGCGCGGCCCAGGTGTGGGTGCTGGCGGCGTTGCCCAGCACGGGCAACGAGAGCGGCTGCGCGGCAGCACGGGCTTCCTGCTGATTGAGGAAGAGCGAAACCGCTTCCAGTCCGGTTCCGTGGGTGGCGCTGATGAGTGCGACCGGGGAGCCGAGTTCGCGGGCCAACTTGAGTGCGTCGATTTCGCCGCCGCGGGCTTCCATCAGGTCACTCATATTGAGCAGGACCAGCGTGGGCAACCCCAGGGCGAGAACCGGCGCGGCCAGCATCAACTGGCGTGTGAGGTGCAGGGAATCGAGCACCAGGAGTACTGCGTCCGGCTTGGGCGTGCCGGGCATCTTGCCCTTCAGCACGTCGATGGAGACGCGGGCATCCTCAGAGTAAGGGGACAGCGAGTAGATGCCGGGCAAATCGATCAGGGTCAGATCGTCGCGGCCCACGCCGGCCATCAGGCCCATGCGCTGTTCTACGGTGACACCGGGGTAGTTGGCAACCTTCTGCCGCAGACCGGTCAACCGGTTGAAAAGCGTGGATTTGCCCGCATTCGGTGGGCCAATCAGGACGACGGTTTGAAGCGTTCCAGCCGGAGGTGGAGAAGGTGGAGGCTGAAATGCCGGGGTGTCGCAGCACGAGCTCATTTTCCTACCCCTGCCAGCCCCTGTTCCTCGGTGGAGAGACTGTCAGTCGGGAGGTTCTCGCGCACGCGAATGGCCTTCGCCGTCTCGATGCGGAGGGCGATCTCCATGCCGTCAACGCCGTATACGGTGGGATCTCCGGCCGGAGCACGACGCAGGGCTGTTACCAGTGCATCGGGCACAAACCCCATATGCATCAGGTGATTCTGTACGGATTCAGGCAAATCGAGACCCGTCAGGATCCCACTTTCGCCGACTTTCAGTTCACTTAGCACGCGCAACCGCCGGACTCCCGTGGGCTGCCGAAAGAGCAGCACCTTAGAACTGCGACCGGAATAGTCTGAGTTCAGTATACGACCATTTCGGTCTGAGTTGCAAACATCAGTTGGCGGAACCACGACAGCCATCTTTGCCATGCGAGCGACCCCCTGGGGAAGGAAGCGGTGCGTTGCTTGCTCAGCGGCCGCCTGCCCGTTGACGAACCGGATCGACTCCCCCCCCGGAACGTTGACTTATTGTCACCAAGAAACCATTGGTTTTGATGTGACTTGAATCACTCAATTGCGATCTTTTTGGTGCTGCTGGACAATCGGAGCGGACGGTGAGCCATGACAATGGATGTGTTTCGCGGCAGCCTAGTCCAGGATAGCCCTCCGCAGGCGCTGGGCACGCTTCTGGCGGCGCTCTGGTGGGATGCGAAGGGGGACTGGGCCCGTGCGCACGGCCTGGTGGACGAATTGGAAACGCGCGATGGGATGGCCGTGCACGCCTATCTGCACCGCAAAGAGGGTGTTCCGTCGAATGCGGACTACTGGTATGCGCGCGCTGGAACCGAGTTTCGCCGGAATGAGCTTGCGGACGAGTGGGAAGCGCTGGTCGCGGCGCTCCTGCGGTAGCTTCGTCGCAGATCGGCGGGACGTGCGCTGAGTTGGCAGGCAGGAACCACTGGAACCGCACCGATGCTGTTGCTCAATCGCTCGATCCGCCCAGTTGGGGAGGTGTCGAAAGAGCGAAACGCATAATATGCTACTTCGTACCGCAATACGGTTTGTGTGCGCCTGCGTGTGTCTGACATCACAGCGGCTACTGACCCCGCGGAAGAGACTCACCGTAGCGGTTTTTTATCCTCTGGCCGCGCTGTGAGGCAAAGCGAATGAGTGAACAGAAAATGGTCATTTTGGATGGGAACGAGGCGGCTGCTTCGGTTGCCTATCGGCTTTCTGAAGTAGTTGCTATTTACCCGATTACACCCTCGTCCCCGATGGCTGAATGGGCCGATCAGTGGCGTTCGGAAGGCAAGAAGAATATCTGGGGCGCACAGCCCATTGTGGAAGAACTGCAGAGCGAAGG
>DCFV01000091.1:21667-22752 GCA_002314435.1 Acidobacteriaceae bacterium UBA1795 | reverse complement strand
ATGTTCAAGATTGCCGGTGAACTGACCCCGGCCACGATGCACGTGACGGCCCGTACGCTGGCCACGCATGCGCTCTCGATCTTTGGCGACCACTCCGACGTGATGGCGTGCCGCTCGACGGGCTGGGCGATGCTGGCGTCGAACTCCGTGCAGGAAGTTGCCGACATGGCGCTGGTGGCGCAGGTGGCGACACTCGAGTCGCACATTCCGTTCATGCATTTCTTTGACGGATTCCGCACCTCGCACGAAGTTGGCAAGATTGTGCCGATCAGCGACGAGACCATCCGCGCAATGATCGACGACAAGCACATTATTGAGTACCGGCAGCGGGCGCTTAGCCCTGACCGGCCGATCATTCGCGGCACGGCGCAGAATCCTGATGTGTTCTTCCAGGCGCGCGAAGCGTGTACGCCGTACCACGCTGCGGTTCCGGGCATTGTGCAGTCGGTGATGGATCGCGTGGCCAAGCTGACGGGCCGCGCTTATCACCTGTTCGACTACTACGGCGCGCCGGATGCCGAGCGGATCATCATTCTGATGGGCTCGGGCGCGGAAGCGGCCGAGGAAGCTGTGGACGCGCTGGTGAAGGCAGGCGAGAAGGTGGGCATGGTCAAGGTCCGCCTGTTCCGTCCGTTCGACAGCAAGGCGTTTCTTGCGTCGCTGCCGGCATCGGTCAAGTCGATTGCCGTTCTGGATCGCACCAAGGAACCGGGTGGCGCGGGCGAGCCGCTCTACCAGGACGTGATGACGGTGTTGGCCGAGCATGCGAACGAACTGAAGTTTGCCACGCCGAAGGTGATCGGCGGCCGCTATGGCCTGTCGTCGAAGGAATTCACTCCGGCGATGGTCAAGGGCATCTATGACGAGTTGAAGAAGCCGCAGCCGAAGAATCACTTCACCATCGGGATCGACGACGATGTCAGCCACACGAGCCTTGACTACGATCCGTCGTTCTCGACCGAGGACGCGAAGACGCACCGCGCGCTGTTTTATGGCCTTGGCTCTGACGGTACGGTGGGCGCCAACAAGAACTCCATCAAGATTATTGGCAGCGAGACGCCGAACTACGCGCAGGGCTACTTCGT
>DCFV01000091.1:21075-21404 GCA_002314435.1 Acidobacteriaceae bacterium UBA1795 | reverse complement strand
TACGACTCGAAGAAGTCCGGTTCGATGACCACCTCGCACCTGCGCTTCGGGCCTAACCCGATCCGTTCAACCTACCTGATCACGCGGGCGAGTTTTATTGCCTGCCACAACTTCTCGTTCCTCGAGAAGATCGATGTGCTCGAGCCCGCGATTCCGGGTGCGGTGTTCCTGCTGAACTCGCCCTACTCGGCAGCCGAGGTCTGGGACAAGCTACCCAAGACCGCGCAGGAAGAGATCATCAAGAAGAAGATCGAGTTCTATGTGATCGACGGCTACGCCGTGGCGCGCAAGGCAGGTATGGGCTCGCGCATCAACACCATCATGCAGAC
>DCFV01000091.1:19557-20811 GCA_002314435.1 Acidobacteriaceae bacterium UBA1795 | reverse complement strand
CTGCTTCTTCGCCATCAGCGGCGTGTTGCCGAAGGATGAAGCGATCGAGCAGATCAAGAAGGCCATCAAGAAGACCTACGGCAAGCGCGGCGACGCGGTTGTGCA
This sequence comes from Acidobacteriaceae bacterium UBA1795, assembly GCA_002314435.1. Taxonomy (GTDB): domain Bacteria; phylum Acidobacteriota; class Terriglobia; order Terriglobales; family Acidobacteriaceae; genus Telmatobacter. The sequence goes on along the minus strand of DCFV01000091.1, from coordinate 20,706 downwards.
GAAGAACTTTGCCGCGGTGGATGCGGCTTTGGCACACCTGGAGAAGGTCGCAGTGCCGGCTGCGGTCAATTCGAACTTCGACATCGTAGGCGCCATCACGGGCAATCCGCCGGAGTTCGTGCAGAACGTGTTGGGACAGATTGCCGGTGGCAAGGGCGACCTGCTGCCGGTAAGCGCAATCCCTGCAGGCGGCGCATTCCCGACAGGAACGGCACAGTACGAGAAGCGCAATATCGCGCAGTTTATTCCTGTGTGGGATAAGGAAATCTGTATTCAGTGCGGCAAGTGCGCCATGGTTTGCCCGCACGGTGTGATCCGCGCCAAGGTCTTCACAGCGGATCTGGCGAAAAAGGCTCCGGCAACCTTCAAGACGGCTAAGCCGAAGTGGAAGGCAATGGAGGAGGATCTCTACACACTGCAGATTGCTCCCGAAGATTGCACGGGCTGTGGCGTGTGCGTCGAAGTCTGCCCGGTGAAGAGCAAGAGCGACTCGAGCAAGAAGGCCATCAACATGACGCCGCAGGCGCCGTTGCGCGAGGCCGAGCGCGCGAACTGGGAGTACTTCCTTTCACTGCCCGAAGTAGATCGCAGCAAGATCTCGCACAGCCAGGTGAAGGACCTGCAACTGCTGCAGCCGCTGTTTGAGTTCTCGGGCGCGTGCGCAGGTTGCGGTGAAACGGCTTATGTGAAGCTGATGACGCAGCTGTTCGGCGACAGGCTCTATGTTGCCAACGCGACCGGCTGCTCGTCGATTTACGGCGGCAACCTTCCGACCACGCCCTATACCAAGAACGCGGAGGGCCGCGGACCGACCTGGTGCAACTCGCTGTTTGAGGACAACGCCGAGTTCGGTTTTGGCATGCGCCTGGCTCTCGACCAGCAGAAAGAGTTTGCAGAATCGCTGGTGACACGTCTGGCGGGTTCGATCGGAGAGACGCTGGCGTCTGAGCTTATCTCTTCTCCGCAGAAGACCGAACCCGAGATCAATGCGCAACGCGAACGGGTGAAGGTGCTGAAGGAGAAGCTGGCAACCATCGATTCTTCAGAAGCGCGCAACCTGGCGGCGATTGCCGACACGCTGGTGCGCAAGAGCGTGTGGATCCTGGGCGGTGACGGCTGGGCTTACGATATAGGCTTCGGCGGTCTGGA
>DCFV01000091.1:0-19286 GCA_002314435.1 Acidobacteriaceae bacterium UBA1795 | reverse complement strand
CATGTGCTCGGCTCTGGCAAGAACATCAATGTGCTGGTGCTCGATACCGAGGTCTACTCGAACACGGGCGGCCAGATGTCGAAGTCAACGCCGCGCGGTGCGGTGGCGAAGTTCGCCGCCAGCGGCAAGGCAAACAGCAAGAAGGACCTGGCGATGGAAGCGGTGAGCTACGGCTCGGTGTATGTGGCCAGGGTGGCGCTGGGCGGCAATGACACGCATGTGATCAAGGCCTTCCAGGAGGCCGAGGCGCACAACGGTCCGTCGATCATCATCGCCTACGCAAGCTGCATTGCACACGGTTACGACCTGGTGCATGGACTGGAGCAGCAGAAGCTGGCTGTGCAGTCGGGCTACTGGCCGCTGATGCGCTATAACCCGGACCTGCGCGAGGAAGGCAAGAATCCGTTCCAGCTTGACTCGAAGGCGCCGGCGATTCCGCTCAAGGAATACACGTATCGCGAAGCGCGCTACACGATGCTGACGCGGAGCAACCCGGAGCTGGCAGCGAAGCTGCTTGCTGAAGCGCAGGACGACGTGGAGCGCCAGTGGCGTGTCTACTCGGCGCGGGCTACCATGCCGGGCCGTGGCGAGACTCCGCATATCGCTCCCGTAGCTAAGGCAGATGAAAAGGCGGCTGTGCAGGCCGGAGGCAAAGAATGATTGACTTTTCTACGCAATATCTCGGGCTCAAACTGAACGGCCCCATCGTTGTTTCGTCGACGCCGCTCTCCGAGTCGCTCGATAACGTTCGCCGGATGGAGGACGCCGGCGCCGCCGCCATCGTGCTGACGTCGCTGTTCGAAGAGCAACTGGCGCTTGAGTCACGCGCTCTGGACGAGGATCTTTCGCGCGGCACTGAATCCTTTGCCGAGTCGTTGGATTACCTTCCGGAGCAGAGCGACTACCGCATGTCGCACGAGGTGTATCTCGAGCACCTGCGGCGGTCCAAGTCAGCGGTGAAGATTCCTATCCTGGGCAGCCTGAACGGCAACACGCCGGGTGGGTGGGTGCGTTTTGCCAAGGATATGGAAGAGGCCGGGGCAGATGCGATCGAACTGAACACCTATGCGTTGGCCACGGATCGGAGCCAGACTTCAAGCGAGATCGAGCTGCAGACGCTGGAATTGGTTGAGAAGGTCTGCCAGGCGGTCAAGGTTCCAGTTTCCGTGAAGCTGTCGCAGTCGTTCACTTCGATTCCGCACTTGGTGGCGCGACTGGAAGACGTGGGAGCGCGCGGTGTGGTCTTGTTCAACCGCTTCTATCAGCCGGACTTCGATATCGAGATGCTGGAAGTGCGGCCAACCCTGCACTTCTCCACGCCCTCGGAACTGCTGCCGCGGCTGCATTGGGCTGCGATTCTCTACGGGCACACCAACATCGACGTTGCGCTGACCGGCGGCGTGCACTCGGCGGACGACGTCTTGAAATGCATTATGGCGGGCGGCAGCATGACGATGATGGCTTCGGCACTGCACATCCACGGCATCGAGCACATTGGACGCGTGCTGGCGGATATGCAGTACTGGCTGGAGAAGCGCGAGTACACATCGTTGTGGGAGACGCGTGGCTGCCTCAGCCGTCGTTCGGTGCCGGATACGTCACCGTTCGATCGCGGCAACTACATCAAGACGCTGAGCTCGTATAGCCTGCGGCAGACGATGGCGGCTTTCTAGGTTCAATTCGATCATTACAACTAAAGCGGCGGCGCACCGAAGCGGTGTAGCCGCCGCTGTTTTTTGCGGAGAAGTTGGCAAGCCAGCGCTGCATCGTTATCATGCGGTGTGAATGATTTGCAGGGGATGTGTATGCGGAAAAAGCTGGTAGGAGTTGGACTGGTTGCTGCCTTGATATCCATTGCGTGCCTGTGCGCGGCACAGACGCCGAAACACTACGAGCCGACGATCGAGTCGCTTGACACTCATCCCCTGCCGCAATGGTATGCGGGTGCGAAGCTGGGGATCTTCATCCACTGGGGCCTGTATTCCGTTCCGGGCTGGGCGCCGCTCACACACCCCGACCACGATTTCTCGTCGGCCGATTACATCAAGTACAACCCGTACGCGGAGTGGTACCTGAACGTGCTTCGGATTCCGGGTTCGCCGACAGAGTCGTATCACAAGGAGCATTTCGGGGCCAACTTTGGATACTACGATTTTGTCCCCGACTTCAATCGTGAGTCGAAGAAGTGGAACCCGGATGCCATGGCTGAGGCGTTCAAGAGCGCGGGCGCGCGCTACGTGGTGCTTACGACCAAACACCACGAGGGCTTCACGCTGTGGCCGAGCACGACACCGAACCCAAGTCCGAGCCTGAAGGCGAGCCAGTTGCACTCTGAGCGGGACATCGTGGGCGAGTTGACCGAGTCGGTGCGCAAGCAGGGTCTCCGGATGGGGTTGTACTACTCCGGCGGCTATGACTGGACATTTAATGCGGGGCCGATTCAGACGAGCTCCGATTATGAAACGGTCAAACCGGAGAGCGAGGCATACGGCAAGTACGCCAATGCGCAGATCCACGAGCTGATCACGAAGTATCATCCAGCGGTGCTGTGGAACGACATCGATTGGCCGAAGACTGGCGACGCGCTGGGCGTGGAAGCGGACTACTACAATGCTGTGCCGGATGGGGTGATTGACGACCGGTTCGGCATCAAACATGCGGACTTCACTTCGCCGGAATACGAGAAGCTCGACAAGATCAGCGAGAAGAAGTGGGAGGAATGCCGCGGGTTGGGTCGTTCTTTTGGCTACAACCGCGCGGAAGGCGAGGCGGAGACGATCGCACCTGCCGAACTCATTGCGCTGCTCGTTGACATTGTGAGCAAGAATGGCAATCTGTTGCTCGATGTGGGGCCGGAAGCAGACGGGACGATTCCCCCGGTGCAGATGTCACGGCTGAAGGCGCTGGGCGCATGGCTTGCTCAGAACGGCGAAGCTATTTTCGACACGACACCCTGGACGCGGGCGGTAGGGAAGAGCGCGGAGGGCGACGATCTGCGCTTCACGCGCAAAGGAGATGACCTTTACGTGACGGTTCTCGGCAAGCCCAAGGCGGAGACCATCACGCTGGTCGATTTGCCTGCAAAGCAGGGTATTGCGATCACACAACTCGGTGATGCACACGAACTGAGCGTAAAGGCAGCGGGCGATCAGGTGCGCATCGCGCTGCATGGGCTGCTCAAAGGCGACTATGCGTACAGCTTCAAACTGACAGGCTACTTGCGCTGACGGGCGGTATCAAGGAGAGATAAGACAGCTTCTTCCAGTGTGCGCTGCGCCTCAGGAAGTGCAGCGCTCACGGTATCGCTGAATGCTTCTCGAAGCTGAAGCGATGCCGCACCGATGGTGAGAAGAAGAGCCTGACCGGGTTGTGCGCTGTAGTAGTCGCGGGCAAGGGCGAGCAATGCGGTGGCGTCGAGATGATGCGTGAACAGGCGAGGAGTCTCCGCTGCCGCCTCGACTGGGGCCAAGGTGACCGACCCCGGTATGGAATTCACGGCGCAGTCAATGAAGAGCACAGTTTGAGCCTCGGCAATTTCTGCCGAGAGTTCAGGCGTCCATTGATGCTGGATGAGGACCCTGACGTTCGGGGAAGCAGAAAATCGCTCCTCTGCCCATGAAGCAAGAAACGGCCCGACGCCATCATCCTCGCGGAGCGTGTTGCCGCAAGCGAGGATGAGGCACCGGGCGATTTCAGTGTTCATACAAGCCAACCGGTTTAGCGAATGGCCTGGTCAACGAGCTCGCCGTCTGAGGAGACCAGCGAGATGGCCAGTGGCATTTGCCCGAGGGCGTGCGTGGAGCAGCTCAAGCATGGGTCGAAGGTGCGGACCACGGCCTCTACTCGGTTGAGAATGCCCTCGGTGAACTTGCCGTTCTTTACGTAATGCCTGGCGGCCTGCAGAACGCCTTTATTCATGGCGTTGTTATTCTGTCCGGTGGCAATGACGAGGTTGGCCCAGGTGATGAGGCCGTTCTCGTCGACCTTGTAGTGGTGGTGGAGTGTGCCGCGAGGTGCTTCGGCCTGCCCCGTGCCTTCCAGCCGGTTGACGCCGGCAGTGGCGCGCACATGCTTGTCGAGGATGAGCGGGTCGGTGAGGATCTGCTCGATCTTCTCGATGCCGTAGAGGATGTCGATGAGTCGCGCGTGGTGGTAGTAGAACGAGCTTTGCACCGGTCCGAGGGCGAGTTGTTTGAACTGCTTCAACTCGATGTCGGCCAGAGGCGTGCCCATGGACTGGGCGATGTTGAGCCGAGCCAGAGGGCCTACACGATAGCTTCCCTCGGGGTAGCCGAGCGGCTTGTAATAGGCGAACTTGGTGTAGCTGTACGGCTCGACAGCTTCGCCGATTACCTCAGGGAACTGATTGGACGTGATGCCGTCGGCCACGATGCCGCCGCGCGGATCGATGAGCCGCAGCGCGCCATCTGTGAATTCGACTGATTCGTCTTCGTTAATGAGCCCCATGAACAACGACGGGAAGTTGGCGAAGACGTCCGCCTCCGGTTTGAAGGAGTCGGCGATCTGCTTATACCAGTCGAGAGCCAGCTTGATGTTGGCATAGGCCTCAGGAATCATACCGAGGATTTCGTCTCGCTTGGCTTGCTCCAGCGGCTCGGTGACGCCGCCGGGGATCACCCAGCCGGGATGAATGCGCTTCTTGCCGAGCAGCTCGATGATGTGCTGGCCGAAGCGCCGAAGGGCTACGCCACCGCGACCGAGTTGTGGGTTGGCTCCCACCACGCCGAAGAGATTGCGCGTGGCGGGGTCGGATTCCATGCCCAGAAGCAGGTCGGGCGAGGAGAGATAGAAGAAGCTCAGCGCGTGCGACTGGATCATCTGCGCCAGGTTGAGCATGCGCCGCAACTGCGCGGCGGTATGCGGAATCCGGACGGACATGATGGCTTCGCAGGCTTTGGCTGAGGCGATGAGGTGGCTGACGGGGCAGATGCCGCAGATGCGCGCCATGAGGCTGGGCATCTCATAGAACGGCCGGCCCTCAGAGAACTTCTCAAAGCCGCGCACCTGGGTGACATGGAACTGGGCATTCTCGACGTTGCCCTGGTCGTCGAGATAGACGGTGATCTTGCCATGTCCTTCGAGGCGGGTTACTGGATCAATTGTGATGGTCTGGCTCATAGGTCAGGCTCCAAATCGTGTGAGGGCCGGAATGTCCAGCGGCTCACCAGTTACGAGCGCAGTCAACGCCGTGTGGAAGGTGTCGGCCGAAGGCGGACAGCCGGGCAGATAGACGTCCACCTTGACGAATTCATGGATGGGACGCACCGTGCGCAGCAGTTGAGGTACGACGATGCAGGGAATCTGTTGCTGCTCATCCGCGTTCTCAATGTAGGCGCGTTCCAAAATGGCCGTTGGTCCGATGGGGTTGCGCATCGAAGGCACGTTGCCAGCGATGGCGCAGTCGCCCATGGCGACCAGCAGCTTGGAGTGGGCGCGAATCTTCTTGATCTTCTTTTCGTCGTCCACTGAAGCGACTGCACCCTCCACGAGGGCAATGTCGACCTGGTCCGGGAATTCCTTGGTGTCCACGATGGGGCTGTAGACGACATCGACCAGTTCGGCCAGGGCAAGGAGCCGCTCATCCATGTCGAGGAACGACATGTGACAGCCGGAACATCCGTCCAGCCAAACTGTTGCGAGTTTCAACTTGCTCATTGCGCCTCCCTCATCATGTTCAAATACGGCAGGAAGTCAGGATTCTTCGGCTGATCCGCACCGATCTTGCTCTTGTCGAACAGTGCTCCGGTGGGGCACGCCTGGACGCATTTGCCGCAGCGCGTGCAACTCGAGCTGCCCCAGTTCTCGTGGAGGTCGCTGATGATCATGGTGTCGATGCCGCGTCCCATCAGGTCCCACACGTGGGCGCCTTCCACTTCGGCGCACACACGTACGCAGCGCGTGCAGAGGATGCAGCGATTGTGGTCAGCGGTGAAGCGCTCATGCGAGGCATCCACGGTAAGCTCGGGGTTGCGATAAGGCAGCCGCACATGCGTAACACCCTGGCTTTGCGCGAGTGCCTGCAACTCACAGTTTCCGTTGGCTACGCAGACCGAGCAGATGTGGTTGCGCTCTGCGAACAGCATCTCGAGGATGGTGCGGCGGTGCTTCAGCAGCCGCTCGGACTTGGTGGTGACTTCCATGCCTTCTTCAACGGTGGCGACGCAGGCAGGAAGCAGCTTGTTGAGACCCTTGATTTCTACCATGCAGAGACGGCAGGCTCCGACATCGGTCAACCCGTCAAGGTGACAGAGTGTGGGAATTTCGATGCCGTTCTCTTTCGCGACTTCGAGAATCGTCTGGCCGGCACGGGCGCTCACATTCTCGCCGTCGATGACTAGTGTTTTTACGTCTACGGTGGCGCTCATGCTAACACCTCCAGACCATGTTCAGCGGCCAGAGCTGCCTTCATGTTGCACACGCCGGCCGGACAGCGCTTGTGCATAATGTGTTCGATGTACTCGTTCTTGAAGTAGCGCAGCGTGCTGAGCACCGGGTTGGGCGCAGTCTGGCCGAGACCGCAGAGACTGGTCTCCTTGATGGTGCCGCAGAGGTCGACCAGAAGGTTCAGGTCGTCCATTGTGCCGGCGCCGGTGCAGATGCGCGTCAGCAGGGTGTACATCTGCGCCGTGCCCGCGCGGCAGGGAATACATTTGCCGCACGACTCGGTCATGCAGAACTCAATGAAGAAGCGCGCGACGTTGACCATGCAGGATGTATCGTCCATGACGATCATGCCGCCGGAGCCCATCATGGAACCGGCTTGAATGAGCGACTCGTAGCTGACTTCGATATCGAGGTGCTCTTCTGGAATGCAGCCGCCGGAAGGACCGCCGGTCTGCACGGCCTTGAACTTGTGGCCATCCGGCACGCCACCACCGATGCCCTCAATGATCTTGCGCAGAGTGATGCCCATGGGTACTTCGACGAGGCCGGTGTTGGTGATCTTTCCGGTTAGTGCAAAGACCTTGGTGCCCTTGCTCTTTTCTGTGCCCTGGCTGGCGAACCACTTGGCGCCCTTGCGCAGAATCGGAGCGATATTGGCGAACGTCTCCACGTTGTTGATGAGGGTGGGGCGTCCCCACAATCCGCTTACAGCGGGATAGGGCGGACGCGGCTTCGGCATTCCCCGCCGGCCTTCAATCGAGGCGATCAGCGCTGTCTCTTCGCCGCAGACGAAGGCGCCTGCTCCGAGACGAATCTCCACATCGAAGTTAAAAGGTGTGTTGCAGATGTTGTTGCCCAGCAGGCCGCGCCGGCGCGCATCGCGCAGGCAGGCCGTGAGGCGAGAAACCGCCAGAGGATATTCAGCACGCACATAGACGTAGCCCTTGCTGGCGCCCACGGCATAGGCCGCGATGGCCATGCCTTCGAGTACACGCTGCGGATCGCTTTCAAGTACGCTGCGATCCATGAATGCGCCGGGGTCGCCCTCGTCGCCGTTGCAGATGACGTACTTGACGTCACCGCCTGCCTTGGCGACTGTGCCCCACTTGAGGCCAGTGGGATAACCGCCGCCGCCACGGCCGCGCAGGCCACTCTCGGTGATCTGCTTGATCACATCCTGCGGCTTCATTTCCGTCAGTGCAGTGACCAGCGCCAGGTAGCCATCGCGAGCGATGTAGTCGTCAATTCTCTCAGGGTCAATGTGGCCGGAGTTCTCGAGGACCACGTGCACCTGCTGATCGAAGTGTTCGCGCAGGTCGCACTGCAGTTCCTTTACCGGCTCGGCACCGAGGCTCGCAACCACAGCTTCTGCGTGGCTCGCGTTGACGTGCTGGTAGAGGATTTCATCGGGGTCGACCAGCACCAGAGGACCTGCTGCGCACAAGCCCATGCACCCGGTGCGACGCACGAAAGCGTTCTTTCCCGATGCCGTGACCGCCTTGGCGAGCGCATCCTTCAGTTGATCTGAGTGCTGGCTCAGGCAGCCAGTGCCCATACAGACGTTGATTTCCTGATCGAACTTGTCGTTCTCAAGCCAGACGGATTCGGCAATCTGTTCCAATTCTTCGATGTTCATTCGACCGCCCACCTTTCCAGCTGTTCGAGCATCTGCTCGCCGTTCATCTGGCCCTGCAACTCACCATCCGTGAGCACCACAGGGGCGCGGCCGCAGGCACCGACGCAGCGCGCAGTCATGAGGCTGATCTTGCCGTCCCTGGTGGTTTGCCCGTGTGCGATGTTGAGATGTTCCTCGGCCGAGGCCACCAGCTTGTCTGTGCCCTTGATGTAGCAGGCGGTGCCGGTGCAGATGGTCATGGTGTGCTTGCCGGGCGGTTTCAGGCTGAAGTAGTGATAGAAGGTCACCACACCGTAGGCCTGGCTGAGAGGCACGCGCAGCGACTGGGCCACAAAGCGGATCGCGTCATCGTCGAGGTATCCAAACGATGACTGCACAGTGTGGAGGGTTTCAATTAACGCGTGACGGGCGAAGCCATTTTTGCGCATCGTGCCGTTCACGATCTTCCAACGTTTGTCGTCGCTAGGTAGCGGCGGTGGTGCGAATGCTGGCACAGTTCCTCCCGACCCAGATTTCGAATGCGCTTCAATCATGCTTCGAAATTCTGCGAATAGTCTAGCTTTGTTCTACGTTTGCGAGGCCGTATCAATCCGTGATACTCGTCACGAGGTGCGGGAGACGATCCCATCTGGTGGAATAATTTAGAGACAGCGCGTGTTGGTTAGGCGGGTAAAGTAAGTGAATTCTCAGACATGAAGGCAAGCTGCAATAATGGCCCACGGCGTTGTAACAGGCTGCTGGTGTCCTCCCCTGGGCATGGGCGAGCCGGACGCGGATTCGACGGAGGTTGGGAATGAAGGGTGTCTTCGTGGTGGGTGCTGGCCCCGCCGGCATGTTTGCAGCGCGCCGCCTGGCGCTGGCAGGCTATGAGGTTTGCGTGTTCAATCGCGATATCCGGCCCGGTGGTTTGGCGCAATACGGCATTTATCCTCTGAAGACCAAGATGAAGTCCGGGCTGCGGAAGCAGTTCGAACAGGCGCTAGCCCTGCCCAATGTGCACTACTTTGGCCACGTGCAGATTGGTGAGTCCTACGACCTTTCGCTGGCCGAGTTGGAATCGTTCCGTCCGGCGGCGATTCTGTTTGCCTCGGGCGCGCAGGGAGCCAAGAAGCTGGGGCTGCAGGGCGAGAACGCTTATGGCGTGTACGCGGCCAAGGATTATGTCTATCACTACAACCAGCTTGAATCGCACGTGAGCCGTGATTTTTCAACGCATCGGCACATTGCTGTGGTGGGCGTGGGCAACGTGGCCATTGATGTAGCTCGCTGGCTGCTGGAAGACAAGCCTGCCAAGCATACGCAGAGCGTGGTGATTGTGGCGCGGCGCGGCCCGCTGGACGTGAAGTTTGACGCGAAGGAAATCGAGCACGTAGAGCCGTATATCTCGCGCAGAGAGCTTGTTACAGAACTGGAACGCGTACGCGCCCGCTGTGCGCGTGTAGGACAGGACGCCGCACCGGATACGGTGATTGCAAAGCACTTTCCGCATCTGGACGAGGTGGGAAGCGAGCCGGCAGTGCCCAGGCTTCGCTTCCGCTTCCTCTCCTCACCCAAAGCGTTTGTGCCGAACCGCGAAGGGCGTGTGCAGCTGCTCATCCTTGCCGATAACGAGCTGGTGCAGAATGCGGACGGCAGCGTCGCGGCGCGCGCAACCGATGAGCAGGCGGTGCTGGATGTCGACACTGTGTTGTTTGCGATTGGCGACCGGCACGACCCGGGAATCGGGCTGCCGATGGGGCCGGAGGGCTTTGCAGTGAAGCCGGCAGAACAGCCGGATGCAGCTTCCTACGAGGTGTGGGATCCGGCGGAAGGGCGCGTGCACCCCGGTCAATTTGTGATGGGATGGGCGCGCAGGGCCAGCACCGGGCTGGCCGGACTGGCGCGCCACGACGGAGAGGCAGGAGCGGAGCGTGCGCTGGGGTATCTGAGCACAGTGGCTGATCCGGGAACGATGAGCGTGGAGCAGATTCACGAACGCATCGCTGCCAAAGGCATCCGCGTGGTGGACAAGGAAGAGCTAGGGCTGCTGGCGCGGGCAGAGGAGCGACGGGGCCAGGTGGACGCGCCGAATTCATTTCATTTGATCGAAGAAGGCGCGATCTTGCAGGCGATCGATGAAGAGCGTGCGCTGGAAGCTCTGGAGGTCTCCGCAGGCGGAGCGACTTAACTAAGGGATGGGAGCTTGTCCGAGATGCCAAGCAGGAAGATGAGTCCGATGCCGCAGCTATAGATGGCCCCTGTCCATGCGATTGCGTAGTAAAAGCGCGGGTGCTGCCCAGTGGCGCGGAAGGCGCCGCCCATCGATGCGGTCATGAGCGCGTTCATTGCTACCAGGCCGACCGCAAAGGCTGCAAGGCCGAGCATGCCACGCGAGGTGCCGCCCAGATTGGCGGTCAAGAAGAAGAGCGCAAGCTGGCTGGGAGTCTCTGCCCCGACGCCGTGCAGCACGCCGATGAGAAAAACTGACTTGCCGCTGTAGATCCAGCGGAAGCGCTCCGGTTTGGGGGCTGATGGATTCCGGAGGCGGCGCGCACGCCAGGTCATCCAGAGCACACCGTTGATGGCGATGGCCAGGCGGCTTTCGATGCGGCTGTGCGTGTGGCCGTGCGCATCTTTGCGCAGAATGCCGGCGACGACGCCGATGCCCAGCACGATGAGGGTGAGACCGATGAGACGCTCGGTCCAGTGATCGATTCCCTCGGGTAGTCCCAGATGTAGTTGCAGGACCGCAACTCCCAGTGCAGCAACGGTAAAGGCGTGGCCGAGGGCATAGGTCATGCCCAGACGGAGGCCTTTCCACCAGCTGCGTTGCACTGCCGTGATGTCGGAGATGGCGGCCAGATGGTCATAGTCGAAGCCATGACGGAGCCCCAGCACCAGGCAGGAGCCGAGAGCGGCATCAAGTTTCCAGTCTCCGAGGAACGGTGTCACGCAGCCCAGTATAGAGCAGACGACGTTCCGCTGGCGTGCTGTATGTCACTCAAGCGCGGGTACCTCTCCTCTCGGGCCGCGCATTTGGCGCATACGCTATTCTTTTGACTGCGATGCGAGGCGACGCCGCTTGAGCCCAGACTGCCAGACTGAATCCAACTCCCAGGATGCGCGTATGCGGCGCGGTGTGCTGGTGCGCGGCGTGGTGCAGGGGGTTGGATTTCGTCCGTTTGTCTACCGCCTGGCGACGGAAGAGGGGCTTGCCGGATCGATCGGCAACGACACGGATGGCGTGACGATCGAACTGGAAGGGCCGCCGGCGCGGATCGACGCGTTTCTGCTTCGGTTGCCGGCTGAGTTGCCGCCGCTGGCACGGATTGATGCTGTAGCTGTCCGCGACCTGCCGGTTAAGCGCGAGTCAGGTTTTCGCATTGTTTCAAGCCAGGTGAAGGGGCAGGTAAGTACCGGAATTCCGGCGGATGCGGCTACCTGCGCGGACTGCCTGCGCGAGCTTTTGGACCCTGGCGACCGGCGGTTTCGCTATCCATTCTTGAACTGCACCAACTGCGGTCCCCGCTTCACCATTACTCGGCGTATTCCTTACGACCGCCCGCAGACCTCGATGGCGGTGTTTCCCATGTGCCCTGCGTGCCAGGCGGAGTACGATGATCCGCTGAATCGGCGATTTCATGCACAGCCCAATGCCTGCTGGGAGTGCGGCCCTCGGGTCTGGCTTGAGTCGCCAGAGGGCAATCGAATCCTTGTCCACGATCCGATTGCCGACGCGATTGAACGGCTGGTTGGCGGTGAGATTGCCGCTATCAAAGGCATCGGGGGGTTCCACCTGTGCGTCGACGCGACCAATGAAGCGGCCGTGACGCGGTTGCGTGCGCGCAAACATCGCTATGGCAAACCGCTGGCCGTGATGGTGCGAGACATGGAGGCGGCTCGTGCTTTGTGTCAGCTAACGCCGGAAGAAGAGGCGCTGCTGCAGACCCCGGCCCGGCCCATTGTGCTGGCGCGGGCCTGTGTGAAGAACGGGATTGCTGCGTCGGTCGCGCCGGGTATTCCGTGGCTGGGGGCCTATCTCCCTTACGCGCCGCTGCAGCATTTGTTGTTTACCGATGCGCGTGTGCGCGCACTGGTGATGACCTCGGCGAATCTGAGCGAAGAGCCGATCGCCATCGACAACGATGAGGCGCGCACGCGGCTGGGCAGGATAGCGGATGTGTTTGTGATGCACAATCGCGAGATTCTGCAGCGCTGCGACGACTCGGTTGCGGCGGTGGTTGATGGATCTGCTCAACTGGTGCGCCGTGCACGCGGATTTGTGCCATTGGGGTTGGAGTTGCCCTTTGAGACGCCGCCACTGCTGGCGGTTGGTGGGCACCTGAAGAATGTATTCGCGCTGGCGCGTGGGCGGTCTGTTTACCAAAGCCAGCACCTGGGGGATTTGGAGAATCTCACGGGACTTGAGTTCTTCAAGCACTCGCTCGATCACCTAATGCATACGTTTGAGATTGAGCCGCGCAGTGTCGTCCACGATCTGCACCCGGGCTATCTTTCGACTACGTGGGCGAAGCAATGGGCTGCAGAGCGGGGATTGCCGATACATGCCGTGCAGCATCACCATGCGCATGTTGCCGGGTGCATGGCAGAGCATGGCCTTACAGGGCCTGTGATCGGACTGAGCCTGGATGGAACCGGCTACGGAACGGACGGGCGCATCTGGGGCGGAGAGGTGCTGATTGCCCGGCTCAGTGGCTTCGAACGATTCGCGCACCTTGAGTACGCGCCGATGCCAGGTGGAGAAGCGGCGATTCGGGAGCCTTGGCGCATGGCGCTGGGAGCGCTGCATACAGCCGGGTTCGATGTGGCGTCGCCGGAGATATCGAGCCTGGTCGGCGCGAGTTCGAAGGACGCCCGTCTGTTACTGCGCATGATGGAGAGAAGCATTAACTCGCCATTGACTTCAAGCTGCGGCCGGCTCTTCGACGCGGTGGCGGCTGTGGTTCTGCAACGGCGCGTGGTGGATTATGAGGCGCAGGCGGCCATTGAACTCGAAGGCATTGCGATCGACGAGCCGGATGTGTCCGGCTATGCGACGGAGCTGATCGACGGGGATTTTGAACGGGGTCGGCCCGCGCTCATTCGTGTTGTCCAGCTTTGGTCAGAACTGCTTGCTGATCTGGATTCCAGTATGTGCAAGGAACGCGTCGCTGCACGGTTCCATGCAGGCATCGCCGCGGCGTTTGTGCAGGCTGCGGTGCGGGCGCGTGCGGGCAGTGGAGCGAAGCAAGTGGTGATGAGTGGCGGATGCCTGCACAATCGAAGACTGGCACGGCTGCTGCGCGAGGGGCTGCATGCTGAGGGGTTCGCAGTCTACCAGCATCTCCGCGTGAGTCCCGGAGATGGAGGCCTGAGCTATGGACAGGTTGTGGTGGCCGCGGCAATTCTGGATGGGTCCGTGCAAAGGGAACGTCGCGGAGACAGCAAAGAATGATGAACTTGCGAGAAGGCGCATGGCTCTTTTGCCGCGCTCTGACCGGGGTGTTGAGCATGGTTGTTTCCATGCATGGGTTCTACTCGCTGTGGGCAGTCGATTTGCGTTTTAACACGCTGTGGGCCGTGCTGTACTGCGCGATTCCCGCTTGCAGCTTTCTGGTGTTTCTGTTCGTCAGATCGCAGCGAATGCAAGTCGCGCTTCAAGCCGTGGTTGCGCTTGGCTATCTAGGCGTCTATTCCATGCTGAGCTGGAGAACGTGCGCGGCGCTTGGGTACTGCGAGAGTGTGGGGGCTGTTGTGCTGCGCATCATGGTGACACGTCCGGTGGAAGCGGCGATTGCCGTTGTGCTTCTGACTGCACTTACAGGGTGGGTCGACGGAGAAGGGAATCGCACTTCACAAGCTTGAGTCTGAGGCGAAGATGGCGAAGCGGCGTAACATTGTGAACACGCCGCTTCAACACATTAGCCAAGCAGACGAACCAACTCCTGTGCCTCGTGCCTTGGGCCAAGAATTGAAATGCGGGGAATGCGGCCGCGGACCATTGCGACTTCGTCGCAACGATGCAGACGCGGGCAGCTTTGGCAGTCCTTGAAGATCTTGTCCGGTAGTTCGGCCTTGTCTTCCACAGTTCGGAAGCCGAACTTGAAGAAGAAGTCAGGGATCCGCGTAAACAGGCAGACAGATTGAATTCCGTGTTGCTCGGCTTCCTCGATCAGAGCGCCCAGAATGCGGCCGCCTGCGCCCTGGCCTTTGGCCTCAGGCTTGACGACGATGGAGCGAACCTCAGAAAGATGCGGCCCGTACAGGTGCAGGGCGCCGCATCCGAGGAAGACGCCAGCATCAGACTCGGCGACTGTGAAGTCACGGATGTTCTCGCAAATCTCCGCGAAGTGGCGCTTGAGCAAAGTGCCGTCGCCGGAGAGAGAGTTGACCAGGTCGTAGACGTTCGAGGCGTCCTGTAGCAGCGCCTTACGCACCAACATGGACAACCTCCTGCGTGAGTGCGCGTACACGCCGGGATGCTTCCACCAGAGCCTGGCGCACGCGCGTGCGCGCAGTGCCGCCCAGAACGTCGTGGCAGTCGAGCGTCGCCTCTACCGTAGCTGCCGCGAAGAAATCGCGATCGAACTCCTCGCCGAACTGGCGCAGCTCATCGAGCGACAACTCGCCGAGTTCCACGCCTTTGTCGATGGCAAAGCGAACGGCGTGGCCAATTTTTTCATGCGCGGTGCGGAAGGGCACGCCCTTATGCACGAGATAAGTTGCAGCAGCCATCGCGTTCAGATAGCCGGACTCCGCAGCTTCACCCATGCGCGCGAAACTGAACTGGAGCGCTGCGGTGAAGCGCGCTACAAGCGTCAGCATCTGCGGCACGAATTCGACGGCGAATGCCGGCTCCTGAGTCTCCTGCATGTCCTTATTGTAGGCGAGAGGCAGACCTTTCAACTGCAGTGTCACGGTCTCCGCCGCTCCGTGAATCCGGCCCACCTTGGCACGCAGCAGCTCGGTGAGATCCGGGTTTTTCTTCTGCGGCATCGCACTTGAGCCAGTCGAAAAGGCTTCCGGCAACAGGACAAATCCGAACTCCGCCGTAGCGAAGAGGGTGATTTCCTCAGCGAAGCGGCTCAGGTGCAGCCCGACAAAGGTTAGCGACTGCAGGTATTCGAGAATGAAGTCGCGATCGCTGGTCGCGTCCATTGAGTTGGGTGTGGGCGCGGTAAAGCCCAGCTCATGCGCGGCGATGGTCCGGTCGAGCGCGAGGGTGGCTCCGGCCACAGCTCCAGAGCCTAGCGGGCAATAGTTCAGTCGTGCGGCGCAATCCTGCAAACGCGTTGCGTCGCGCAGAGCCATCTCTACATATGCCTGTAGCCAATGCGCGACCAGGACAGGCTCCGCACGCTGCAGATGCGTGTAGCTTGGCATGACTGCATCTCCGGCGCTTTCAGCTTGTGCAAGCAGGGCTTGGCACCAGGCTGCGAGGCCCTTAACGACGGCGTTGATCTGCTCGCGAACATAGAGGCGAAGGTCCGTTGCAATCTGCTCGTTGCGGCTGCGGCCGGTGTGCAGCTTGAGTCCGAGCGAACCAACACGGTCAACGAGCGACAATTCGACAAAGTGGTGGATATCCTCCGCGGCGGGATGCGTACGCACCTCTTCCTTACCCTCATCGGTGGCGTGCGCTGCGGCAATGGAGTCAAGAGCTGCGCGCAGTTCTCCGGCCTCGTGCGCTGTGAGCACGCCGGCGGCGCAAAGGGCGGAGGCATGAGCCTTGCTAGCAGCAACCTCCTGCTGGAGAAGCCGCCAGTCAAAGACGATAGAACGCTGCCACTGCTCGAACTCCGCATCAAGCGGCTCGCGAAAGCGGCCCGACCACATTTTCACTTCGCTGTCTCCTTACGGTAGCTGCTGTACGAGTTGCCGTTCTTATGCCTGTTCGCCGCGGAAGGTTGCAGCGTTGGCAAGTCCGCCGAGCAGGAGGAGAAGCAGAGCCTTCTGAGCATGCAGGCGATTCTCGGCCTGATCGAAGACGATGGACTGCGGGCTGTCAATGACCGCATCGGTGACTTCCTCATTGCGGCGTGCGGGCAGGCAGTGCATGAAGACAGCGTTGGGAGAAGCCTTCTGCATGAGCGCTTCATTCACCTGGAAAGGGCGGAAGATGGGCGCGCGCTTGGTGGACTCATGCTCGAATCCCATACTGACGCACACATCGGTGTAAACTGCGTCGGCGCCTTCGACGGCGGCCTGCGGGTCCTGCAGCAGCCGCAGTTCGCAGTTGTTGGCCTGCGCAATGTCGCGTGCAATGGTGACGATTTCGATGTCCGGCGAGTAGCCGCGCGGCGTTGCCACGGTGACGTTTGCACCGAGTTGCGCGCCAGTCAGCATGAGCGAGTGGCAGACGTTGTTGCCATCGCCCACGTAAGTGAAGTTCAGGTTCGTCACCGTACCGAAGTGCTCCTGCAACGTCATGAAGTCGGCAAGCGCCTGGCATGGATGCTCGAAGTCGGAGAGGGCATTGATGACGGGAACGCGTGCGTTGGCTGCCATCTCGGTGACGGTGTCGTGGGCGTAGGTGCGCAGCACGATCACATCGACCCAGCGCTCGACGTTGCGTGCCACATCGGAGATCGACTCACGCTCGCCCAGCGGTGAGTTGGTCTGGTCGAAGAACATGGCGTTGCCGCCCATGGTGTTGATTCCCGCTTCGAAGCTGAGCCGAGTGCGCAGGCTCGCCTTCTCAAACATGAGCACCATCTGCTTGGCGTCGAGCGCGTGGCGATACTCGCGCGGATTGCGCTTGACGTCGTGGGCCAGCTTGAGGATTGCGCGCACTTCAGCGCTGGAGAGATCAGCGATGGAACACAGGTCTTCGCCTGCGAGCCGTGCTGCTGCGGCCAGGATGTCCTGATCCTTGTGCACGGGAACTTCGAGTTCGATAGTGGATTTGCTAGCCACGGTTATGTCCTCCTGCAGGCTGTGCTGCTGCGTGCGACGCATGCGCGGTAAATATTTCGTCGAGAGCGGTGACGGCAGTGTCGACGTGCTCTCGCTTGAGAATGTAGGGCGGTAGGAAGCGCAATACCGTATCGCTGGTGCAATTGATCAGGATGTGCCGCTTCAGCATTTCCTCGACAGTGAGCTTGGCGAGTTCCGCGGAGTCGAGTTCCGCGGCAATCATCAGGCCCTTGCCGCGCACATCGATGATCGCCTCATGACGCTTTGCGAGGTCGCGGAGCTTCGCCTGAAAGTAGTCGCCGACCTCGGTCGCATTCGCGAGGAGGTTATCCTTCTCGATCGTGTCGATGACGGTGTTGGCGACGGCGCAGGCGAGCGGGCCACCGCCGAATGTTGTGCCGTGCATTCCTGCATGGATTGCGCGTGCAACCTCTTCCGTACAAAGGAGTGCGCCCATCGGGATGCCTCCGGCAAGGGGCTTGGCCAGCGTGGTCACATCGGGCTGGATGCCGTAGTGCTGATAGGCGCACCATTTACCGGTGCGGCCCAGGCCCGCCTGGATTTCGTCAACGATGAGCAGAGCGCCGGTGGAACTGGCCAGTGCGCGCGCCTCGGCGAAGAACTCCTGAGTGAGAGGACGGACGCCGCCTTCTCCCTGAATCGCCTCGACGAGGATGGCGCAGACTTCATTCGAGAACTTGGCGCGCAGATCGGCAATGTCGTTGAAACGGACGAATTCAACCCCGGGGACGACGGGGCCGAAGGGCTCGCGGTACCTCGCCTTGTAGGTCGTTGAAACTGAACCGAAGGTGCGGCCGTGGAAGCTCTGCTCAAGTGCGAGGAACTTGGTGCCGATGGTCTTGCCTTCGCTGCGAAGCAGACCCGCGTGAGCGCGCGCAAGCTTGAGCGCACCCTCCCAGGCTTCTGTGCCAGTGTTGGCGAAGAAGACGCGGTCGAGGCCCATGTGCTCGGTCAGACGCAGCGCAAGCTCTGCCTGCCCCTCGTGATAGAAGAGGTTCGACGTGTGGATGAGCGCGCGGCTCTGCCGGGCAATTGTGGCTTCGATTGCGGGGTGGCCATAACCGAGCGCGTTTACGCCGATGCCGCTGAGAAGATCGAGATAGCGCTCACCGTTTTCGTCGATGATATGTACGCCCTCACCACCGACAAACAGAATCGGGTTCCGTTCGTAGGTTGAGAGCAGGAGCCGTGACTCGGCGGCACGAATTTGATCGAGTTTCGTCACTTCCAATCTCCTCAGGCAACCATCACTTCAGTGCCATGGGCTACGCGAGAGCTGCACAGGTCGGGCAGGGATGCGGCAGCTTCAGCAGGCAGAATGCGCACGCGCTTCACGCCATTAAGTAAAGCCTCGCGGCAGGCGCCCAGCTTGGGCAGCATGCCGCCGGTAATGATGGCGCTCTTGGCCATCTCGGCGATCTGATCGATGGAGAGCCATCGGAGTATCTCGCCGTTTGAACCCTTGACGCCGGGCACATCGGTGAGAAAGACGAGCGCATCGGCGTGGCAGGCCGTGGCGCAGGCCGCTGCCATCTCGTCGGCGTTGATGTTGTAGTACTCGCCGTCAAAGCCGAGCGCCATAGATGAAATCACCGGCACACCGTTCAACTGCCAGATGGCCTCGAGCCAGCGCGGGTCGCTTGATGCAATCTCGCCCACGAAGCCGAGGTCTGGCGCGGTGCGCTTCTTGCGCGCGCGAAACATCAGACCGTCTCCGCCAGAGAGCCCGACCGCAGGCTGGCCGAGCGCGCCGAAAGCGGCCACCAGACTCTTGTTCACCTTACCGGCAAGCACCATCAACGCGGCATCGCGCGTCTCTGCATCGGTGACGCGCAGGCCTGCGATGAATTCGCTCTGTTTGCCCAGCGCCTTGAGCGTGCGCGTCAGCTGCACGCCGCCGCCATGCACCACGGCAACCTGGTGGCCGTCGCGGACCAGTTCAGCGATGGCGCGTACGCATCCTTCGAGCAGCGACGGAGTTTCGAGGCCCGCACCACCGAGTTTTACGACATACTTCATTCAAGCCCCTCCGCTTCACCCCAGCCCAGCATGACATTAAGATTCTGCACGGCCTGTCCGGATGCACCTTTCAAGAGATTGTCGAGACAGCTGACGATCACTGCCCGTCGCCCATCTGCCGAAACCTGGAAGCCGATGTCGGCGTAGCTGGTTCTCACTGAATACTGGATCTGCGGCAGCGCGTTTTCGTAGATCCGCACCATCGGGCTGCCGGTGAAGAATTCGTGATAGATCTGCAGCAAGCCTGTGCGCGTTTGCGGCTGACGGAAGCGCACATAGATCGTGGAGAGAATGCCGCGCGGAATCGGCA